>JAAYEH010000178.1 GCA_012728855.1 Rhodopirellula sp. | reverse complement strand
CGACCACCTCAGCGACACCCCCACGCTTGCTCGCTTCTGGCGAAATCGCCCGCAGCGTCTCACCGGCTCCCGTTGCTACCAATCCCATGCTGCCTAAAATCGCAGAGTGCATGGTGCGCCCTATTAGAATCCGTTGTCCAAACCTTGGCCGAGCGACTGGAAATTCCGGATCGTCGAGACGGACAAGGAGGAGAAGCCCATTGCTCGCTCAAACGGTCCCACGATCTTCGCAACGACGTTGGTCAGCGTCATCATCTTGTCTTCGGCGATGAACACCCGGTCGCCTGGCAGAATCTGGTAGTTGGTGGATGCCGACCCGCCTTCAGTGATCGCGTTCCAGTCGACCGGCAGAATCTGCTCGCAATGGAAACCGTGCGGGGCGGGTCGCGCGATCCAGATCTTCTGGCTGGACAACTGCGAGAGTCCGCGAATCTGACTGATCGCGTCGAGTACGGTCTCGTTGCCGGTGATCGGCACTCGCACCACGTTGTCGCCGACCCCGGCCCCTTCGGTGACGATGTAGTAGACCTTGCTGTTGTAGGCCACCACGTCCACCGACGCTTCCGGCGAGTCAAGGTATTGCGAGAGGTGGCGCTGAAGTTTGACCTTGATCTCCGGCAGGCTCAAACCTGCCACATGGACTTGGCCGTACTGCCGCAGATTGATCGTGCCGTCGGGGCCGACCAGATAGATCCCGCTGACCGGTTGCATCCCCGTGGTCTGAATGAGGCGGACGGAAACGACAGGCCGCTTGAGGATCTGCAGCAAGTGCCGGCGGATGGCCTCGTTGGCCTCGTCGATGCTCATCCCAGCTACGCGGACGCTACCATAAGCCGGACCGAGGTTGACGGTTCCCTCGGCGTCGATGATATAGGGATTGTTGATCGGCTGGTCCAAAAGAGTCCCTGTCACGTCGATCTGCATCACGTCATAAACCTCAAGCCGGTAGGGGGGCAGAGGAACGACCTTGAGGACTTCGATCTGTATCACGTCGGGTGGTTCGACGCGGTAGGCCGGCAAGGAGACCTTCTCCAGTTCACGCGGCGGCGACATGGAGGGCGGTACCGGTTGATCGAGCGTTGCGTCGTATTGGTCCAGCTGCGGCGTGGTGAGTACTTGGCATCCTGTCAACCAACCCAGCGACACGGCAGCGAAGACCATTAAGGAAAGAGAGCGGCAAGATTCGCTCATCGACTGGGCCCCCCCGAGATCTCGTGAATCCACCTGAACATGCGGCCAGAAACCTCTGGCCGGCGGAGCCGCTGTATAACACGCCGCGGCACCACCCGCAAAGGCGGCACTATCGCTATGATCGGCAAACTCGGCTTGGATACTTCGCAAGTTTGCTGCGGACGCGAGAGAATTGAGGCTACCGACCTGGAAGACCCGCTATAACGGGTGGAATGACGATCCGGCTCCGGCTATGCATGGCACATCGAATCGGCCGGTCGTCTTCGCTTGGGCTAAGCTTGATAGCGGAGTGGCTCGGAACAGCCCCCGTTGTTGAACCATGCCCAAGGCAGTTTCCCCCGGCGCGATGCATCGAAGATGAACGAACCCGACTGGAAAGGTTTCTTCCACCACTGGCCGCCGGAAACGCTTCGCCGCGGGGTGCTGATAACCGGCTTCGGTGAACAAATCCCTTTCGCGGGGTTTCTCACGAGCGACGATTTTCTGCTCGTGGAACGCCAGACACCCGATACGACGGGCGCGCGCACCGTCGTGCTTCCTTATGGCAAGGTGGCCGCCGTGAAGTTCACCGACGTGATCAAGGAGAAATGCTTCCTCGCCGCGGGGTTCGAGGGGTCACTGGTGAAGAAATAGATTACGCCAAGAGTTTGTTCACGGAGCGGAAAAGAAGGGTGGCGACCCCTTCTTGGTTGCGCCACCTACGTTTTGTGCCGATGCGCGCTCCTTACTCCTCGCTCCCTGCTCCTGGCTCCGGCAGTCGCCTCGGGAACCAGACGGCGAAGACGACGAGGCAGGCGGCACACAGTGCGGTGCAGCTTAGCCAGATGCTCGTCCAATCACGGGTGAGTGTCTGCTCGGCTCCCGTGGTGAACCAATCGCCGATCTGGCCGCTGGCAAATCCTCCCGCAAAGAACCCCAGCGCAATGACAAACGTGCCGTAGAGGGTCTGCATGCTTCCCCTCGCGTCGCGCGGCGCGATCCGGTCGACGTACATATAGGCGACCGCCAGGAAGCAGCCGAAACAGAAACCGTGCAGGGCCTGACCGGCGGCGGCCAGGATCAACTTGCCCGTGAAGGAGAGGTCCAACGCGAAGACTAGGGAAAACAGCAGGCAGCGAAGCATGTAAGCGGCAAGTCCCAGGAGCATGGTCCATTTGAATCCCAGCCGCTTGATCAAGAGGCCCAGGATCGCCAGCACCGCCAGTTCGCAGATTTGCCCGACCGAACTGATGCTCTGCTCATAGGCGCCCCAGCCGCCGGTGTCGAGGATGGCCCGCAGGAAAGGACTGTACCAGACAACCACGAACTGGTGTGCCATGGCGATGAAGAAGCTCACGAGGATGAGGACGAAAAAGTGGCGGCTGCGCAGCATCGAGACGACCACGCCCGGCGCGTACTTGCGGTCTTCGCGATGCTGGGCCGGTGTATGGGGCAGGCTCAGGCAATAGATGGCCATCACGATGCCGACGATGCCCGATAGCGCGAAGGCGAACGCCCGTGCCCGGTCGAGCGATTCCCCTTGCAGTCCGCGGAGCCACCAGAATTCGATCACATACGCCGGGATGATGAATCCGAGCGTGCCGAAGGCCCGGATCCAGGGAAACTCCATGTCGCTGTTCTTGAGGTGCTGGAAGGCCAGGGAATTGGAGAGCATCATCGTCGGCACGTAAAGAATCGAGTAGGCGGTGCCCAAGAGGATCACCGGCCAGACGTCGGTCTGCGTGTAGATGGCCAGCATCAGCAACCCGCCGGCGAGATGGCAAAACGCCATCACCCGTTCAGTGGCGAACATCCGATCGACGATCTGGCCGATTACGAAGGGGGCGAGAAACGGGCCGACCGCCAGGGCTGAGCTGAAGACGCCGACCTGCATGGCGGTGAACCCCAGCGCGTCCTGGACATAGACCGACGCAATCGGCAGATAAGCGCCTTGCACGAAGTATTGCAGGAACATCATCGCCGAAAGCCGGCTGAGCAGCGGCAGAGGCGAATAGGTAGACGGCGTTGTTTCCATCGGATTGTCCACGGGCATGGCGTACCTGCGTCGATATTTCCTTACCGCGGCCTTCGGCCGCCACCGGAATCGTTTAACCGCGACGGCCAGCGGCCTGCGCGGGGCGGCAACAAAGCCTCGTAAAACCAAAAGCTCTCATCGAGAGCCCACAACCGTTTACTCCGGGCAAACCACGGCACTCTCGATTCCCAGGGCGTCGGCGATTTTCTCAATGGCCCCGGCATGGTGGCCGATACCCAGCGCGAAATGGTGCGTCGGACCCTCCGCCACCCAGCGTTTGAGGAACGTGCGAACGTCGGGCTGGAAGAAGCCACGCGTGTTCGTGTTGCCGGTCGCGGGGATCGGTCCACGAACCGATTCTCCCTCGGCAAGGACGAACTTGAATTTACCCTCCGCCGTGCTCCCGATGCTCAGCATCGTGATCGGCCCTTCCTTGATCTTGAACTCCACGCTGGCCCCCGACCCCGGCTTGCCGTGGTACTTCAGCAGGCTGCGGAGCACCGGCTTGCCTTCGGCGATGTTGATGTGGTGCGGTCCGTCGTGGCCGACGAGGACGAATCCCTCTTTAAAATCGACGGGGTGGAATTCGGCAAAGCTGCCCCCGATGTCCAGGCGGTCCTCGATGAGCATGGCGATGCAGGTTTTCAAGTCCGACTCGCCGCACATGGGAAAACCGGCCGCCGTCAGCAGCGAGTTGCCGACGACGAGGTTCGTCACCACGTGCCGCATCTTGCTCTCCGGCTCGCCCTCGTAGTAGTAGGCCAGGCCGTCAAGCTCTTTCTCATCGACAAACCGGTCCAGCGCCACCGCCACGCGCGCGGCCGCATGCAGATCTTCGGGAGTGAGCTTGCGGGTGATGGGATCGGACTTGGGGTCGGGAGTGTCGAACATGTCGAGGATGCGGGCCTTCTTGGCTTCGATCTCGGCCGGCTCGACCGTGCGGTGCAGCCGCACCAGGTCGTCGGCCTCGGTCTGCACGATGTGGCAGCCGAAACCGGCAGTGAAGGCAGTCGGGTCGGAGTGCATGTCGAGCATCGACTCCAAGACGTGGCCGAAATGTCCGATCCGCGCGCCCTGGAGGTCGTGCAGAACCTTGGCGATGTTGCACCACTCGGCCAGCGCGGCGTCGGCCGCCGGATCGCCGTGGAGTGTGCCGAGAACGAGCGGCGGCGGACGCTTGCCCATCCGGATCGCCACGCCGGTAAACTCGGGCACCGAGCAAAAGTCGTCGTTCGATAGCTGCATGTAGGTCGACGCCTTGGCGTAGTCCATCGCCTCCAGCGGCTGCAAAGCGACCAGAACTACCGGCACGTCGAGATCGCGGATCAGGATGCCGAAAGTCGAGGAGGTGGCATAGGTCACCATGTCGCAGAAGACAAGATCCAGGTTGGCCGCTTTGAGCCTCGGCAGCAGGGCGTAGGCCCCTTGGGCATTGTCGATCAGCCCGAAATTGGTGACGTGTACGTCGTTGGCTTCGACCTTCTTCACCAACACGTCGATCTTGGCAAGCATGTCGTCGTGCAACCCCGGGAACTGCCCCCAGTAGGTGTAGTGGCCGACGCCGAAGATGCCGATGTTGGCGGTGCGAGGTTTGCGGCGAGGGACTCGGACGGCCGGAGGGGTGATAGGAACATTCATCGATCTGTTTCCAGGATTTCATATTTCGGACGGTTTGGCCCCGCCCACGGTCGCAAGAAGGACGAGCAGAGCGAGAGGGTAGAGGCAGCCGGAGGCGATCCAGACGGGAAGAAACGAAAACCGATCGACGACCAGACCGATCGCCGTATTGCCGAGCATTCCGCCAATCGCTCCGACCATGCCGGCCAGCCCCATGACCGTGGCCACGGCGTTCTTCGGAAAACTCTCGCTGATAACCGTGACGTAGTTGGTGATCCAGAAGCCGTGGGCGAACATCAGCACCGACATGATGGCCACGGCCATCGCGGCACTTCCGGCAAACGCCGCTGCCGCCGAAGAGACCGTCAACAGCGCCGCCGCGGCCATCACCAGCTTGCGGGCTTTGCTGGGGGGCATTCCCGCGGCAATCAGCCGGTCGGACGCCCATCCACCGATCACGTTCGACACTCCCAGGGCGAAGAAAGGGATCCACGTCAACCGGCCGATCGCTTCCAGCGACAAGCCGCGTTCCTCGCTGAGGTATTTCGGGATCCAGAACATGTAGAAGTAGAACACCGGGTCGAAGAGGAACCGCATGATCGCCAATCCCCAGACATCCTTTCGCGTCAAGAGTGAGGCCAGCGAGGGGGGTGGCGCCACCGGTTGACTGTCGCGGGCGGGCATCGCCGTCTCACCTTCCGCGTGGGCCTCGACATGCTTGCGTTCCGAGTCGGTGACAAACGGCGAGGCTACCGGCGCGTGGTAGAAAACCCACCAAAGTGTCACCCAGGCCGCGCCCAAGGCCCCGGTAACCAAAAACGCTTCCCGCCATCCGAACTGCCCTACCAGCCAGACAGTCAAAGGGGGCGCGGCAACGGCTCCGAGGCTGGCGCCCCCGATGGCGATGCCGATGGCCAGCGCTCGCTCGCGCTGGGGGAACCATTCCGTGGCGGCCTTGGTCACCCCGGGGAAACAGCCTCCCTCGCCGGCCCCGAGCAGGAACCGGAAGAAGGCCAATTGGTACGCCCCCTGTGCCACGGCGTGCAGGGCGCTGGCGACGGTCCACAGCCCCACGGACAGTGCCATACCGAGCCGCGTACCGACGAGGTCCATGATCCGGCCGGCCAGGAAGAACATCACCGCGTAACTGACCAGAAACGCCGTCGTGACGTAAGAATACTCCTGGTTGGTCATCTCGAACTCTTCGGTCACGACAGGCGCGATGACCGACAAGACCTGCCGATCGAGGAAACTCAGTGCGGTGGCGGCGAACAGCAGCCCGCAGAGCCACCATCGCAGATGTCGAATCTTCATTCTGTGCGTCCTCGCCCGGGCATTCTTGAGTGCAGCGCCCCGCTGGAGAAGATAGCAGGTGCTTGCCTCGGGAGCAAGGAGCCGGGAGAGGTTGAGAGTTGAGGGCCAAGGTTACACGACTTGGCCATGCGCCCACGGCGCGTGGATGTTACGGACAAGAATTGATTGCGTCAACTCCCGCCCGGCAGGCGGGAGCTACTTCTCGAATTCCTTCCGCCGCTGGTGAATCCGTTCGACCGCCTTGCGATAACGCTCCATGCCTCCCAGGTACGATTGCGGGGGATCCTCATCGGGCACCTCCAATTCCTTTTTCAGCCGCTCCAACTCCTTTTCCATCCGCGCCTGTTCTTTGCCGTACATCGGATGGCCGTAAACACTGGTTAGTTCGTACGGATCGCTTTGCAGATCGTACAACTCCCACTCCTTCACGTCGGGCTCGTAGAAGTGGATAAGCTTGTAGCGGCCGTCGGTCACCCCGCAATGGCGTCGCACGTCGTGCGGACCGGGAAACTCGAAATACTGATAGTAGAAGGTCTTTCGCCAATCTGACGGCGTCTGGCCATGCATCAGCGGCACCAGGCTGCGGCCCTGCATGTCGCCGGGCACTTCCGCGCCGGCGAGATCGAGAAAGGTCTCGGCGAAGTCGACGTTGGAGACGATGTCCTTGTTGACGCTGCGGGCGTGGATCCGCTTCGGCCAGCGGACGATCAGCGGCGTCCGCAACGTCTCCTCGTACATCCAGCGTTTGTCGAACCAGCCGTGCTCTCCCAGATAGAAACCCTGATCGGACGTGTAGATGACGACCGTGTTGTCGACGAGTCCGGTGCGATCGAGATAGTCGAGTACCCGACCGAGGTTCTCATCGACCGAGGCGATACAACGGAGATAGTCCTTCATGTAGCGCTGGTATTTCCACCGCACCAGGTCGCGTCCTTCGAGTTTCGCCTGCCGGAACGCCTCGTTTTTCGGCTCGTAGGCCGCCTCCCACGTATGCTGCTGCTCGGGCGTGAGCTTCGGAGGAGGAACCATCTTCAGATCCTGGTCGTCCATCGTCCTGGCGATCGACATATCCTGGGTCTTAGCCGGCGTGCCGCGGCCCTGGTAATCGTCGAAGAGGGTCGCTGGCTCGGGAATGGCGATGTCGTCGTATTTCGTGAGATACTTCGGCCCCGGATCCCAGCGCCGGTGCGGCGCCTTGTGCTGGTACATGAGCAGGAATGGCTTGGCAGGGTCGCGTTTCTTCTCGAGCCACTGGAGTGTCAGATCGGTGATGATGTCGGTGGTGTAGCCGGTGTGCTCGACCCGCTCGCCGTTGCGGAGCATCGGCGGGTTGTAGTAGGGGCCTTGGCCGATCAACACCTCGGCGTAGTCGAAGCCCTGCGGCGGCATGTGCTCTCCGAGGTGCCACTTACCGACCACGGCCGTCTGGTAGCCGACCTTCTGCAATAGCTTAGGGAAAGTCTGCTGGGTGCCGTCAAAGCGATTGCCGTTGCAGCAGAAGCCGTTCTTGTGGCTGTACTTGCCGGTCTGGATCACCGCCCGCGCCGGGCCGCAAATCGAGTTGGTCACGTAGCAATTGTCGAATCGCATCCCCTCGTGGGCCAGCCGATCGATATGGGGCGTGTAGTTCAGCGGAATGTTATGCGGGCAGATCGGCCGGTAAGCGCTGATGGCCTGGTAGGCGTGATCGTCGCAGAAGACGAAAAGAATGTTCGGGCGTTCGCCGCCGGCGGGCGAGGCCGCATCAATGGACCGCGGGCAGCAGATGACCGTGGCGGCGATCCATAGGGCCAGCAGGGTTTCGAGTGTGAAACGGTGTCGTAACACGGTGGTCTCCTGAAGAAGTCGAGAGTCAAGAGCCAAACGGCCTGGAACCGGGAAGGGGGTCGGGAGTCTTTTTCCGTATCGGCCTCAACGCCGTTCGGCATGTTCCAGGCAGTCGGTGGCCGATACGGAAAAAGACTCCCGACCCCCTTCCCGTTCAATCCGCCGACGCGCTCCTCCCAGTCTGGCTGATGCGCGTCGGCCATGCAACCATCGGGTCCGATTCAAGGGCTTCGTCCGGAGGCGACTTGCTCCTCGTGACGACAAGCATCAGCCGCCTCTTCCAGCGCTCGCCGCGTGGATAGCTCCGGATAATCGGCGGCAAGCTGCCGAATCGCTTCCCGGCTGGCCGGGTCGGCGATCCGCTCGAGGGCTTCGGCGGCGGCATGGCGGGTGTCGGTGGCGTTTTTCAGGTCTCGGGCAACGTCCAATAGCGTTGGCACGGCGCGGCGGTCGCCGAGGCGGCCCAGCGCCCAGGCCACGGCGGCTCGCCAGCAGGGCGTCAAATCGTTGTGCAGAAAAAGTACGCCGGGCCCGAGCGGATCCGGCCGCCCGCCGGCTGCTTCCGGAGGCGATTGTTTCAGCGCCGTGATGAGCGGCGTCACGGTGCGCGAATCGCCGAGATTCCCCAACGTGCGCGCAAGAAAGAAACAGACCCAGTTCTTCACGGGCAATTCGAGCACCACCGGTATGCCCGTGTCGAATACGCGGGGTATCTCGGTCGGCTTGGCACGGTAGCGATCGAAGGCCGCCAGCACGCGCGGCTGATGCCGCGGATCCCGGCAAACCAGCGAGAGAACCTGAGCGGCGCGATTTTCCGGACAAGGGTGCCCACCCCAGCAGCGGTGCATGGTGGAAACCGCATCCTCGATCGATGCCGTCTTCGCAGCCTGAGGATCGCCGAGGATGGCCAGGCAAGTCTCAACGACCGCCCTTTCGGCGCCGTGGCGGCGGAGGATGCGGCCGACGAGGGTCTCGTAGTCGTCGTTGGAAAGCAGCAGAGCACGGTCCGGATCGACCGGCAGCGAGCGAATCATGTGCGGGAGGATGCTTTCTGCACCGGTGGAGCCGCATCTGTCGAGGGCTTCGAGGATGAAGTAGTGGATTGGGGAGGCGTGGCAGGCCATCAGCGCCGGGTGGTCCCCATACCAACTCGTGTAGAGAGGATAGTCTTGCAGTTTGGAAAAGCCTTCGACGAGCGCGGCTTCGGCTGCGGGCGTGCCGATGCGGCCGAGGGCTTCGGCGGCGGCTTCCGCGAGGAAGAGGTTGCCGGTGGCCGGGTCGCCGTGCTGGGCGAGCGTTTCGGCGAGCAACGAAACGGCCGCTTCCGCCTTGAGATGGCCCAAGGCGCGGGTGACCGCCTGGATCGTGCGGGGATTGACCTCGGAGAGCGCATTGAATCGCGCGCCGTCGCCGCGATGCGTCCTTTGCCATTCGGGGAAGGGGTTATTGCCGCGGTGTTCGGCGAGATATTCTGCCAGCGCGACGGCCGCGGCGTCGCCGCCTGTATGTCCGAGCGCCACCGCGGCGCGCCGAACCGTGTCGCGGTTGGGGTCTTGAAGCCGGCGAGTCAGTTCGTCTTCCACGGCCGCCCAGGATTGGCTCGCGATCCACGCTCGCCAAATGGCTGACTGCCGGCGCCGGCTCTCCGCATCGGCAAATGCGTCAAACGGTTCGGAGTGGCCGGTGAGGTTCTCCAGGGCCACGGCCGCCGACTCCGCGACGATCGGGTCGCTATCGTCCAGCGCGTCGAGCAGCGGCGCGATCGAATCGCGCGTGCCGCAGGCGGCCAGCGCGACCGCCGCTGCGACTCGCGTCTCGCGCCAACCTTGTTTCAAGCGGTCGGACAGCGCCGGCGCGGCGGCCGGATCGCGAAAGATCCCCAATCGCTGCGCCGCCGAGACATGCAGCGTCCGATCGGCGCCGCGAAGCTGTGCGATAAGCGTCGCTACTTCGTCGGCGCCGGTAGCGACCGGATCGGGCAAGTTGCCGTGGCGATCGACGCCCGCCACTTCGCGGTATCGGTCGAATTGCAGCTCCATCAGGCCGGTGACCGCCGCATTGTTGCCGCGAAAACGATGCGGTCGACCCTCGCCGACCATAAGCAAGGGCGTCGTCTGCAGAGCCAGCGGCAATCTCAACGGGAACCCTGCGCGGTGTGGTGCAGATCAAGCGGCCGTCGGCCATCACTTCGGGCTCGTTGTCGAAGATGATCGTGTGCGTAAGCGGACAGAGGTCGCTGCCGTCGGCCTTCATCACGAACAACGAGCGCGAGGGGGGATTGTGGTATTCCTCGAAGCGGCCGATTCGCGTGGAGGTGAATACGAGACGGCCGTCGGGCAATTCCGCCGGATCGATGTCGTGAAAGGGCCCGTCGGTCAGTCGCCGGGGAGAACCGCCCTCGGCGGGAACCCGATAGATGTGGAAGAAGGGATTGCCGTCGTAGGCCATCGAGACGTAGATCGAGCGGCCGTCGAAGGAAACGTTCGGTGAACCCAGCGCGCCGCGGCCGGCGTCGGCCAGCACTCGCGGCTTTGTCCCGGGGCGTGCCGGCGCCAATGCATAAAGCTTGCGGCCGATCTTCATCGGCGCGGGCAGATCGTGCTCCGGAAAGGCACGCGACTTGCGCGGGTTGAAGATCGTCACACTGAGACTGTCTGCGGAGGTGTTGGTATGGCTGTAGGGACGTTCGAGACTGCAATCGTTGCCGACGAACACGACCCCGGCGGGCCAGGAAAAATTCTCCGGCGGGGGTGCCTCGGCGACGGCCATGATCTGCCCGCGCGCAACGGCTTGCTCCAAGGCATCCATGGCGGCCTTCTGGACCTTGCCGACCGGTTCCCCGCCGGGTCTCGCCACGGCAGGCACGGCGACTCGGCCCCAAGGCGAGGCGCCGTAGTTGCCGACCACGGCCGCGGCCGGCCACTTCTGGTCATCGAACTCCGGCTGTTGCCAATTGGAGGCTTGGCTGGGGCTGGCTTTCCAACTCGCGCCGCTGCCGAGGAGGATTCGCCGACCATCGGACAACTCGGCGACAAACGAGACGATCAGCCCGGCCGGTCCTGGCAGAGTGTTGACCGCCTCGACGGCCAGCACGGTGCGCGCCGGCACGACCAGGCCGGTGAGATCCCAGCGTTTCGGCTTGCCCCACGCGTTGTTGTTCGCCTCGCTCTCGCCGACCGCTCGACCGTTGACGTAGAGCACGAAGAGGTTGTCGGCAGTGATCGTCACCTCAGCCGATCTCAGCGCAGGGCTCTCCGGGATGTCCACTTCCGCACGGAAATAGCCAACACCGGCGGACATCGAGCCAAGATTGCCCAGCGGAGCGGCAGACGACCAGATCCAGTCGGCGCCCTCGAACGAAAGCGATGGCGGTTGGGCAAAGGACACAGTGGCAGCGGTCAGGAACAGGATGAGTGCGAGGCCGAGTGGTCTCACGATGAACTCCGAGAGGTGGTAAGCAGCAAGGTTGCTGGAAAGAACGAAATGGTTGGCAGCGGGGAAGGGGTCGGGAGTCTTTTTTCCATGTCGGCCGGGCAACGCTTCTGTATTATGGACAGATTCATTCCGGCCGACATGGAAAAAAGACTCCCGACCCCCTCGGACTTGGGAAAACGGTTAGCAACCCGGCTGCTGGGAAAAGTTCCGTGCTTCAAGCATGGCCCGGTAGTTTGCGGGCTTGACGCCGCGGTGGATCGTGTTGCTCGACGAGAGGATCATTCCGCCGGGGCCGCCTTCGGCGATGCACTGCCGAACCTCCCTCGCGACCTCCTCCGCCGTGCCATCGCACAGCGCTCCGGTGCAGTCGACGTTTCCCTTCAGGCAGATGCGGTTGCCGTAGCGCGATTTCATCCCACCCATCGTGTAGCCGGCACCGGGGTCGATCGGGTCGAGGCAGTTGATTCCGCTCTCGATCCAGAAATCGACCACCGCATTGATGTTTCCGTCGCAGTGCTTAATGCACAAGCAGCCCAGATCCTTGTATCCTCCGATCACGCGCCGGAACTGCGGCGCGATCAAGTCGAAGTAGGTCTCGGGCCGCATCAGCAATCCGGCCGCATTGGCCACGTCGTCGGTGGTGGCGATGATCTCGATGCCGAAGCGGCGGCGGGCGACGGCGGCCAGTTCCAGGTTATAGTCCACAACGCGCCGCAGCATTTCCGCGAACGCTTGAGGTTCCAGAAGCAGCCCCATCAGCGCCTCCTGGTAGCCGAGCAGATCACGCATGTCGGAGAAGCCGTCGCGGAGATTGAGAACCACGGCCTTGCTATCGCCGAAAAGCTCCAGCGCGGCTTCCAACGCGGTGAATCGATGCGCGGCGGCCGGGTCGGGAAATGCGTACTCGCGATGGCGGGTGATGTCGGCAACGGGGCTGGCGCGGAGCGCCGGCAGCACGTCGTCGGTCAATTGGCGCTCGACACCCCATTCGTCGACAAGCGTCTTCTCGTCCAACCGACGCTTGCTATAGTCGGGCCGAATGTTGATTCCGTCGAGATCCAATCTGGCCACGATCTCGAGTGGATCGCGGCTGCCAGTGAGCGTTTCACCCACCGCGGCGTCGATGAACCACTCGAAGGTCGGCACGACGTCGGGGATCTCTCTTCGCAGCGCACAGTGTACTCTCTCTTTTCCGTTCACGTCAGGAATTCCTCGAAAAGCCGATGGTTGACGGTTTTGGCGGCCGGGTACAGTTCCCGATAGATCTCAAACCACCGCGCGTATTTCTCCGAAAGCCGCCGGTCCGGCTCGTAGACCGCCCCCGGCCGGTAGATTCGTTCGAACGCCTCCTCTTCGTCGCGGTAAACGCCCACGCCGATGCCGGCCAGGATGGCGGCGCCCTGCGGCGTCGCCTCTTCGATATCGGGCACTTCGACCGGCCGGCCCGCCACGTCGGCCTTGTTCTGCATCCAGAAGGCGTTGCGTGTGGCCCCGCCCACCGCCACGAGCTTTTCGAAGCGAACCTCCAGGGCTGTCTCCATCGCGGAGACGATATCGAGAAACTGGTAGTCCAACCCCTCGATGATCGCCCGCAACAGATCGCCGCGCGTGGCCAGCGGAGTGAGGCCGGCAAAGACGCCCAGGCTCCGCGAATCGACGACCGGACAGGCGGCGGCCGACATGTGCGGCAAAAACATCGCCCCCCGCGCCCCGGGCGGCGACTGGGCCGCTTCGGCCATCAGCCGGGTCCACTGACCGCTATCGCTCGACTCGCTCGCCGCGGCGTCGCCCCCGGCCAATTGCCGGCGATACCACTCGACCATCTCACCCGCCACATTGCCGCCCCAGGCGGTATGCATGCCCCGCGCCACATGGGCCTGCACGGTGATGCCCGCAGCGCGGAGTTCATCCTTGAGGACCGGTTCGGCGGTGGGCGCCATCACCGTCTCCCATGTGCCGGTCACGTCCAGTACCACTCCCGGTCGAAACACACCGACCGGCAAGCTGCCGCAGATGTGATCGTGGCCGCCGAGAACGACGGGCGTGCCGGGCGACAGTCCGGTCGCGGCGGCGGCGCAGTCATGCACTTCGCCGATCGGTGTGCCGCTGGGCAACACGTCGCAGAGAATGCGGCGATCGATGCCCGACAATTCGATCAGTTCGTCGGACCACTCCAGCGACCGCTGATCGAACAGAAGCGTACACGACGCCATGCTGTAATCGGTCACCTGCCGGCCGCAGAGCATGTAGTTCAAGAAATCTTCGATGAGCAGCCACTTATGCGTCCGCTTGAGGATCTCCGGCTCGTTTTCGGCCAGCCAGAGGATTCGCAGCGCCGAGTTGATCGGCCAGAGGGGATTGCCGCCGATGGAAAAGACCTTGGCGGCGCCGATGTGGTCTTGCCACCACTTCAACTGCCCCGCGGTCCGCGGATCGTGCCAACTGATCATCGGGTAGAGCCAGTTGCCGTCGGCGTCGACCGGCAGCCCGTCCATGCCCATGCCGGTGACGGCGACCGCGCGGATCCGCCGCGGGTCGTCGAGGCTCCGGACGGCCTGACGGATGGCGTCGGCCGTGCCGCCCCAGATCTGCTCGGGCTGCCAGACGGTCCATTCGGGATGATCGGGATTGGGGTGAAACTTCTCCGTGGCGCGGCTGCCGCGCGCGATGACATTTCCGTCGGAGTCGTAGACAACCGCCTTCAGGCTGGTCGAGCCCAGGTCGATGCCCATCAGGTAATCCATCGTGTACCTCCGAGGTCCGAACCCAAACGGGGTCTACCGCATCAACATTCCTCCGCTCACATCGACCGTGGCCCCGGTCATGTAGCTCGCCCGCGCCGAAGCCAGAAAGACGATCACGTCGGCGATTTCCTTGGTATCGGCAATGCGGTTCAACGGAATGCGGGCAAGGTATTTCGGTTCGTTCGCCTGCAGAGCCGCCGCGGTCATTTCGGTATGCATCATGCCGGGCGCTACGGCATTGACGGCGATCCCGTGGGGGGCCAATTCGCGGGCCAACGCCACGGTGAATGAAACGATTCCGCCTTTGCTTGCGTCGTAAGGGGCGTGGCCGGTCGTCGAACCGCGAAAGGCCGCCTGTGAAGAGACGTTGACGATCCGTCCGGTCCGCCCGGCCGCAAGCAATCGCCGAACCAGTTCGCGACTGGTCAGGAAGGTGCCGGTAAGGTTCACATCGATCGTTTCGCTCCACTGGTCCAGCGACATCTCCTTGACCGGACAGGTCGGGCAGACCGCCGCGTTGTTGACGAGAATCTCGACGGGTGCGAGCGTTGCTTCGATGCGGTCGAACATCTCTCGCACGTCGTCTTCCCGCGATACATCGCCGCCGACGCTCATCGCCTCGATGCCGAATGCCCTGCGGATTTCGCCGGCGACCGCTTCGGCTTTCTCGGCCTGGCGACGGTAGTTGACCGCCACGTTGGCGCCCTCGGCCGCCAGCTTCCAACATACCGCCCGCCCGAGACCTTGCGCCCCCCCCGTGACCAACGCGACTTTGCCTTGCAGTTCCAGATCCATCGAAGGTGCTCCGATCGTTTCGCCCGCGGCAGCGATTGTAACTTGAAGCCGGACCAATCGGCAACGTCCGCAGCCAAGAAGGGGTCGGGAGTCTTTTCTCGTATCGGCTATCGACCGCGTCGGAAGTGTCGAGCGGCGGTGAGGCCGATACGAGAAAAGACGCCCGACCCCCTTGGGCCGCGCTTTCGGCTGATTGCAGCAGTTATTTTCGTGCCGATACTTGGAAAGCGATTTGCCGCCGGATATATTGGCGATCTCCGCCAGTGTAGGTGGGACTCCATTTTGGGAATGGCTCGTTCTCAGTAGGTTCCGCTTGCCGAGCGGAACCTAAGTGGCCGGGCAGGATCTTGCTTGCGCAGCGGGATCTCGGTGGCAAGATCCCGCTCGGCAAGCGGGATCTACTGGGCGTAGATATTGGAACGAGGCGTTTTTTGATTCTTCATGGATCTCCACCTACAAAACAAAGTCGCACTGGTCACCGGCGGCTCGCGAGGACTGGGCCGCGCCATCGCGCTGGGACTGGCTCAGGAAGGCGCCAAGGTGGCCGTTAACTACTCTCGCCACCGACAACAGGCCGCCGACCTCGTCGACCGAATTCGCCGGGAGCACGCCGTCGATGCCATCGCCGTGCAGGCGAGTGTGACCGATTCCGCCGACGTCGTGCGGATGTTCGGCGAGTGCGAATCACAACTCGGACCTCTCGACGTGCTGGTGAACAACGCGGGCACGTGGCCCACCGCCTACGTCAAAGACATGACCGAACTACAGTGGGACGAAACTCTGGCGGTGAACCTCAAGGGGCCTTTTCTCGCCGGCCGCGAGGCGGTGCGGCGATGGCTGGCGCTCGGACGGACCGGTCGAATTGTGAACATCTCTTCGCAAGCGGCATTCATGGGCTCGACCACCGGCCACGCCCACTACGCCGCCGCCAAAGCCGGTTTGGTGGCCTTCACCGTCTCCCTGGCCCGCGAAGTTGCGCCGCACGGGATCTACGTCAACGCCGTCGCCCCCGGTTTCATGCGCACCGACATGATCCAGGAGACCCTCAGCACCGGCGAGGCCCAACTCCTCAACCGCATCCCGCTGCGGCGAATCGGCGACCCCGCCGAGGTGGCCAACACGGTTGTCTTCCTGGCTTCGGATCGGGCGAGTTATACAACCGGCGCGACCTTCGATGCGTCGGGGGGGATGCTGATGCGATAGGGTCATTGATGATGAGTTTCGCGGGCCGTGTAGACATGTTTGGCTCGTTTGGCTGCGGCCCAGCTTCCACTATGGAGAAATGACAGCGCCCGTATGCTAACCACGCTCCGCGAAATTCTCGCCCATGCCCGCGAAAACCGCTACGCCGTGCCCGGCTTCGATTGTGTCGAGGACGTGATGGTCCGCGCGATCTTGGAGACCGCCGAAAGCCTTCACGCCCCCGTGATCCTCATGGCCCTGCCGTCGGATCTGGCCGGAAACGGCATGACTTACGTGCCGCGGCTGGTGCGGGCGGTGGCCGATCATCACCCCATCCCCGTCGCTTTGCACCTCGACCACGCCACCGACCTGGATCTGGTCAAGAAGGCGATCGACTGCGGCTTCACATCGGTAATGGTCGACGGCTCCAGCCTGCCGTTCGACGACAATGTCCGACTTACCCAGGCCGCGGTCGAACTGGCCCATCCGCACGGAATCAGCGTCGAAGCGGAATTGGGGCACGTCGGCGGCATGGACCTGGAGGAAACGGCCTGTGCCGAGTCGGTCCTCACCGACCCGGTCGAGGTGACGAAATTCGTCGAGCAGACGGCGGTGGACGCCCTGGCCGTCTCGATCGGCACCGCGCACGGCGTCTACCGATCGACTCCCAACCTGGCAATCGATCGGCTGCGGGAGATCAACGCGGTCAGCCAAGTTCCGCTGGTGTTGCACGGTGGTTCCGGCACTCCCGACGACCAGATCCAAGCGGCCGTCCGCAACGGCATTTGCAAACTCAACATCTACGCCGATTGCCGCATCGCCATGGCTCGCGGGCTGAAGCAAGCGGCGGCGACCATCACCCGCGAGGATCCGCTCCCCGCGGAACTGTTCCGCACGATCAAGCAGGGGGTTTCCAGCGTGGTAGCCGAGAAGATCAGGCTTCTGATGGCAGAAAACCGGGCCTGGACGCCGGGAGGCGCGGCATGAAACTACTGGCCATCAGCGACACGTATATTCCGTATTCCTGGATGCAAGAGGGCCTTGAGGGCCTGCGTTCGCTCGGTGTGGAAGTCGAAGTCCGCCGCTGGGAGCATCCCCGCCTGGTCGAACTGCAGCAGGCCAATCTGGCGATCGAGCAAGGCGGACCTGCGGCCGTGGAACTGCCGGCCGATGTCGTTGGGAATATCGAGCAATTCGAGATCCTGGTGGTCCAGTTCGCGCCGGTAAGCCGGCAGTTTATCGAGACGGCCCGCTCGTTGCGGGCGATCGGCGTGTTGCGGGGCGGGACGGAAAACGTCGACGTCGCTGCCGCCACCGAGCGGGGAATCTCCGTACTGAATACCCCGGGGCGAAACGCGCGGGCCGTGGCCGAATGTACGCTCGGTTTGATTCTGGCGGAGATCCGCAACCTGGCCAGATCCCACGGATTGTTGAAGGGCGGCACTTGGCAGCGCGAGTATCCCAACAGTGCCATGATCCCCGAACTGTGCGGCAAGACGGTGGGGCTGGTGGGCTATGGCGCCGTCGGCCGCCTGGTGGCGCATTACCTGGTGGCCTTGGGAAGCCGGGTGCTTGCCTACGATCCGTACTGCCGCGACGATCCCGCGCCGGCGGAACTGGTCGACCTCGGCCGACTGCTGGAGCAGTCCGACGTGGTTTCGCTGCACGCGCGGTTGAGCGAAGAAACGACGCACTTGATCGGCCGCGGCGAACTGGCGATGATGAAGCCCTCGGCCGTGCTGGTCAACACGGCGCGGAGCGGCCTGATCGACGAGGAGGCGCTGGTCGAGGCACTCACGGAAAGACGGATCATGGGGGCCGCGCTGGACGTGTTCGACACGGAGCCGCTACCGCCCGACCATCCGCTCTTGAAGCTCGACAACGTCACGCTCACGCCCCACCTCGCCGGCAGCACGATGGATGCGTTTCGCAACAGCCCGCGCCATATGGCCGGGCACCTGAGTCGCATGTTTCGAGGCGAAGGCCGTCTGCCGGTGGTCAACGGCATTCGGCCTTCGCTTCGTCCCGGTTAACCGTTCACGGGGCGGGAAGGAAGGGGACAGGTCCATGTTTTCGGCTAGCGTCTTTGGCGCCAAAATGCGTTTATTCGCCGAAAAATGGACCAGTCCCCGCCCGCCCCGTGAACAGTTACCGTCCCAGTTAACCATTCGGCATAACACCGCTCGGAGGACTCGCCATGAAAACGGTACTGATTTCGCCGCGAAAATACGTTCAGGGAAGAGGAGTTCTCCGTGAACTCGGCGACTACTTGACGCCCCTGGGGCAAAAGGCGCTGGTGCTCTGGGACACCTCGGTTGCAGCGATTGTCGGCGAAACGGTCCGCGAGAGCCTGCGAGGGGCCGGCGTGGAGTTGGTGGAGGTCGAGTTTCGCGGCGAAGCCACGGCGGAGGAGAGGGGCCGCGTCGGCGAGATCGCGCGGGGGAGCGGGGCGGATATTGCCGTCGGCATTGGAGGCGGCAAGGCGCTCGACGTCGCCAAGGCGGTGGCCATCGACGCGAAGATCCGCATGGTCACCTGCCCGACGATCGCCTCGAACGATTCGCCCACCAGCGCCGCTTCGGTCTGGTACGACAACGATCACAATTTCATCGCCTTCGACTGCTGGCCGTTCAATCCCGACCTGGTGCTCGTCGATACGCAGGTCGTCGCCAGCGGTCCGGTGCGGGCGTTTGTCGCCGGGATGAGCGACGCCCTGTCGACCTGGATCGAAGCGGAGGCTGCCTTCAAATCACGGGCACAGAACATCGCCGGCGGACATCCGACCTTAGCGGCCATGACCCTGGCGAGGCTCTGTTTCGAGACGCTCTTGGAGCACGGCCTCGATGCCAAGCGCGACGTGGAACTCAAGCTAGTCACGCCGGCCGTCGAGAAAGTCGTGGAAGCCAATGTGCTCCTTTCCGGCCTGGGCTTTGAAAGCGGCGGACTGGCCACGGCGCACATGGTCGGCAACCTGCTCTCCAACGTCCCCGAATGCCGCAACGCAGGACTGATGCACGGCGAAAAGGTCGCCTTTGGGATCGCAACCCAACTCTGCCTGGACGACGAGTTCGATACGGAAGAGAAATACGCCGTCATCGATTTCGAGATCGCCGTCGGCCTGCCGGTGACGTTCGAGGAACTGCACCTGAAGGACGTCACCCGCCAACGGCTCCAGCCGATCGGCGTGGCCTGTGCGGGCGAAGGCTCCCTGTGCGGAAACCACCCCTTTCCAGTCACCGCCGACGACATCGTCGACGCCATGATCGCCGCCGACGCCCTCGGTCGGACGCGCAAGCAGTTGCGAAAGCAAAAATAGGCAACCACCTGCGAGAGTATCTTAAGTAGGTTCCGCTTGCCGAGCGGAACCTGGGGGCAAGGTTCCGCTCGGGATCAATGGGGTCTGGACCAACGAGGTCTGTTCCGCGCCTTGCATCGTATAGCCAGGAGCCAGCGATGTCGGTGATCGTAGAATCGAGAGGGCCCGAATCGGTCAACTCTGCACGGCCAACGTCGCGACTTCGCGATCCAGGCGATCCCCGAGTCGATCTTTCTCCAATTCCAAGTCGTACCGTATCTGCAAGTTAAGCCAGAACCGCTCCGTCGTTCGAAAGAAACGTGCCAATCGAAGGGCGGTATCCGCCGTAATCGAGCGTTGTCCTCGAACGATCTCATTGATTCGTCGTGGCGGAACGCTGATGTCCTTCGCCAGGCGGTATTGGCTGATCCCGAGCGGAGCGAGAAACTCTTCCAGAAGAATCTCACCGGGGTGGATTGGGGCTGGTTTTCGTCGTGGCATGTGTGCGCCTCAATGATAGTCAACAATCTCGACCTCGTAGGTGTCGCCGGCCGCCCAGCGAAAACAAACTCGCCATTGATTGTTAATCCGAATACTGTACTGGCCATCGCGATTTCCGCGAAGTTTCTCCAGACGATTGCCGGGGGGAACGCGCAGGTCGTCGAGCGATTCCGCAGCATCGAGAAGCAGTAGTTTCCGTAATCCAGGTCGCCGCACCGGTGGCGGGAGCCTTTTGACAGGCTCTCGGTTGAACAGTCGCTCAGTCTCGTTGTCGGCAAACGTCTGGATCATGCAATCCAATAATAACGCGACGCGTTAATAGCGTCAAGACTACTGCACTATTCGACACGAAGCCTCGCTCGCCGAACTTTTAGGTTTCTATGCTGCTTGCCCCACCAAAAGGCGTGCCATCGGTACACGGCTACCCGGGGGCGAGCAGCATAGAAACCAGTTGAACCAAACCGCGGAGCGGGAAGCGCCTAAGCGTTGGAGGAGGAGCGGCGGGGCGCGTGCGAGAATTGGCAGCGGCGGGTGTGGTGCCCAAGTCGGTAATTTCTCAAAACCGAGGGAACATGGGCGCCACGCGCTTCTGGGGGAGGAGGTGCCGGTTTCTCGCGCCCTTGGAGTCTCACTTCGTAAGATGCGCCTACGGTGGGCACCCGGGGCGGAAGGGAACCACGATCCCTTCCGCCGACCGGCCGGAGAATCGAATCATCAACCAAATTGCCAAAGAGCTGCGGAGCAGGGCCGCGAAAGCGGTTGGATCCGGCTGCGGGAATGGACATGATCGTGTGTCCACTACTGTTGTCTGAGCATGGTCGATGCGGCGCGATTGGTCAAGCAGTTTTTTGGGCCAGAGGATGAGGAGAAGGTCGGCAGGGAGGCGGGGCGAGGGAGTTTTTCGACAAGGCGACTTTTCTGGGGTTTTGGTCGGGCGAGACTCAGGGGCGTAAGCAGGTGGCGGTGATGGGTTTACGATGGAGGACGTGCGCGCAAGTTTGCACCGGTCGAAAGTCGGGTGTCTAGAAACTCGCGCAGCCTGACTGTGTAGAACGAGCATGGCAGGACTGAGGAACGCTGCGCGACCGAGAAGCGTCGGGTACATCGATCCTCTCGATTGGCGCGCCGGGCTACTGGTTCGCCGAGGCACCGCATCAGCCAGGAGAGGCTTCCCAGCCGCCTTCGGGCTCCAAGAGGACGCGTTTGTCGGCCGGATTGTCCCGACAACCGCACGAGCTAACCCGAAGGAACGACTCGAGAAGCGGGGATGAGCTTCACACTCTACGAGCAACTCCGCGCGATGCGGCGGGCGGCAAGTCGGATGGGCCTCGATGCCAACCAGATCGAGGCGATCTTCTCTGGCAACGCCACAAGATTGGTTCAGTCCGTCCGCCGAGGCTGAAAGCTGGTACGCTCTTCGTGCTGCCCACGTCATCAGCTCTCTGGTCCGTTGGGTCTCCGCAGTCTTCACTACGTTTTCGGATCGTCACGTCGATGTCGCGGTGAGCGAACGGGAACCTCTCCCGCCCCCTTATGGACGGGGACTCCGCGGCGGCGTACAATCTGGATAGCGGTAGAAAATTGCGGCGAGAAGGGATGACCAGGACAACGATCGAACCGTCCGTTGAATGATCTCAGGAGCATCATCATGCCGCTGCGTGATCACTTCCGCCCGCCGCTGGACGATGAAACCTCGTGGGAAGGATTTCGTGGCGGCTGGCCGATGATGATCGTTCTCGATTTGGGCAAGAAACTGCCGCGGCGATCGAGATCGTCAGCCCCGGAAACAGGGATCGGCCGGAAAACCGCCGGGCATTTGTCGCCAAGTGCGCGGCACTGCTTCAAGAACAGGTATCCGTGGTTATTGTCGACCTGGTCACGGTGCGGCACTTCAATTCCTACGCCGACTTGCTGGAGTGGATCGGCCGGAGCGATCCGGGGCTGGGCGCCGACCCGCCCGGCATCTACGCGGCCGCCTGCCGCACGACGCGGCAGAACCGCCAATGGCTGGTTGAGACCTGGGTTCGTCCCCTGACCGTTGGTCTGCCCCTGCCCACATTGCCGCTGTGGCTGGCCGATAATCTGGCGGTGCCCTTGGAACTAGAAGCCAGCTACGAGGAAACCTGCCGCGCTCTGCGGTTTAGGATCTCAGTATAGGAAGCCTGGGGCAAGCTCGGGATTCGGGATTCAACCCCAACGCCTGCTCGATCGACGCTGCTGCATACCCCCCTCTCGATTCGATTCGGCGGAACGTTCATAGCTCCCTCGTCGTGAAAGGTGTTCCAGCGGCCATCCCCCGGATGACAATGTGATAGATGGCACCGGGATACTGAATCGAGGCAAACGCGGCATCGGGCGAACACTCCGACGGGCTCAATGGAACAGGAAGGCGGAAGGTCTCTCCCGGTAGTTGCCTTGGGTCGTTGTGTTGTAAGGCGACCGGCAGAGACCCGTAGCCTGACTCTCCGAGTCGGGTCTGGCCTCCAAAGCCCGACTCGGAGAGTCAGGCTACGTCCGAGCGGGTAGATTTTTTTCTGCCGCTCATTTAATCACCGGTAAGGCCGATAATTGAACGAATCCCAGTAGGCCCGATCGGTGGCGTAGACGTCGATCGGGTTTGCTGGCTTCAAGTCTTTCGGCAGAATTCCGAACCGCTGCATCTCGCGGATGTAGTGCTCGTTGGGGCGGAAGCCGGGCATGTCGAAACGCTTGCCGGCCATCAGGCGGTTGTGACCGTCGGTGAGCGCAGCGAGGATCTTCTGGTACAGAGGGTCTTCAGTCGTCTTGAAGACCACCTCCTTGCACAACGCCTGCCCACCGGCCTCTTTGGCCAGCGGCGCCCGCAGCATGAAGGATTTTTCGGGCCGGGAGAGGTTCACTAGCGGACCGGGGTTGCCGGCCGAGCCTCGCGAGAAGAACAGGTCGTAGCGTTTTTCTTTCTTATCGGTGTACTCTTTTCCGTGGCAGCCGCCGCACCGTTGCTTCATCGGGCCGCGCGGCAGGTGGACGTAGTAGTCGCCGCAGCCCAATGACGCGTATGTGCCCGGGTAGGTGGCGCTGGTCTCAATCCAGAGGCGGATGGTTTTTTTCTCCAGGTCCGACACCTTGACGTCGTAATGGCTGCCGTCGATCAGTTGCATCAAACGGCTGGCGGCGCTGCCGTAGCTGTAGGGCGGGCGGTTGCCGAACGGTTGGTTGCGGGCGTCGATCACCAGATCGCGGGTCTGCATGGTGTGGTAGCTGATCGAGTACATGGTCGATTTGTCGCCCGAGAGGTCGACCTTGCCGTCGTAGCGGTCGGCGCTGTGGCACTCGACGCAATGCCGGTCCAAAATCGGCTGGATGTCGCGAGGGAAGTCCAACACGCTGCGAACGTCGGCGATCGGCTCGACCGGGCTAGGCGGACGCCGCAGGGCCAGCAGATCCCGGTCCACCGACAACGGCGCCCGAACCCGCTGCTCGTGACAGCCGACGCAACTGGTCGTTTCGCCGGGCTGGAGCGTGAGAAAGCTGTGCATCCGCTTGACGGAGACGTCGTTTTCGTCCAAAGCCACGAAGAAGAGCGAACGCAGGGCCGGCAGCTCCATGTAGGCCGACCCGTCCGGCTCCACCGGCACCGTGCCGACCACCTCGGCCAGCGTGAAGGAACCGCCGATCGTCAGCGGCTGCATGCCGCCGGAGAAATTCACCGGTTTGGGCAACTGCTGCAGCACCAGCAGCTTCTTGATCTGCCCGCGCCCGACGCCGTCCATGCTGCGGCCGTGGTAGATGTCTTCGAGCACCAGCCGGCCGGTGGCCTTGTCCAAATTGGTCCGCGGCGGGATGACCGCCTCGCGCGGGCGAGAGGCCAGAGGCCGCGGCTCGTGGCATTGCATGTGCCGGTCCGCTTCGGGCAACTCGTAGAGCAGCTCTGTCTCGCCTTGGCCGTCCATGACGAAGAGCCCCTTGGCATGAGCGACGAGGAAGCAGCTTTCGCTGAAGGCCCAGGGGTCTTTCCACTCCGGTCGCCTGGTGAGGTCGCGGGCGGACTGCTGGGCGTCGGGGCCGCGGCCGGGATCGACGACGGCGATATGGCCCAGATGCTCCGGCCGCCCATGGCCGGGCGAGAACGAGGAGACGACTTTGTCCGCGCCGGGAATCGGCTTGGCGTCGAGCATGGCGATGCCACCGTGCAAATTGCCGTAGTAGACCATCTGCGCCGTGCCGTCGGGGTTCATCGTCCAGAGGTGATGAAAATGGACCTGGCTGCGATCGACGTACTCCCATCGCATGTAGAGCACACGGCCGTCGGGAAGCATCCAGGGGGTGTTGTCGTGGTCGTTGTTGCTGGAGAGCATGCGGATGTTCTTGCCGTCCCCGTCGCAGCGATAGAGCGCGGCCACTCGAGTGTGCCAACAGTTGACGAAGCGGCGGCAACGCGAGGAGCAAAAAATAATGCCGCCGTCCGGGCAGTAGGTGGCCTCGATGTCGTCGTCCTCTCCGTCGGTCAACTGCCGCAGGCCGCTGCCGTCGGTCCCGATCTCGTAAAGGTGGAAGGGATGCTCGCCCGCTTTGCGATATGAGAAGAGGATCTTCTGGCCGTCGTAATGGACCTGGGGATCGCGGATGCCGCCGGCGGGATCCTCGAGGATGATCTTTAGCTCTCCCGTGCGGAGGTTGAGCCGGCAGAGGCGAGCGCCGTCGCCGTAACCCCAGTAGACGCCGTCTTCCTTCTTGAAGGCCAGCCGTTGGGGATCGTCGGAATCGCCGGCGTAGTTGCCGAAGGTGACGTACCAGTGATCCCTGCCCGGCACGCGGTTGGCGAAGATGATTTCGTCGACTCCGGCCATCGGCCCGTCGAGCATCTTCTGGAGCATCGGGCCGGGCTGGTAGTCCGCGGCCGCAGCGCCAGAGGGGATGAGGACCATCGGCATGAGAAGTGCGAGGCTGCGGGCGATGTGACTGGAGGGTGAGAATGTCATCGCGAGGATCCTCAGTCGCCAGTGACGGGGAGGGGAATTGTCGGGCGGGGCGAGTCTTTCTGCTCCAGCGGCCATTGTAATCGTCGGCCACGCGGAGTGAAAGGCAGGTGTCTAGAAAGTCGCTCGCAGAGCTTCGGATAGGGCGGTGCTGGAGAATCTTGGCTTGGGGGAGTAAGATATCATCGGCGGCGCTAATGTCGCCAGAACGTACTCGAAGAAAGGACTGTCATGTCAACTCACATTGTTGTTGATGACGTTCAGGCCAGGTTGATTTTGGAAGCCGGCGGCACGATCGAAATCCGCGACCGACATGGAAAGCATCTTGGCTATGTGGCCCACGGGTTTTCCGATGAGGATTTTGCGATAGCCAACGAGCGTCTTCACTCAGACGCTCCCCGCTACACGACGGCCGAAGTGATGGAGCACTTTACACTTCCGGAATAGGCGATGCCGACATTCGCCTAAGATTCCCGCAAAGCGTCCAACGTCGAGACAACTGCCATGTTCACGCGACTCCTGCTTCATGCCCTCCCGCTACTGCTCGGCGTCCTGATCTCTCCCTGCCCGGCTGTCTCGCTTGACGGTCCCTGGCAACTTTGCCGCACTCAGTCGTCCGAGTCGCCGGCTGCCGATGCGAAATGGTCCGAAATCGAGGTGCCCGCGCTGGTTGATCAGCTCGACGGTCACCCCTTCCTCTGGTATCGGCGAACGTTCCGTCTGCCCGAGTCGGCGGCAGGCCGGCACCTCTTTCTTCAGTTCGGGGCAGTGCGGTTTGTCTGTGAGGTTTATCTCAACGGCGAGCACGTAGGCGGGCACTACGGCGGCTGGGAACCGTTTGAGGTTGAAATAAGCGGTGCGTGCCGTGGGGGCGACAACGAGTTGGTGGTTCGCGTGCAGGATGTCACCGGCATGGTCGAACAGGAGATGGACTACGCCAAGCAAGGCCGCGGAGTTCGCTTTGTGGCTCAAGCCAAGGACGCCATCATGGCCCCCGTCGGTTCTCAAAGCCATCGCATCGGGATCTGGGAACCGGTGAGCCTGGTGGCCCGCGGCGACGTCTACGTGGACGACGTTTTTGTCCGCACGTCCGTCCGCCGCAAGCGGATCGAGGCAATCGTTCGCGTGAAGAACCTCGGCGAAACGGCGCGGACGGTCGGCGTGCGGTGCCGCGTCGAAGGGGCAGGTATGACGCTGCCGCCGGCAAGCGTCAGCGTTGCGGCGGGCGAGACGGTTGCCCACACGCTGGCAGCCGACTGGCCGAATCCTCGGCTCTGGAACCCCGAAGATCCGCACCTCGATTATCTTGAGACCACCGTCGAGCAATCCGGCAAACCTCTGGATACCCGTCGCACTCGCTTCGGCTTCCGCGAGTTTTGGACCGATGGACCGAACCTCGTGCTGAACGGCACTCCGATGAAGTTTCTCGCCACGGCCGGCCATCCCCGCGGCGAGTTGAACGGGGAAATGAGCAAAGCGGCGGCGGTCGATTTCTACCGGAGGATCCGCGAGGCCGGCTGCGTGGCGATGCGGCTGCACGCCAACGTCTGGCCGTCGCACTGGTACGATGCGGCCGACGAGGTCGGCATGCCGATCATCCTGGAATCGGCGCTGTTCTGCTGGGCGGAGAACTATGCCCTCTCCAAGCCCAAGTTCTGGGAGAACTATCACGAGCATCTCCGCGGGATCGTCGAGGCGCACCGCAATCATCCGGCGATCGTAATGACCAGCCTGGAAAACGAGATCCTCCACTGCGGCGGCGAGCGGGTGCCCGAGACGGCGCATCGTCTGGCCGAGGCGGGGAGGCTGGTGAAGAGCCTCGATCCTACGCGGCCGATCCTTTACGACGGCGACGGCGATCCGGAAGGCGTCGCTGACGTGGTGAACCTTCACTACCCGCTTGATTTCGACAAGCAGAATCTCTGGCCCGACGCCGGCTACTGGCTCGAGCAGGGGATGGTCGTCCGTAGCTGGCCGCGCGAGTTCTTCCAGTGGGACCGGAAGAAGCCGCTCTATTTCGGCGAATTTCTCCACATTCAGCACTACACCGAGGTCGATCCCTACACGGTCCTCCTCGGCGATTCCGCCTACCTGGGGCACCGACAGGCGATGGAGCGAGCCAAGGCCCTGGCGTGGGAGATGCAGATCGAGGCGTATCGGGCCTGCGACCTCTCCGGACTATGCCCTTGGACACTCACCGAAACCGGGCCCTTCCCCAGCGACGACAATCCGCGATACCTGGCCGTGAAGCGGGCCTATGAGAAGAACGGTGCCTATGTCCGCCAGTACGACCGCCGCTTCTTCTCCGGCGAAAAGGTGCCGCGGACGGTCTACCTCTATAACGACACACCGCACGCGGCGGAACTGGAGTTCCAATGGCAGTTGAAGCAGGACGCCAACGTGGTGGATTCCGGCACGCAGGCGTTCTCCATGAAGTCCGCCGAGCGGCGCTGCTTTGAGATCGCTGTGCGGATGCCGAGCGTCGAACAGCGAACGCCGCTGGCGCTCTGCTTGGAAGTGCGCAGCGCCGGCCGGACGGTCTTCACGCGTTCGCAAGAATACTGGGTCTTCCCACGCCGACCCCTGGCGGCGCCTAAGGGACTGCGGATCGCGCTGCTGGAAGGCGATAGCCGGGTGATTAGCGAAGCATTGACTGCTGCGAAGACGCCTTTCACGCGAACGAGCAACCTCACCGCCATCCCTGCTGCCGACGTGCTCGTCATTGGCCCCCATGCCCTGGACGAGATCGAGCCGGCCGCCGCGCCGCCGGTTGCCGGCGACGAGTCCGGCGCACGCGAGGTGATCGATGGCTTCGTCCGCGGCGGCGGAAACGTGATCGTTCTGGAGCAGGACAACTATAACTCCGGACTTTTTCCCGTACAGATCTCCGACCGCGGGGCATCGATCGCCTTTCCACGCGCGTTCGATGAGCGTTTGCTGACCGGAATCGAGGAAGGCGACTTGCGGTTCTGGCGGGGCGATCATGTGGTCGCTCGCAAAACGATCCTCAAGCCCCGGCAGGGCCGATTTCGGCCGTTGATCGACTCCGGCGGACCGCGAGGGCTGGTCAATCTGCCTTTGATGGAGATTCGCAGCGGACGCGGGCGGTACGTGTTTTCGCAGCTTGCCATCGGCGAGAAACTCGCGACAGAACCGGTCGCCCGGCAGATCTTCGAGAACCTGCTGCGGTACGTCGCCGACGAGAGACCGGCCCCGGTGCGGATGGGGCTTGTCGAAGACACGTTGCCGCTCTCGGACCGGATCGCCGCCACCGGCTGCCTTTACGAGAACCTTTCCGGCGGGCTGGCCAAGGCGGACCTATCCGCTTTCGGTGTGGTGCTGGCCGAGGCCGATTGCGAAGAGGTTCGTCAAAACCTCGACAAGCTCCGCCGGTTCGTCGAGAGTGGCGGACGACTGGTTCTCCACGGCGGCACGCCCGCGGGCCTTGCCCGGCTCCAAAGCCTCTTTCCCGAGCCGATTACGGCCCAGCGGTCCAGCGTGGCGCCGGTGTCGATTGCCGGGCGCGACGCGGTCATCGAGGGCCTGACGAACCAGGAACTCTATTGGTATGGTGATCGCAAAGGGCTCAGCTATCGGATTGAGACGCCGCTGTCGACCGAGGTCTGCCGCCACGCCATCGTTGCCGGCGCGCCGGATCCGGCACAGTCCGTAACCATCGAGGCGGAGTCGATGCAGACGGCCGAGGGGACTCCGCGCTATGGCGAGAAAGAGGTGTACCTCTGGTCCACGGGCGGGCTGAAGAAGCAGGTCGATTTCCCGGCCGACGGCGAGTACGCGATTCTCGTCCGCGGGCGGGGCACGCCGGTGGCCGACGTTTATCCTCAGATCGCGGTTTCGATCGATGGCCGACCGTGCGGGAGCCTTTTTACCGAGAACCGCGACTGGGGTGTCTACGCCGTTTCCGCCTCCGTGAAGAAGGGCGCCCACGAATTGAAGCTGGCGTTTGTCAACGACGCCCACGATCCCGAACGGGGAGAAGACCGCAATGTGACCCTCGACAACGTCACGATCGGCCGCTTGCCCGCGATGCAGTCGAAGCGGCTCCTCACACCGGCCGCGCTGGTCAAGGTTCCTTTGGGCAAAGGGATGATCCTGCTGGATCAAGTCGGCTGGGCGAGCGAGGAGGCCGACGCGGATAAGGTGGGCCGATATCTCTGCAACGTGCTGGTCAATCTCGGCTGCGACTTCGACCGCTTCAGCGGAACGGTAACGGTGCCCGGCAACCAACTCGAGGCCGCTGCCGGGACGAAGCTGCACGCTTCCCGCGACGGCATGGCCTACCTGGGCACGAAGGGAACGGTGACTGCCACGATCCGATTCGCCGCCTCGCGGCGGTACGAGATCACGGTGGTTGCCGCGGGCACGTTGGCCGCCGGAGAATATCCCAAAATCCTGATGACGCTCGACGGCCGCCCGCTGGGCGAACTTACCCTGCGGCAGACCTCGCCGCACACGCTGCGACTCAAGGCCGACGTACCCGAAGGCGAGCACGTGGTGGGCATGACGTTCACCAACGACTTCTATGACCCGCCCGAGGATCGCAACCTGAGAATTGTGGAGCTGTCGATCCGATGAAACACTTTGTATGATTTTGGAGGGCCAGCCGCAATCGTGTGGCGCTGCTTGAAGTTGAACGGACGTACCATTGAAAGTTGGCTTACCACAACTTCAAGCAGTGGCACACCGAAAACCGCAAAACCGGAATCGTGCGAGACAAACCTGATCCGGCACGCGTACCCTTGGAGAAGCACAGTGACACCCGATATGCCTTCGTCCCGAATGAATCGGCGGCAACTGCTGGGCGCCACCGGCGCGGCCGGCGGCGGCCTGTTGGCCGGCTCCCCGTGTCTGCGAGCCGCCTCGCCGACCGCCCCGCCGCAGGTGCTCGAAGCGGGCGATCGCGTGGAATTGGCTGCCGACCCGGAAGCACTGATCGCCAAAGTCTATCAGTTGGGCCATGACTACGAGAAGGAGCATGGCGGCTGTGCTCGATGCACGGTGGCGGCGCTGCAAGACGCTCTGCCTTTCGTTGCGGTGGACGAAGGGCTCTTCCGCGGTTCGACCTGCCTCGACGGCGGCGCGACGCCCGTGGACGTGCAGAACTGCGGCGCCTTTACCGGCGCGGGCATGGTCATCGGCTATGTCTGCGGCAGCCGCCGCGACGAAACCTTTCACGGAAACGCGAAACTCGCCCATCAGCTCCTGCACAAGGTGTACGACCGCTTCGCGGAACACTACGGCACGGTCCTCTGCCGCGACGTCCGCAAGGGCGCCAACCGCGACTGCAACGAGGTGGTCGGCCGCGCCGCGAAGTGGGTCGCCGAAGTGTTGCTGGCCGAGTTCGCCGGTTATCAACCACCGCTCGTGACAACGACAGCGAAGGAGGATCGCGACGTGTTGGCCGAGGCTAAAGTATTTCTGAAACGCTACGAGGAGGAGGTCGCCCGCCTGGGAAAGGAGGTCGGCCTGGCCGAGTGGAAGGCGGCGAATTCCGGCAAGAAAGAGGACTTCGACCATACGGCCGAGTGCGAGCTGGCGATCCGCAGGTTTCATAGTGATGCCGACGCTTATCGTCGCGCCAAAGAACTTAGCCAATCGGCCGCCAAGTTGCCTCCGCGCGAGGCCCGGGCGCTCGAAGTGGCGGAGCTGGCATACCGGGCGAATCAGCTTCCGCCCGATCTGCAAAAGCGAATGGTGACGCTCTCCACGGAGATCGAGCGTACGTTCAAGACCTTCCGCGGCGAGTTGGAGGGGAAACGTCTGTCGAACAACGACCTGTTGGAACTGCTGCGGAAAGAGAACGATTCCAATGGCCGGCGGCGGATTTGGGAGGCGCTGAAGCAGGTGGGCGAGGCCGTCGCCCCGAAGCTCGTCGAACTGGCGAAGATCCGCAACGAGGCAGCCCGGAAGCTGGAATTCGCCAATTACTGGGAGATGCAGACTCGTCTGCAAGAGCACGATCCGCAGCAGTTGCTGTCCATCTTCGATGAACTCGAGCGGCTTACGCGAGAACCGTTTTCGAAGGCGAAGGAGGCGATGGACCGCGAAAGGGCCGCGAAATCCGGTATTGCGCTCGAAGAGGTGATGCCGTGGCACTATGACAATCCGTTCTTCCAGTCGGCGCCGCCATCGGCTGCTGTCGACGTCGACGAGTTCTACTCGGACAAGACCAAGGAAGACCTGGTGGAGTATTCCCGCAAGTTTTACCGGGAACTGGGCCTTCCGGTCGATGAAGTCCTCGCCCGCAGCGATCTCTACGAACGCGAAGGAAAGGACCAGCACGCCTTCTGCATCGACATCGACCACGCGGGCGACGTCCGCATCCTCTGCAACGTCAAGCCGACGGCCGATTGGATGGACACGACACTCCACGAGTTGGGCCATGCGGTCTACGATCTCCACGTCGACCGCACTCTGCCGTACAACCTCCGCCGGCCCGCCCATGCCTTCACGACAGAAGGAGTGGCGATGCTGCTGGGGGCGTTGGGCCAGAACCCTGCCTGGATGACCGCCAATGCCGGCGCCGATCCGGAGCGAGTTTCAGAACTGTCCCAGGCGATCTTTGAGCAGCGGCGCCGCGATCAATTGGTCTTCGCCCGCTGGACGCTGGTGATGCTGCACTTCGAAAAGGCGCTCTACGAGGATCCGGAGGGAGATCTCAACCAACGGTGGTGGGACGATGTCGTGCGCTTCCAACAGATCCGCCGCCCGGAGGGTCGCAACACGGCGGATTGGGCCGCCAAGCCGCACTTTACCATCGCGCCGGTGTACTACCACAACTACATGCTCGGCGAGCTGTTCGCGTCGCAACTTCGGCACGTGCTAGCCGGGCGGGCCGGCCACACGGGCCCGACACGAGACCTGCGATTCGATGGCCGTCGCGATTTCGGCGATTTCCTGCGGGAAAAGGTCTTTTATCCCGGCAATGCACAGCCCTGGCCGGAATTCGTCGCCCGGGCGACCGGCGAACCACTCACGGCGCGGTACTTCGCGGCGGAGGTTACCCAGCATTGAACTTTGCGGCCCTGACACGGCAGAAATGACGCCGAGCGGTGGAGTTTGTCGGGACCGGCACGTACAATGCCCCTGTACGTTAGGCTTTCCAGCCTGACATGACGTACTTGCCTCAACCAGCCGAACCCATGAACGACGCCTCACCGCATCCTCAAGAGTCGACTCTCTTCGGCCATCCCACCGGCCTGTTCACGCTCTTCTTCGCCGAGATGTGGGAGCGATTTTCCTACTACGGCATGAGGGCGCTGTTGGTCTTTTACATGATCAAGGGCTTTCTCGGCTACGGGGACACCGAGGCGTATGCCGTCTACGGCGCCTACACGGCGCTGGTCTACATGACCCCCTTTTTCGGCGGCATGTTGGCCGACCGTCTGCTCGGGCAACGCCGCGCGGTGATCCTCGGCGGGCTGCTGATGGCCGCCGGCCACCTGCTGATGACGATCGAAACCGGTTACGCGTTCTTCACGGCCTTGGCGCTTTTGATCTGCGGCAACGGGTTCTTCAAACCGAATATCTCCACCATCGTCGGCTCCCTTTACCCGGCAGGGAGCGAGAAGCGCGACGGCGGATTCACCATCTTCTACATGGGCATCAACCTTGGGGCAGCCATGTCGCCGCTGTTGTGCGGCTACATCGGCGAGACCTACGGATGGCACTGGGGATTCGGTCTGGCGACAATCGGCATGCTCAGCGGTCTGGCGGTGTTCGTCGCGCCGACGCGAGTCACCCAGGCGCTGATCCTTGCCGGAGCGATTGCCGCCGCCGCGGGACTCTTCTGGTTTCATCCCGATAATCCCTTCTCCATCGGCGTCAATATCTTCGTCGGCGTCTCGCTCTTGGCGGCCGGCATCATCGCCTTGGCGGCGCTCGATCGCGGCGGCCTTCCCGACGAAGCCGGCGCCGCGCCCGATCCCGAGCGCCTGCGACGACCGCTTCTGGGGCCGATCACCGCCGAATGGACCGTTTACCTGGGAACCGCCGTCGCCATCCCTTTATTCGTTCTGCTCGTCTCCGGATTCGCCCCGCTGACCGAAGACAAACAGCCGGTGGCGATTTTCTCGAGCCAGACCATCGAGAGCATCGAGAAAAGCGACATCCCCATGGCCGAAGTGATTTCGGTCGTCCTCCGCGAGGCCAGCCGGCCGGCAGGGCTGATTCTCATGCTCTCCGGCCTGGTGGCCTTCGGATATCTGGGCGTGACGACCTTTCAACTCGATCGCATGCACCGGGAAAGAATGTTCGTCGTGCTGATCCTGACGTTCTTCTCGATGCTCTTCTGGGCCTTTTTTGAGCAGGCGGGCAGTTCGGTCAACAATTTCACCGACCGCAACGTCGATCGCGTCTTCGAGCAGCGGACTATCGCCGCCACGGACGTTGGCAAATCGATCCGTCTTCAGCCCACGCAGGAACAACTCGGCTATCGCAATGGCAACGAACTCTTCACCCTCGGCGATCTGACTCGCTTGCGGGCCGGCAACGAAGACCCGGACTTCGAGATCGACTGGAAAGTCGCGGACGAAAACATCGGCATGGGCGTTGCCCGTCGCGTCCATGAGATCCCCCCCAGCACGTTCCAATCGGTCAACCCGATCTACATTCTCATTTTCGGCCTGGTGTTCACGATGCTGTGGACCGGCCTGGCCAAGGTCGGCATGGAGCCGAGCACTCCCGTGAAGTTTTCGCTGGGACTGTTGCAGTTGGGGCTTGGTTTCGGCGCGTTTTGGTATGGCGCTCTCCACTCCAGCCCGCGGGGAATGGTCGGGCTGGAGTGGCTCTTCCTCGGTTATCTGCTGCACACGACGGGAGAACTCTGCCTCTCGCCGGTGGGTCTGTCGATGATCACTCGCTTGTCGCCCTCGCACCTGGTGGCCACGGTGATGGGGGTGTGGTTTCTGGCGACCGCCTATTCCCAGTTTCTCGCGGCGATCATCGCCCAATTCACCGGCGTGGTTCAGGAGGCCGGCGGCGAGCAGAGGATCCCGGTGCCGGCCGAAACGGTCCACGTTTACGGCGGTGTTTTCGGACAAATCGCCATCGCCGCCATCATTTCCGCGGCGATCTGTTTAGCACTTTCACCGTTGTTGAAGCGATGGATGCATTCCGATGTGGCCGAGTAGATCCCGCCTGCCGGGCGGGATTGGAACTGCCAAAGAAGCCTGATACGGAAAAAGACTCCCGAGCCCTTCTTGTTCCAACTCGTGACGCCAAGATTCCGCCCGGCAGGCGGAACCTACCAGCCCGACTGCCAAGAACGCGCCGCCCAACTTCCAGGAGCACTCCCATGCAAACCCAACCCCGATGGCTCCTCATCGCGACTCTATTCTTCCTCACCGCCGCGCTGGCCCGCGCCGACGAGGGGATGTGGCTCTTCAGCGACCCGCCGCGAGACCTGCTCAAAACGAAATACGATTTCGACCCGTCGCCCGAGTGGCTCGAACACCTGCAGCGTTCGTCGGTGCGTTTCAACAACGGCGGCTCCGGTTCCTTTGTCTCTGCCGACGGGCTAGTGATGACGAACCATCACGTCGGCTCCGGCGCTCTGCAGAAGCTGAGCACCGCCGGGCGCGACTACCTGGCGACCGGCTTCCTCGCCAAGACGCCTGACGAGGAACTCCGCTGCCACGACCTGGAACTCAATGTTCTGGTAAGCATCGAAGACGTGACCGACCGCATCGAGGCGGCCGTCAAGCCGGACCACAGCCCGCAACAGGCTTACGAAGCCCGCCGGGCGGCGATGAACACTATCGAGCAGCAGTCGTTGGAGAAGACGGGCCTGCGAAGCGACGTGGTCACACTGTACCACGGCGGCCTATACCACCTCTATCGCTACCAGCGCTATACCGACGTCCGCCTCGTCTTTGCCCCCGAGGTCGACATCGCCTTCTTCGGCGGCGATCCGGACAACTTTGAGTACCCCCGCTATTGCCTCGACATCTGCTTCTTCCGCGTCTACGAAAACGACAAACCGGCGAAGATCGAGCACTATCTTCGTTGGTCGCCCGGCGGCGTCGACGATGGCGAGCTGGTGTTTGTCTCCGGTCACCCGGGGCGAACCAACCGGCTGAAGACGGTCGCCCACCTGAAATTCCTCCGCGACCGCATCCTGCCGGCACAACTCGACGAGGTTCGCCGCCGCGAGATCCTGCTGGAGATCTACGGCGGACGCAGCCGCGAGGCCGAGCGCCAGGCCCAGCAGGAGCTTTTCGGCTATCGCAACCGCCGCAAGGCGTTGTTGGGCGCCTTGGCCGGATTACAGGATCCTGAAATCATGAAGCGGAAAACGGCGGAGGAGGAGGCGATCCGCCGCGCGCTGGCCGGGCGGCCCGAACTGGAGGCCAAGTACGCCGACGCTTGGCAGAAAGTCGCAGGGGCGATCGATCAGTGGGCGGAGATTGAGGAGGAATACCATTTGCTCGAAGCCGCGGCCGCTTTCAACTCGCAGCTCTTCCACACGGCCCGGCACATCGTGCGGCTCGCCGAAGAGAGCGAAAAACCCAACGCCGAGCGGCTCCGCGAGTATCGCCAGTCGAATCTTGCTTCGCTTCGGCAGCAGTTGTTCTCCGCGGCGCCGATCTATCCGGAACTTGAAATCACCCGGCTGGCCGATTCGCTGGGAATGTATGCGGAAATGGCCGGCATCGAGTCGCCGATGGTTCGCAAAGTGTTATCCGGCAAGTCGCCCCAAGCCCGCGCCGAAGAACTGATCGGCGGCACGCGACTGGCGAATCCGGCCCAGCGGAAGACGCTCGTCGAGGGCGGCCCCGCTGCGGTCCGCGCATCGGCGGATCCGATGATCGACCTGGTCCGGCTCGTCGACCCTCCGGCGCGGGCTCTGAGAAAGCAATTCGACGAGAATGTTGAAGAACCGCTCAACCAGGCCTACGGCAAGATCGCCCGCGCGCGATTCGCGTTGGGGGGCAAGGACGTTTACCCGGATGCGACCTTCACGCTGCGACTGGCGCTGGGCGTCGTCCGCGGCTTGGAACAAGCCGGACAAGCCGTTCCACCCTGGACCACGATTGGCGGCGCGTATCTCCACGCCGCCGAGCATGGTGACACCGCACCGTTCAAGCTACCCCGATCGTGGACCGAACACAAGGACGATCTGGCTCTCAATACTCCATTGAACTTCGTCTCCACCAACGACATCATCGGCGGCAATTCGGGCAGCCCGGTCGTCAATCGCGACGGCGAGCTTGTGGGCATCATCTTCGACGGCAACCGCTACAGCCTCGTATGGGGCTTCGTTTACGACGACGAGCAGGGGCGGGCCGTCGCCGTCGATTCGCGGGCCATCACCGAAGCCCTCAACAAGGTCTACTCCGCCATCAACGTGGTGGAGGAATTGGGCGTGCGGCGGTAATCGTTCCGCGCGTCAATTCGCTTGGCGCCATGCTTCGCCTGATCCGCCAATCCTTGCCCAGAGCTTTCACGTCGCCGGCAGAATCTCTGCAAGCGTTGGCACAGCCCGCCAGCAGCGCAATGCGAGGACACTTAACGGTAGACGTCGACGCGGGCGGGCGATTCGGGCCAGGCGGGGCGTGGAGGTCAAGTTGGTCAGACGGTCGCGTCGTACGACCACGATGGTTGCTTTGCCGGCTGTCAGCGATTACCATGCGCGGAGTCGTCCCTTGCCACCAGGAGTCTTGCGACCAGGAGTTATGCCATGACCCAAGGCCTGTCTTTCCGGCGTATTTGCTTCCGCCCCGGCTGTCTCGCGCTCTGGGCGGCCGTCGCATGTTTCACGCCAAGCTCGGAGTCGGCCGAGCCGGCTTCCGCCCGCGACTTGATCCGCCGGGAGAACCAGCGCGCGGGCACGTCGGATTGGCAACTTACGTATGTTCGCCTCGACAAGTCGGGGCCCGCCGGCTTCCGTTCGCCCGGGATCGAGGGCTACTGCTCGCGGCAATCGGTCGCCGCCGGCGAGCCGATCGAGTTCTTCGTGAGCACTGAGCCGGAGGGCGAATTCACCCTGGAGATCTTTCGGATGGGCTACTACGGCGGCCTGGGCGCCCGGCTGATGAAGACGCTGGGGCCCTTGGCCGGTAAGACGCAACCGACGCCGCTGGTTGGCCCGCGGCGGATCCGCGAGTGTCGCTGGGAGCCGAGCGCGCGCCTGGTGATCGCCGACGATTGGCCCAGCGGAGTCTACCTGGGTCGGCTGTCGCGCGTGCCCAATCCCGACGGCACGATGCCCTGGCAAAGCTACGTGATCTTTATCGTCCGCGACGACCGCCCTGCCGACATCCTCTTTCAATGCCCGGACAACACGTGGCAGGCCTACAACCGCTGGCCCGACAGCTATTCGCTCTACATCGACCCGGGGTACGAGTTCGCCTCGTCCGGCAACCGGGTCGACGTGAGCTTCGATCGGCCCTACGCAAAATATGCGCAGATCTACGAGAATCCCCAGTCGGTCGGGTCGGGCGAGTTCCTCTGCTGGGAATTCTCCTTGTGCTACTGGCTGGAGCAGCACGGCTACGACGTGACTTATTGCTCCAACAGCGACATGCTTACCCCGGACCGCGCGGCGAAGTGCAAAGCTTTTATCAGCGTCGGCCACGACGAATACTGGGATCTCCGCCAGTATGAGAGCGTGCTGGAGATTTCCCGCAGCGGCACCTGCGTGCTGTTCCTGTCGGGCAACTCGATCTGCTGGGTCACACCGTTCCGCGCCGGCGCCGATGGCCGTCCCAACCGCATCATCCATCGCAAAGGGCCGTACAAAGGGCTGACGATGGGCCCGGAGCCGGCGAAGAACCCCTTCGACTACGTGGGTCCGGACGAGGGCCTCCTGCTGGGCGCCCGCAACATCCTGCCAGTCAACGGCGGCGGCGACTGGGTGTGTGCCAAGCCCGAGCATTGGATCTTCGCCGGCACGGGAATGAAGAAGGGCGATCGGATCCGCGGACTTGTCGGCTGGGAATTCCACGGGGATCCCGCGCCGATCGAAGGTCTGGAGGTGGTGGCCGAGGGCATCGCCCTGCATGGTGGCACCCGCCCCGTTCCCTATCAGGCCACGATCCATCCGACGCCCAAGGGCGGCTTCGTCTTCAATGCTTCGACCATCTTCTGGTCGCTGGGCTTGAGCGCTCCGCCGGGGCACATGCCTCTGTGGAGCCACAATACGCGACCCAACGGGCCCGACCCTCGCGTTCAGCAGATCACGCACAATCTCTTGCGACGCGCCATCGATCGGTGAACTCTGGTCGGCTGATAACACAAACCGTACGAGGATGTCCCATGCAACGAGTATTGCCGTCGTGCGCCGTTCTAGTCCTGTTGTGCGTGTCCGCGCCGGCTCAGCAGTACAGCGAAGAGGACATCCGGCAACGGCACACCACCGCCTATCCGATATCCCGACTGCACCGCGACTGGATTTACCAGGATCATGGCCCAAAGAGCGGCGACTGCTTCGTCGCGGCGGACGGCAACAGCGTTGAGCAAGCCTTGGTTCGCAAAGTCCTTGCCGAGTTGAAGGCCGGGAAGGTCGCCACGGATGAACTGGAAACGTCTCTCGCCGCTGTTGTCGAAGGCAGGAAGCCGGGCGAGGATTCCGCCTGGAAGGATCTTTATTTCCAGGCATGTGAGATGCGTCGCAAGCAACGATTGAAGGTATTCGATAACCACCCGCGTGCGTTCGTCTATGCGAAGCACTTCGTGTTTGGCGATTGCCAGGCGATGTTTGCGATGACCGACCACCTCACGGACGCGGTTTTTCGTGAATGCGGCCGGGATTACCGGATGAATTCGCAGCTCTGCAGAATGACGATCAACAGCGACGGAACGGTTTCCACCGAAGTGCTTCTCGACTGCCCGGAAGGAGTCGTGCGGGATCCCAGCGTTTCGTACGACGGCAAAACGCTGGCCTTTTCGATGCGGCGAACCAGCCACGACGGCGACGACGATTTCCACCTCTACGTCATGGATTTGAATGACAAGAGCGTCCGGCAGATCACGTTTGGAGCCGGCACGGCCGACATGGAGCCCGTCTGGCTGCCCGGCGGCGAATTGGTATTCACTTCGACGCGTTGCGCCGTTTCGGCTCCCTGCTGGTGGTCGAGCGTGTGCAACCTCTATACGTGCGACGCCGAAGGACGCTACATCCGCCGTTTGGCTTCCGACCATGGCCACACCGTGTTTCCGCATATGACGGGCGACGGCCGAATCCTCTATACCCGCTGGGAGTATTCCGACCGAACGGCCGGTTATCTGCATAGTCTGTTCGTGATGAATCCCGACGGCACGAACCAGACGGAGTTTTACGGGAACAACTCGCAGTTTCCGGCTGCGATGCTCCATGCGCGGAGTGTTCCCAATTCGACGAAAGTGATCGCGATCGCCGGTGCCCACCACATCGACCAACGCGGCAAGCTGATCATGATCGACCGCGGCGCCGGCACGCAGGCCGGCTTCGGCGTCAAACTCCTTGCGCCGGAGCGAGACTATCCGTACCGGGAGAGCATGGGAACCGGAGGCAACATCGTCCACGACACCGAGGGGGAGCAGTTCCAGTACCCCTATCCGCTGGACGAGGACAACTACGTGGTCTCGTATTCGCCGGAGGGCGGACCGATCCGTGGGCTGAAAGGCATCCAAGACGGCAAGCCCGGAAGCCCGTCGTTCGGCATTTACTGGATGCACCGCAGCGGGCAGCGCGAGTTGTTGATCTACGATCCGGTGATCTCGTCCGGCCAGCAGGTAGCGGTCACCCGCAGCGACCAACCGCTTCAGAAGGCTTCCACGGTCGATGAGCGCCGGACGAACGGCCGTTTCTACGTTCAGAACGTTTATTACGGCCCCGGCCTGGCCGGCGTCCGGCCGGGCACGGTGAAGAGGATCCGCGTTGTCGGGCTGGATTATCGCGCCAAAGGCACGCTGGCCCTGGGGCTGCATCCGTGGGGCGGACATCAGACCTCGCCCTGCGCAATCAACAACGGCAGTTACGACGTCAAGCACGTGCTCGGCACGGTGGACGTGGAGGAAGACGGAAGCTGCTTGTTCGAGTGCCCTTCGCGCGTGCCCGTCTATTTTCAGATGCTGGACGAAAAAGGCCGCATGGTGCAGAACATGCGAAGCTGGACGATGGTCTTGCCGGGCGAGTCGTTCGCGTGCATCGGCTGCCATGAGCACAAGAATAGCACGTACATGGACCGTCGTCCGGTTACGATGGCATTGACCAAGGCGCCGCAAAAGATCAGGCCGTTCTTCGCGGAAGGCGACGAACCTGTCCAGGAAATGGAACGTTTTCTCACCGATTCCGAGCGGCGAGCGATGGAGTACCTGGGCACGAACGCTCCCCAGTCAATGGATGTTCCCCGCGGTTTCAGTTATACGCGGGAGATCCAGCCGATCTGGGACAACCACTGTATCCAGTGCCACGCCGGCGAAAAGAATCCGGATAAGAAGAACGTCCCTCTCAACCTCTTGGGCGACTATCGCTCGATCGCGAATCCGGAGATCTACGGCCGGACGCGGTGGCGGTTGACCCAGCGAATCTATGGGGAAAGCACGAAAGGGCATCCCGGGCGCGCTTTCAGCGAATCGTACATCAATCTGACCGATTTCGGTTACAATGCCAAGATCCCCTTGGCGGGAATCGGCGGCAAGGCGGACGTGCGCGACGACAAGGTGTATCTCGCGTACTTCGGCGGAAAGCCGGAGAACGTCCCCAACCCGGACTCGCTGGGTTACTGCGCGGACGAATACGCGGGCAAGGGGATCATCAACTGGCTTCACGTATCCAGCGCCTGCGCCATGCTTCCGCCGTATGCCTACGGTTCGACGTCGAGTCCGCTGATGGATTATCTCGAACCGTCGCACTACGGCGTGCGGCTCTCGCGAGAAGAGAAGGGAAGAGTGGCGTGTTGGATCGACTTGAACGTTCCCTTCGCGGGTTCGTGGATGGAGTTGAACTACTGGGACAAGCTCAATCACGCCACGCACTCCGTCCTGACGCCGTGGTACGTGTATGGCGACAAAATGCGCCAGATGTACCTCTACTTCGAAAGGAAGCGTTTGAAATATGCCGAACTGGAGCTGGAGCATCTCGACAAGTATCTTCGGCACCTGGATGACGGCACCGATTTTCAACCGGCGGATTTCCCGCAGTACGCCTTCGGCGGCCGCGGGGTCCAGAAGCAGTTTGTCGACGATTACGACCGGCTTCCGACTACGGTTCCGATATACGGGCTCGCGGAAGGAAGAGACGCTCGCGGCGGCTCCAACGCGGCCGGCAATGACGTACGAAACCTGGCCGTGAACGAGGACGCTTATGCGTACCACCTGCGATCCTATCCGCGGGCGACGTCGAACTCGCACGATCGGTATCGGCCGGAGTTTTCGCCCAACCACTCGATCGACGGACAACGTGCATCCGGCCGATACTGGCGGCCGGCGCGCCGTACCGACATGTGGTTGATGGTGGAGTTCGGACGCGAGGTGGAGACGGAACGCGTCGTCATCGTGCTTCACCGCCACGACGGCCAGGAAAAGACGTGGACCGAGGCAACGCTCGAGTTCTCCAGCGGGGAAAAGGTGCCGATCGCCTTGAGCAACACGTCTCAGCCGCAGGAGTTCACGTTTTCGAAGCAGAAGTGTACGTGGGTGAAACTGGTCGATTTCCGCGAACGTTTCCCGCTGGCGGACAATGGGATTGCCGAGTTCGAGGTTTACGGTAATGATTTGTGAATTGGTCGCTTCCTCCGGCGGCTCGATTTCAATACATCGCGCCGCAAGGGAGTTTCGGTTTGAGTTTGAGCTACGCTTGGTTTTCGTTTCATGGCAGACCTTTCGAATAGGAGGGGGCGAACGAAATACTTCCCGTACCGGCACGATCGGTGATTCGTGATTTGCCGACGGAAGAAGTCGTTGCAGACGACATGGCTATGGGGCAGGAACGGCTGAACCTGCCGTCGACGAATACGGGCGCACGCCTGCTGCATGTGAAACCGAGTTCCCGTTAGACAATTCGATTTGCACCTGATTCGATCCTGACCTATCTTTATTATTGGGCGGACACAAAAGCCATCCGGCCGTCTGCTGTCCGCGTTGGCTCATCTTCCGTCCGCGGCCCTGGGGTGGCTGCGCGGCCACGAACGGCATCTCGTCTCTTGCTACCAAGGAGATTGTCTGTGCCAGTCGCATTCTCAGCCGTTGTATCATGGATGCGGAGTTCTCTTCTTGGCCTTGTTCTCGCAGCGCCGTTGGTGGCGATGGCCGAAACCCCGCTACCGTCGGTCGTACGCGTGGAGGAAGATTGGGAACTGGTGGTCGGCGCCCCCGATCATTACACCGACGCACCGCAGGTCACCTGCGCGATCTCGCCGTTGGGGACGATTGAGTCGATCCACGCCACCTTCGATCTCAATCACCAGAGCCAACCGGAGTTCACAGCGGGCGGTTTGCAACTCCAGCTTTGGGAAGGCGAGGTAGCCATTGACTATCGAGGCTACCCCAATCCGGCCGTGCTCCGACAAGACGACGAAACGGTCTGCTGGACGCAACGGATGGAACTCTCCGGCGGCCAGCTTCAATTCGAAATTGTCAACGGCAATTCCGTAACTTGGGGCCAGTTTGGCGGGCAAGGATACTTGAAATCGGTAACTCCGACGAACCTCGAAAACTTCAACGGCTATCGGCCGAGCGTCTCCGTAGACAATTCCGGTGTCGGGTACGCCGGCAACCGAGTTCGGTCTCTGACACTGAAGGCCGTCCGCGTTTACACCGACACCGGTGACGTCTTCACCGACTCGGCGATCAAGACCGTGTATCCGAAGAACTGAGGCCTCCTCCCGCTCCTGCCTGCAAGCTTACGAAAGGTTCGGTTGGTATGTTTACGACGAGACGAAAAAGAGATCGATCGGGGAATGTTCTGGTGCTCACGGCGCTGCTGATGATTGTCATGTTCGCCGTTTTGGCGCTGGCAGTCGATATCGGCTATTTGCAGATGGTCGAGTCGGAGTTGCAGCGATCCGCCGATGCGGCAGCGATTTCCGCCGCTTGGGAACTGGTTGCTCAAGACACGGCTCTCGGCGGCGGAGACGGCTATCTTGCCGCCGCGGAGGCTCGTGCGGTGGCCGCCGAGTACGCGGGGATGAACCGCGTCGGTAGCATCGCACCGGGCCTGGCGGCGGGAGACGTCGAAATCGGCTACATCCGCGACCCGCAAACGGATCTCAGCATGGATTTCGCGGATCCTGCTCGCTTCAACGCGGTGATGACCCGTGTCGGGCGGACTTCCGAAATGAACGGAGAAGCACCGCTGTTCTTCGCTCGCGTGCTTGGCTTCGACAGCCAACGGTTGCAAGCCTCGGCCACGGCAATGTACATCAATAACTTCCGCGGTTTTCGCCCACCTTCCGGGGAAGGCGGAAACCTGATGATTCTCCCGTTTGCGCTGGACAGGGACACTTGGGTACGGATGAGGCAGGGCGAGGGGAACGACGATTGGACGTGGGACGAGGACAGCCATTCCGTCGTGGCCGGGGGCGACGGCGTGTTGGAGGTGAACCTCTTCCCCCAAGGTACCGGCTCGCCCGGCAATCGGGGTACGGTCGACATCGGGCCAAGCAACAACAGCACTTCGGACATCGCCCGACAGATTATCAACGGCGTCAGCGCCGAAGACATGCAAGCGCTCTTGGATTCAGGGCGCTCGCTGGAATTCGACGACTTCGGCGAACTCCCGCTCAACGGTGACACCGGGATCAGCGCCGGAGTTAAAGATGAACTGGCATCGATCATCGGCGAGCCGCGAATCATCCCGCTCTTTTCCGCGGTGGAAGGACCGGGAAACAACGCCGAATATACGATTACCTGCTTCGTGGGCGTCCGAATCCTCCAAGTAAAGCTGACCGGAAGCATGAGCAGCAAACGCGTTGTGATCCAGCCGGCTCGCATCGTGGCCCGGGGAGGAATCCCTGCGACGACGGACGCACAGCTAAGCAATTTTATCTTTTCGCCAGTTTGGTTGGTGCGGTAAGAGTCTTTCCGGACACGAGGGCAGGCTCGGCCTTCACTGGCGATTCTTGTGTTTCATTCCAATCTACCGCCGGTTTCTCCCGGTGGTTTGCCTTTGCGCCGCCGTTATTTCGGCGACTGTCCGCGCCGAAGCTCGCGCCGCACTTCGGGATCCTCTTCCACGGAGAGCCGATCGGCCAGAGCCGACCTCGCTTGGTTTCCGTCGTATCGGAGCAGCGCCCATGCGCACGCGCCTCGGACCAACGGCTCGACGTCGTTCAATCCTCGAACGAGTGCGGAGAATGCGCTCGGCGACGGCCGGTTGCCGAGCACGACGGCCGCGTTGCGGAGGATGCCCCGCCGCCGTGCCCGCCACAAAGGCGAGGGGCGAAAGCGCTGCCGAAAGGTCTCCTCGTCCCAAAAAAACAGATCGGACAGGTCGACCGGATTCCCGTCGCCGTCGGGCCGAAATGCCGACTCGAGACTCATTGGACTGCGGCGGTTCCAGGGACAGACTTCCTGGCATACATCGCAGCCAAATAGCCAATCGCCCATCGGCTCACGAATCGCCTCGGGCACCGGACCACGCAGCTCGATCGTCAGATAGCTGATGCAGCGACGAGCGTCGAGTCGGTACGGTTCGACCAACGCGCCGGTGGGGCAGGCTTCGAGACAGGCCCGGCATGTGCCGCAATAATTGGAGTTGACGGGCCCATCATACTTCAGAGGTTCGCTGCTCAACAGAGCGGCGAGAAAGATCCAGCTACCCAGTTGCCGATTCAACAGGAGAGTGTTCTTGCCGATCCATCCCAATCCGGCAAGTTGGGCGAACTCTCGCTCCAGCAGCGGCGCCGTGTCGACGACGCCGCGGACGGCAGCCCGCGGCGTCAGTTCACGGTGAAAATCGGCCAGCACACGAAGCCGCCGGCGAAGACTATCGTGATAGTCGGTGCCCCACGCATACCGCGAAATCCGGCCCTGGCCATTGCGGGCAGCGGTCGGCGGATCCCCGTGGTAGTTCGCCGCCAGCATCAGAATGCTGCGGGCGCCGTCCAGGATGTGCTTGGGATGTTCGTAAGCGGCGGCACGGTCGGCCAAGTAATGCATCTCTCCCGCGTACCCCGATGCGAGCCATTGCCGAAAGTGATCGAGACCCGGTGGAGACACCGCCGGACAAGCGCCGGCCAACTCGAAACCCAAACGCTGAGCCCTGGTCTTGAGTCGCTTGGTGAGTGTGGCTGGATCCACAATGCGGGGGTTCCGGGACAGGGCGGCTCTGCTTAGAATCGGTGAAACAAGAGAGATTTGCTCTTGGTTGTGATCTATTTTACCCCTTTCTCGGGCAAGACGGCGGAGTTGAAAATGCGTGCTAGGCTGCGATGGCTTGGAGGATCGGCAATGGTATTGGCGTTGTTGTCCGGATGCGAACCGGCAATCCCCGAAGAGGAACTCGGGCATATCGTTTTTGACATCCCGATTGCGACGGAGTCGGACGACCACGCCGCCGAGAAGCCACAGGAGCCGGGCTCAGAAGTAGGGCAACCCGCCGCAAAAGTCTCCGAGGACGGAAACTAGTACAACTACCTATTTAGAGGTAGATTGCGGAAAACGCGGATCTGCTGGTTGTATCTACACCGATTTTGATTAGCCTGGATGGATAGATAGGCAAATTAAGCAGGCTATTCAAAGCGGAGGGTAAGCGATGTTGTCCGTGATTCGGCTTTTGGTAGTGTGTGCCGCGGTGTTGGCGTTCACGAGTTCGGCGCTCGAGGCCGACGAGATTCGCTCTCCGGCCTCGCCGTTTCTTTCCGAGAGCTGCGGCGGGTGTTGGGGCGGCTGGTCCGGTTGGAGTCCTTGGAGCGCCTATTCCCGCGAGTACATTGCCTATCACGCACTGCACCCGCCGGTCTACTATAGCTTTCCGGTCCCACGGACCTACGGCTATAGCCCGTTCGCGTATCCACCGGGCACTCGCACCCCGGAAGTCATCCCTGTCGCGCCCGTCGTTGTGCCCAATCCCCATGTTCCCCAAGAGAACACGCTATCCAAGCCGACGTCGACCCGGATTACGAAGATGCCGCTTCGAATCCGGAATCCATTTGTCGTCGCGAAAGCCGGCCGTTGCGAGGCGGAGCCGGACGGATTGACTGCCATTGAACCACGGCGTCCACAGGTCGTATTCCCGACGGCGGTGCGGTAGCGGGGGAGCGGTTCTCAGCGGTGGCGATCAGGAATCCCGCCCCGGTTCGCCGTTGAGTCGGGAATCGCCGGCACCGCCGTGGCAACGGAGGATCTCTCGGTAGAGTACGGAATAGTAGCGGTAACGCGCGGGCATGTGGGAACCGACCGAAGCCAGGATGACCACCAAGAGCAGAATCGGCAGCCGCCACTTCCACAGCACGGGCACCAGCAGCATCAGTGCCAGTTTTGCCAGTGTCATCAAGCCTCGCCCTTGGTGGAACCAGACGAGGCTTCCTCCCGATTCGAGAGCGATCATGACCAACCCCGTGCCGATGGTGAGCCAAAGGGCGGTCAGCAATCGTGATGCCGGTACGTCATAGGCGTGGCCACCGAGCAGTACCCCCATCGAAGCGATATGTGCCGTGCGACAAGCGATATTCCAAGCACGACCATTGCCTGGAAAGGTTGGTCGCTTCGAAATCAGGTTTGACAGGAGTGCTTTCATCGGCGAGTTGCTCCACTCACCCATTATGAAAGAGGCAGGGAGGGCGTCAATCATACCACCACTGCGGACGATCAGTGAGGATAATGTAAGATTTCCAAACCAACGGTTCGATAGACCTGGATAGACCACCGCCGGCAAGTCAGGCGGTCCGCCAATGTGGGTAGAGCTATGCCACCAGTAGAAGTCGTGATCACGGGTGTGGGCGTTGTCAGCCCGATCGGTATCGGCCGAGAACCCTTTTGGGATTCGCTCTTGAGCGGACGATCGGGGGTGGGGCGGCTGCAGGCAGTCGACCCATCGGACCTGCCCGTGAAGGTCTCTGCCGAGGTCAAGGGTTTCTCCCCGAAGACGTTCATTGCCAATCGCAAGGCGATGAAGGTCATGTCTCGCGATGCCCAACTCGGCATTGCCGCTTCCGTATTGGCCTGCCAGGAGGCCGGCATCGCCGCCGGCAGCGTCGATCCCGATCGGTTTGGCGTCGTCCTTGGGGCCGATCGAATTTGTGGTTCCGTTGAGGAAAGTGAAGAGCCCTATCGCCGCTGTATTACGGACGGCCGATTCGATTTGAGTCGGTGGGGCACGGAAGGGATGGCAGCCAGTTTTCCGCTCAGTTTTCTCCGGGTTCTGCCCAACATGATCGCCTCGCACGTCTCCATCGCCCACGATGCGCGGGGCCCCAACAATACGATTCATCACGGAGAGGTCTCCAGCCTTCTGGCTGTCGCTGAAGCGGCAAGAGCCATTCAACGGGGCGCAGCCGATGTGATGATGGCAGGGGGAGCGAGTTCGCAGATCGAGCCGTTCGACTGGGTTCGATATTCGTCGCTGGGCAGGGCGTCGCGCAATAGCGATCCCACCGCGGTGCCGCGGCCGTTCGATTGCGATCGTGACGGCGAGGTGATCGGCGAAGGCGCGGCCGTGCTGGTTCTGGAGAGCCTTGCTCACGCCCAAGCTCGAGGAGCGAAGGTTCTCGCAAGGATTCTCGGCTTTTCGTCTGCGAGCGAAGCGTGGCGTTGCAACGGTGGGGCCACTGGCGCCGGTTTACGTCGCGTGCTGGTAGGAGCCGTTGAGCGAGCCGGCCTGAAACCATCGCAGCTTGGGTATGTCAACGCGCATGGCGTCGGCACGGTCGATGAAGACCGGATCGAAGCCGCAGCGATTCGCGACGTGCTGGGCAGCGTATTGGTCACCGCGCCCAAGAGCTATTTCGGCAACTTGGGGGCCGCTGCCGGGGCAGTTGAGATAGCAGCCGGCATCCTGTCGCTCGAGGCCGGGCTGGCTCTGCCCACGCTCAACTGCGAAAACCTCGATCCGCACTGCCCTGTTCACCTCGTCCGTGAGGAACCCATGACCTGTTTGAACAGAGCGGTTCTTTTGGTAAACCGTACACCGATCGGGCAAGCAGCGGCTCTGGTGATCGGCACGATGGGGTAGCCGTCCCACATTAGCCAGGCCGGTATCCGTCCATTCCCGCAGAGCCCACCCAGTACGCAACGCGGGCGGGCTAATAGATGGTTTGCCGCGGCTTTTTTCCGAAAAAACGCCGTTGTCTTCTTAAATTGTCTATCATTCCCAATTATCCTAAATACTATCGGCGATGTTCGCTATCTTAACAGGCAATGCGATGCAAATAACTTCGCTGAATGAGGCTACCGAACCCACCGGAGGGCGCGGAAAAATTTCACTCCCTTTCCCCACTTGCCAAGTGCTTCATATTCAGTAGACTGGCAATTTCGGGTTAGGACGAATACGGAGCACTGGGTCGATTCGATTCTAATGCGATGCGTCCGGTCGCCCATGTTTTTCGGGTCCAGGTAATGCCACTTTGAGGAAGGATCGCCGCAATGACCTGTCTCGTGCTCGCCACGGTACTGCAAGCCGCCACTATGGCAAATGGCGCTGAAGGGGAAAACTACGCGGAGGCGTATCGCGAAGCGATGGCCACCGGATCACCGATGGTCGTGTTTGTGAGCACGCAGTGGTGCCCCCCGTGCCAGACGATGAAGAAGCACATTCTGCCAGAGGTGCGGAAGCGCGGAGTGCTCAACCAGGTCTGTTTTGCGCAGGTTGATCCGGACGTGGATCGCGGACTGTCGCAACAACTGATTGGAGGCGGACCGATTCCCCAATTGCTCATGTTTCGCAACACTGCCGGCGGATGGTTGCGACGAAAGCTGGTGGGCGGCCAAAGCGTGGCTTCGGTCGAACAATTCATCCATGAAGGGCTGAAATTGAACGCGGCCACCACAGCAGCCCAACGACAGGCATCGGTGATGACAACCGTCTCGCGTTGAACAATCGCGAGTGACGCAATTACGGAACCTGCGGCGACACGGGAGTCTGCGGCGTCGATGGCGAAGATTTGATTTCTGCTCGACTTGCAGGAAACCTCAGCCGAAATCTACCTCAGGAGCGATTGCACCAAGTCATCCAGCACAGGACACCGCCAGGGAGGGCACCTTGTCCGTCACACGCTGCCTGAAGCTACACTACCTTCTCTATCTATCCAAGCCGTCCGGGAATCGCGCCGTCTATCGAACGATTCACCAGCACAAACCCCGGAGAATACTTGAGTTCGGCGTTGGCAACGGCGAGCGAGCGGTGCGCATGATCGAGGTTGCCACTCAGGATACGCCAGCCGATCAGATCGACTACGTGGGCGTGGATTGTTTTGAAGCCCGCCCGCCAGTGGCAGCCCCCGGACTCACCCTGAAAAACGCCCACCGCCTGCTGCGATCCACGGGAGCAAGAATTCGACTTTTGCCCGGGGATCCGCTTTCGGTCATGTCCGGTTTCGCCAACCGTTTGGGTATCTTCGACCTCGTCGTCATCTCCTCCGGTCAGGATATGGGGGAGTGCGGCCGGGCATGGTTCTACATCCCCAGGCTGATTCACTCCTCATCTGTGGTAATAATCGAGCCCATTTGTGGGGATGGCCGACAATTCTCGATGGTATCGCAAGAAGAAATCCGGTCACTGGCCTCGGCGGGTGTGGGGCGGCGAGCTGCCTGAGTCGCCGGGCAAAGAACCATCGCCAGGGCGGGGCGACCTGTATATGATAGTGCTAAGGTGAGCGGCCGCAGTAAAGTTGCCAATTAGCAGCGAGGCTGCTCGCCTGGAGTCCATCGTTACACTATCGCCTTTATGTCAGGGTAGCAGCCGGGCTGCCGGGAAGCGACTTCCTGCCGCTCGCCTACGAGGCTCTCACAAAACGGGGACAGGCACTCGCCGGGACACGGATTCTGCGCGTCTTGCGAAAGCTTGGCTCGGCGCCGGTTGCCGTTTCGTTAGGGCCTCCAAGACTATCCACTCCAGCCGTCCGCCTGTCATGCCCTCCTTGATCCGGAAGACCACGCCCCCGACTCTGGAAGATGTCACCCTGGATGCCGCGACCTCGACCGAGATCGAGCGTGAGGAAGCCGGGGATGGTGCTGCCAAGCCGCGATGCCCTGCCGTATGTCTGGTGGAGGGAAGTGGCGGGGAACTTACCGCGGAAACGGCGTGCCTGCTTCAAGGACGATTGAGACTGGCTGCGGGAGTGCTGCTGGCTAGCTGCGCCATCTTCTTGGTCCGGCACCTGTTTCTGGCGGATTTTTCGGATGGTTTCGGACTGTTTTTCTTCGCCTCCCATACCGTCGTGACGGCGGCGCTGGCGGCGATCGCTCTTATGCTTTGGCGGCAGTGCGAGGCTCGCATCGGCTGGCTTCGTGGAGCGGAACTGGCCGTTTTCGGGCTGCCGGCGGGGTTGTTTCTGCTTTTTCAGTACGCGCTCGCCCGTGAAAGCGCGGACGTTGGTTTCTTCCAGGCTCCGATCGGTGCCTGGCTGGTGCTTATTTTCACGTATGCCCTGTTCATCCCCAACAGTCTGCGGCGTGCCTCGGGGGTGATCGGGTTGATTGCCGCCGCGCCCGTGGTCATGCTGCTGGTGACGATGGCGACGGATGCGGGTTTGGCTCGTCTCGTCACCTGGGACGATTTGATCACACTGGTTCTCATGCTTGCCATCTCCGCGGTCGCGGCCGTCTTCGGCGTCGATACGATAGGGTCGTTGCGGCGAGCGGCCTTTGAAGCGAGGCAATTGGGGCAATACCGCCTGAAGGAGATGATCGGCGCCGGCGGGATGGGCGAGGTGTATCTGGCCGAGCACCAGTTGCTCAAGCGGCCCTGCGTCGTGAAGCTCATTCGGCCGGATAAGGCGGGAGATCCTCGCGTGCTGGCGCGCTTTCAGCGCGAAGTGCAGGCAACCGCGAGGCTGACGCACTGGAACACCGTCGAGATTTTCGACTATGGCGTGGCGGAAGACGGCACGTTTTACTACGTGATGGAGTATCTACCGGGGATGAGTCTGGCGGAACTTGTCGATCGCTACGGGCCGCTCCCGCCGGCACGGGTAATCTACCTGCTGCGTCAGGCTTGCGATGCGTTGGGCGAAGCGCACTCGGCCGGCCTCATTCATCGCGACATCAAGCCGGGCAACATCTTCGCGGCGCACCAGGGCGGAGTCTATGATGTCGCCAAGTTGCTCGACTTCGGGCTCGTCAAGCCGATTGTCGACGATCAGGCGCTGGAGTTGACCGCCGAAGGGGCCATCACGGGTTCTCCGTTGTTCATGTCGCCGGAACAGGCCATCGGCGAGCGCGAACCCGACGCTCGCAGCGATATCTACTCTTTGGGCGCGGTCGCCTATTACCTGTTGACTGGCCGACCTCCGTTCGAGGGCGAGAAACCGATCAAAGTAATGTTTGCCCATGCCCATCAGGAAGTGATCCCCCCGTCCGCCCACCAGCCGGAAACGCCCGCGGATATCGAGCGAACGGTGCTGCGATGCCTTGCCAAAGATCCGGACGATCGTTATCCGGACGCCGCCAGTTTGGCCGATGCCCTCGCCGACTGCGAAGCCGCCGCCGATTGGTCGCGGCAGGCGGCTGCCCGTTGGTGGCAGCAACAACGGCAGTTTGCGGTCGCTTAGCCTTCAAACCCGCTCCCTGGCAGGTTATACTAAGAGGTTTGTCGTCCAATTGCTCGGCGAAGTACGTATCGTCTTTCCCGGCACCGGCCGATTTTTTCACCACCCCCATCCGAACCTGTAGCCACCCGCTATGTCATCATCCTCTCATCCCCGGACGATGTTCGAGAAGATTTGGGACAACCACGTTGTCCATGCCGAGTCGGGGAAGCAGACGATTCTCTACATCGACCTGCACCTCGTCCACGAAGTGACCAGCCCACAGGCCTTCGAGGGACTGCGGCTGGCCGGCCGTCGCGTTCGCCGGCCCGAGCGCACGGTGGCCACGGCCGATCACAACGTCCCCACGACGGACCGCTCCCTTCCGATTCTCGACCCGATTTCCAAGCAACAGATCGACACCCTTCGGGCGAACTGCCATCAGTTCGGCGTCCGGCTCTACGATCTGTCGGACAAGAACCAGGGGATCGTCCACGTCATCGGCCCGGAACTGGGTTTCACTCAGCCCGGCATGACCATTGTCTGCGGCGACAGTCACACGGCTACCCACGGGGCATTCGGCGCGTTGGCGTTCGGTATCGGCACCAGCGAGGTCGAGCATGTGCTGGCCACGCAGACCCTCTTGCAGTATAAGCCGAAGACACTGGAAATCCGCGTCGACGGCAGGTTGCCGTTCGGAGTGACCGCCAAAGACATGATCCTCTATCTCATTGGCCGCATCACCACGCAGGGCGGAACCGGCTATTGCATCGAATACACCGGGGAAGCGGTGCAAGCAATGAGTATGGAGGAGCGAATGACCGTCTGCAATATGTCGATCGAGGCGGGCGCCCGCGCCGGCTTGATTGCGCCGGACGATACGACCTACCAGTATCTCCGCGGCCGACCGTTCGCACCCGAGGATTTTGACGGCGCGGTCGACCGCTGGAAACAGTTGCCGACCGATCCCGATGCCAGCTACGACCGTGTGGAGATATTCCAAGCGGCCCAGATCGAGCCGCAGGTTACCTGGGGAACCAATCCCGGGCAGGTCGTCGGCATCAGCGGCAAGGTGCCCGGTCCGGGCGACGACTCCGATCCGACGGATCAGAAGGCGACGGCCAACGCTTTGGAGTACATGGGGTTGAAAGAAGGAACCACGGTCCAGGACATCCGGCTGGATCGCGTCTTCATCGGCTCATGCACCAACGGCCGCATCGAGGATCTCCGCGCCGCGGCCGCCGTCGTCCGCGGCCGCCGCGTGGCCGATGGAGTGCAGGCAATGGTGGTGCCCGGCAGCGGACTGGTCAAACGCCAGGCCGAGGCGGAGGGGCTCGACAAGATCTTCACGGAAGCCGGTCTGGAGTGGCGCGAGGCCGGCTGCAGTATGTGCCTGGCGATGAACCCGGACAAGTTGGAGGCGAAAGAGCGGTGTGCTTCGACGAGCAACCGCAATTTCGAAGGCCGCCAAGGCAAGGGCGGCCGCACGCACCTCGTTTCGCCCGCGATGGCGGCGGCAGCGGCCGTCGCAGGACATTTTGTCGATATTCGGCAATGGGAGTACAAGTGAGTATGCGAGCCTTTACCGAGCACAGCGGGCTGGTTGCCCCCATGGACCGGTCCAATGTCGACACGGATCAGATCATCCCCAAGCAGTTCCTCAAGCGGATCGAACGGACCGGCTTCGGCGAGTTCCTTTTCTTCGACTGGCGTTACCTGGACGACGGCTCGCCGAATCCCGCCTTCGAGTTGAATCGACCGGAGTTTTCGGGCGCCAGTATTCTCTTGGTGCGCCGCAATTTCGGCTGCGGTTCCAGCCGGGAACACGCTCCTTGGGCGCTGGAGGACTATGGCTTCCGCGCGATCCTCGCCCCCAGCTTTGCCGACATTTTCTACAACAACTGTTTTAAGAATGTCATGCTGCCGATTGTGTTGAGCGAGGAGCAGGTCGAGGAACTCTTCCAGCGCGTGGCCAAATATCCCGGCTACCAATTGACAGCCGACTTGGAGTCGTGCGAACTCACCGATGAACATGGCTT
>JAAYEH010000177.1 GCA_012728855.1 Rhodopirellula sp. | reverse complement strand
CCGTCGTCGCTCACTTCGACGACGGCCGCCTTTCCGCCCGTGGGAAGGTAGTGGACGCGGAGGATATTGACGATGCGGCCGTCGGGCGTGGGCACGGCGTTGCCTTCCAGCCAGCCGCCGAATTCTCCGCCGAGCCAGCTCGGGTCGGAGGGGAGCGGATCGGAGAACGTCCAGGCCGATGCGTCGAGCAGATCGGCATCGACCGGCACCGACATCATCATCGCCTGGAAGGGATGTCCCCATCCCCGGCCGACGACCACCTCCATGCCGCGCCACAGGCGGCCCTTGTGCTCGATCACCGGCGTGGGCGCGCAGTGATGCACGCCTTCGGCCCGCAGCCGGCCGGTCTTCTCGTCCACAGGCTCCGACCAGGTACGTCCTCCGTCGGTCGAACGGCGAATGACCGCCTCGCGTCCCGACTTTCCCCCGCATCCCAGCAAATAGACAGCGCCGCGGTGCGGGAAGACGCTTGCCCAGAAGAGCCGTTCCACGTCGCAGAGGTGTGCCCACGACTGGCCGCGATCGGTCGAGCGGAACAGGCGCGTGATCGGCCCCGCTTCTTTCGGCGCGCCGAGCCCGAACAGATCGCACTTCGCCAAATACGTTCCGTCGGGCAGGATGCAGATGCCGGGGGAGCCGAGGTAGATTCTTGTCGCCGCGGGTGAATGGGCTACGACCACCCCGGGAACCTTCGACCAGTCGGGCTCGGCACACCACGCAGGCCCCGCCAGGCAGGCGAGGGCGATCATCGATACAACGAACATTCTGCGCAATAGACTTGACCATCGGGTCATCGCAACTCTCTCCTTTTCTGAATCACCGTGAGTTCGATCGAGTGGGGAGTGTCGTCGATCACGCGCATCCCTTCCGGCACCGTCACTCGGTAGTTCTTTCCTTTTTCATAACGAGCCTCCACCGTGCCGGATGCGGTCGGGAAGCGGACCTCGATCCACTGCAAGTCCTCCGAAAATTGTGGTGTTACTCGAAGTGCGCGGAAGCCCGGGGCGGCGGGGCGAAGGCCCATCAAGCGATCCACGACGAGCCAGACGGGGGTGCCGCCGGCCGGATGGCACCAGCTTGTGTTCCACTTCAACTCCGGCGCCCAGGCCTCCATGGTCGTCGTCGCCCCACTGCGAAGCATCTCATGCCAGGAGTGCTTGTCGGTGCAGGTGAGCAATTCGTAAGCCAGTTCGCCCTCGCCGATGTTCCAAAGCCCGCTGAGCAGGTAAGGCGCGGCATAAATCCCGCAATTGAGCCGCTGGTGCCGGATCAACTCGGCGATCCTCGGCGCGTCCGCCTCGCGGGCAACGCCAAAGTGGAGAGCAAAGACGCTGGCGTGCAGAGTGCTCTTGCGCGAGGGGGTGCCGTCTTCGTGAATCCCATCGATATAGACGCCGTTGCGGGCATCGAACAGTCTCTCGTTCATTGCCTTGCGCACCCCTTCCGCCCGCTGGTCGTAGCGCGAGTCGTCGCGGCCGGCGATTCGCATCAGCTCGCCGGCTGCAAGAAGCGATCCGTAGTAGAAGGCATTCACCACCGTGTTGACGCCGTTCTTGGTCGCCTCGTAATCGTACCCTCCACGGAGGTTGGCCGGCCAGTCGACCAATACCCACTTGTGCCGGTCAACGCCCTCGAGCAGACCGTCAGCATTTTCCAACTTCTGGAAATAGTCCATCAGCGACTCTAGCGCGCCGTCTTCGGCCATCCGATTCACGAGCGATTCGTCTGCCGTGACTCGGTAGTAGTACTGCAGCATGATTGGCCAAAGAAACGACCATTCGGCCAACTCCTGCCGGAGTCCGCCGGGAGCCACGCAGAGCATGCCGGGATCGAACCGCTGGGAGTGATGCCAGTCGAGGATCGCCTTTTTCGTGAGCGTGGCATCGGCGGTAAGAAGCAGATGCGACACGACCGTCATGTACGTGTCGCCCGTGTATTGCCCCTTTTCCCGCGTCGGGCAATCGACGATCGCCCCTTGGCAACCCATCTGCACGCCTCGTTTCGAGATTTCCCAGATGCGGTTGAGGGTCTCGCTGGACGACGCAAAATGGCTCGCCTCCCAGTCGAACGGATGATGCCGGACCTCGACCCAAACCTCCGGCTTGCCTGGCGCGTCGATCAGCTCCACGTAGCGGAAGCCCCGATAGTCGTAGAACTCGACGAGGTCGTCCGCCCCGGAAAGCGTGATCTTGTCGACATAGTCGCAATTGCATCGCATGTTGTGGCGGACTGTCGCCGAGTCGATCGCAGGACGGTTGCCGTCCCGCGCCGGTTTCGGTTGGTTAAGACGTTCGACGGGGAGTTGAAATCGATTCTCCGGTGCGCTCAACTCCTCGCCGTGCCAGACCGTCATCACGTGGCCACGGCTTCCCTTGACGCGGATGCGGGTATGGCCGACGACTTCCGTGCCGAAATCAACGACCCAACGCCCGGGCCCTTTCTCCCGGCACATCACCGGTTCCACTCGCCGCCGCTCCAAGGGCGGCGAGATCGGCTCGATGAACGTGTGGTCCTGTCTGTCGATCCACACTGCCGCCCAGGGCGATGCGTCGAATCCCGGCTGCCGCCAGCCCATCGGTTCCTTGGTCAGGTCGATATTCTCGTTGAACTGCGTGGCATAACCGAACGTGCGGTCGGAAGAGAAGGTTCCCGAGGCGAAACACTTCCAGGTGCCGTCGCTGACGAGGGTTTGCTGTGAGCCGTCGGCCAACGTGATATTCAATCGCAGGATCAGTCCGCTTCGATTGTCGGCCGAATTGAATGCCCTGCAAACGAGACCGTGGTAATAGGTATGCACCGCCACACAATTGGAGCCAGCCTGGAGCATGTCCGTCACATCGATCCGGTAGTAGGGCTGGGCAAACGGGTAGGCCGGTTCGGGCCCTTGTGCCGCCAATTGGCCGTTCACGTAGACCTTCGCATAGTCGTCGGCCGAGAAGCACAGTTGGGCTCGCGACGCTTGTTCGGGCAACGCGAATTCCTTGCGAAAGTAGGTGTGAACATTTTTCAGTTCCGTCGATTTCATCTTCCTCTCTTGGGCCTCGAATACGTCCAGGATCGGCTGTTCTCGAAATCGAGGATCTCGGATCCATTCGGCCCCAGCCAGCGGTTCCGCGGCGGAGACGCCGCTCAGCGGCAGGATGGTGGTGGCGAGGAGAGCCAGAAATGCGATTCTCATCGTGATCCTCCTTCTGAGAAGCCCGAACAAAACGGAGACAGGCACCTCGTCAAGATCTTGATTCTGCGTATCTTGCGAATGTTCGCTCGGAGCCAGTCTCCGTTTTGTTCGGGCTTCCAAGATTCGGCTTGTTTTCGTGGTGGTGTGCTACGAACCTGCAAACTGCAACGAATACAGGTCGGCGTCCTTCAGCGCAAACCGCAGCCGGACCGGCTGGCCGGAGAGCTTGCCCATGTCTGAGCCGGACTTCCAGCTCACCGTGTGATCGATCCGGTCGCCGATGATCTCCGGGCAGTCGTCGAGAGTACACCCTTTGATCGGCTTCCCCTCGGCCGACTGCAATTCGACTCGCATGCCGCCCGCCGCCGAAGTGGAGAAATTGATCGTCAGTCGATCGCCCGAAAACGTCAATGGCCTGGTGATCATCTCGCCGCCGGCGTAGGGCCCTGATACGGCGACAAAACCGTCGGGCCGCAGCGTGTACCGCCGCACGTGGTTCGTGGGATATCCCGAGTGGTGCTTGACATACAGCGAGAGTTCCCTGTCGCCCGTTTCAACGATCCCGCGAGCCGCATAGTTGGCTCGCGACGTCCAGTTCTCCAGGTCGAAGCCCGGCCGGATGAAGGCTTCCAGGAATGTGCGTTTGAAGTTGGCGCCGCCGCGCGCGGAAGCGAGCAGAATGTCCGTGCAATCGTTGGCATAGTTCCACTCGGTCGGTGTGCCAATGCGGCGGGCTTCCTCCTCGGTCACCACGCGGCGGCCCGGCAGGAATCGCGTCGGAAGCCCCAGGTAGATGTGCGGGGCGCGCACGTACGGATCGATCTGGTTCGTGTAGAGGTGCTGCGGCGGCTTGCCGTCCAACTCCAGGTCGACCGGGTCGGTCCAGTGGATGAAGTCGGGGGAGGTTGTGCGGGCGATCCAACGCACGCCCTCGCGAAAGACACGGAAATAGCAGACGTATTGCCGCTCGCTTTCCGACCAGAAAGCGTTGTTCTGGGAATCGAAGGCGCCCTTGGTGATCACTGGGTCTTTCTGCAATTCCCGCCAGTAGATCCCATCGGGCGATGCAAAGGCAATCAGCCCTGGAGCCCCGGTTCCGCCGAGTGCCTTGTAGCGCTGATCGGCCGGCGCGTCGGGATTCGCGTCGACAAACGGCGCGAAGTTGTGACAGCCGCGATGGCGGGCCAGCACCACGTTGTTGTCCGTTGTGCCTTGAACCTTGAACAGACCGAGCTTCGGTCGGGTCCAGTGGATGCCGTCGCGGCTCTCCGCGACGCAGGTGACTTCCACGTCCTCGGTATGCCGGGCGACCGGCATGCCGCGATAGTAGAACCGAAGCGTATCGCCGTCTCGCAAGACCGTCTCGTATCCGCTGTACAGCCCTTCCCAGGGCTGGTCGAACCGCAGCACGATTTCGCGCGGCTGCGGCGAATGCAACTCGAGGCAGGCTCCATTCAGCCGGTCGATAAGCAAGTCATCGACGAACAGTTCGCGTCGCGAACCGATATCGATTGCATCTTGCGCCGGCTGCCCCGACTGGTTGCCCGATCGATCGGGGCTCCCGGCGCTCGGTTCGTCGCCTCGGGCGGCAAGGGGATCGCTTATCGAACTGGCGGCTGCCAGACTGAAAACGGCCGTTGATTTCAACCAATCGCGTCGCGTCAGCATGATGTGGTATCTCCTGCCAAGAGGTGTTTGTCGCCTCATGATACCAGATCTCCGTTTGTCCACCCAGCGCCGCCTCGCTTTGCTCGGTCGCAACCACAACGCACCTCGGAAGGCCCCGTCGCAACCTGTGTTTTGGGCTCTTCCACAGAATTCGTGGATTCCTTCGAGGGATTCGAAACCGCCGGAAACGGTGTTGGAGGCAGTGGACATGTCCGTCTTCCCACGGAAGAACGGCAAGAGAGAAGAGGAACCCGTACTTGAACGCGGAGTACGGGTTCCTATTCTCTGTTGCGGCCTTTCTGATCCAGGCACAGAGAAGCACACGCCAATGCCGCTGTCCGGCAACCTCATTGCTTTTGGTCAAAAGCCTTCTTGTCAAATCACTTCCGGAAGCTGATAGGGCTTTCGCTGCGGACGGTGGAGATACGCGTTTGCTTCCTCATCGCCGGGGAAGACCTCCTTCTCGGGATCCCATGTCAGTGTGCGGCCAAGTTCGCGCGCGATGTTGCCCAACTGACAGATCGTGCAAACACGGTGTCCGATCTCTATATCGGCGGTCGGCTTGGCGCGCGAACGGATACAGTCCAGCCAGTTCTGGAAATGATGGTTGCTCTCGTACATCCGGACGGCGTCGGCCGGAAGGGGCTCTTGCGAGAGAGCGATGGGAATCGTGTTGAAACGGCCACGGTGCTCGACCAACCGTCCACGTTCCCGTAGAAAATGGCGACGAACTCGGAAGGTTGCTCTCCAGGCTCTTTCAGCTCCCCGGACTCCGTCTTTTCCAGCAGTTCCGGCGGGAAGCCGAGATGCAGTTTCACACCGTTGGCATAACGGTACATGAGGCGGGCACTGGGGCTGCTGCTTTCCGCCCAGACTTCGACCGGTCCTGTGTCGTCCGTATCGAGACCCCAGTGAACGATATCGAGTGCATGGGAACCTGCGTTGGCAAGATTGCCTCCGGAATATCGCCGCAGGTTGTACCAGCCCGGGTTGTTGTAGTTCCGATACACGCGCTCGTTATAGGCGACCGGTTCCGTTTGCCCACACCACGCATCCCAGTCCATGCCTTCAGGAATCGGCTCGGCGGGGATGTCGAAATCGGTGTAGGGTCGGGAACTGTCCCATCGCTCGCACACGACTTCGGTGATCTTGCCCAGCCGCCCGTTGCGCAACAGCTCGGTCGCCTCCCGATTGCGGAGCATGGACCGCTGCTGGGTTCCTACCTGGAAAACGCGTTGGTGCTTTCGGGCGGCCTGAACCATGGCGCGGCCCTCGCGAATGGTCAGGCTGCCGGCCAGAAAACGTCTGCGTGGGATGGGTGAACCATGATTCACTGGGAAGCTCCTGGCTCGTTGGCGTCACAAGACGATACAGGCTCTCGCGGACACAAAGGTGCGTGTCGATCGCTCATGGTTCCCCTTTCTATGGCAAGCATGCTTCTGTGGCGGTCGTACTTCTTCAAATCCGCCGTAAGCTCCACGGTGAAACCCTGTGTGGGATCCACACCGTAGCCTGGAACCTTATCCACGATCATGCCGCCGCGCGTTTTACTCTGCCCGCAGATCATCGGTTGCCAACCGAACTTCCGCGAAAATGACGGATTCGCCAATGGCTACCACATGCCGTCGATCATTTTCAGGGTCTCTTCGACCAGCACTTGCCCGCCTTCAGGCCCGACCGTGTTGCTCTGAATCACGGCGCCGTATCCGCCGCCTTGCACGGCGCGTTCGGATGGAAGGTATGTTCCGCCGCCGTTGGCCAACTGAACGACCAACGTCAGGTTCGCTTTGCTGCGGGCTTTTATCTGGATGCCGAAATCGGTATACAGCTCGAAGGCGTTGGTCGAGAGTACCGCATCGCCGATCCGCAAAACATTCACCGTAGTGGAAAACAGCGGATGCGGAGTCTCCGCGAGCTTCTCATAACGGGCGGCAATACGGGCGTTCCAATTGCCCTTTCCCCTCGCGCTGCTGTCGCCGGTCTCTTCCGCTCGCTTCAAGAGCTTTTCGGCTTCCGCCTTGCAGGATTGGTATTCCGCCTCGGTGACGATCCGCTCGGGCAATTCGAGAACTTTGCACTGATGCTTGACAACAACATCGGCGGACTTGGAATTCTCCACGACCTCGTAGGCTTCCTCGACGCCCCGCACGATTCGGCGGGCGATTTCCTGATTTCGGGTGAGCTTGCGCAACTCTCGCATCCGATCGTCCGCCGCCTGCCGGTAGCGCAAATGCGGCGACATATCGCCGGCGGCGCCGCAGAGCCCGACGACCACGACTTCGTCGCCGTGGATCTCATGCAGGCCCTTGCGGACCTCGCCCCAGTAGTCCGCATCGATGGTATTGCTGGATTCCACCTCCTGGGCCGGGCACGAGACGTTGACGAGCATCGCCAGAAGCTTGTCTTTCGCGTCCCAGAAGAACAGGCTGTTGACGTCGTGGTCCTCCATCCCTTCGATTGCCCGAAAGTTGGGATCGTTGGTCTTTCCGTACATCACCGCGGAACCATCCGCGTAGACGGCGCGACGATTGTACGCTACGACGGCGTGTCCGAGGCCGTAAGAATACGTCGCCGGCCGGCGATTCTTCCACGCTTCGGCGGCAGCCGCCGCGATCTTCTCCGCGGCAAACGCATTGTATCTCGAGGGCTGCATGACGTTCGGATCGTCCGACGTATACGAACCATCGGTCTGGCAAGGCGCCGAATGCGTGTGGGTCGCCGCGAGAATCACCTTGTTGACGTCGAAGTCGGGCAGCGCCTTGCCCATCGCCGCTTTGAAGGCGTCGTGAAAAGGCTCCCGGATGACCACGGTGTCCATGCTGACGATCATCGCCGCGTCCAGGACTTTGTCGCCGTCGCGCGATTCCAGAACGAGAACGTTGGCAGTCACCGGGCAGGAGACGCCCCGGGAGACGCGGGCGTGGAACTGCCCGGCAAGAAACACGGGCTGGTCGGGAGTGATGTCGCACGAGGCGGCGCCGACCAGGAATTCGGCGCGGCACACCGGGACCGGCAGCATGAGCCCGACCAACAACCCGCCGAACATCGTCGTGAATGCGATGCGAACCAAAGACGTTTTCATGCAGAGATCCTTTCAAAAGGGAAGGCGTGATTTACTTCGGAAGGTAAACCAATCGGCGCGAGGTGTCAATGCTCCTCCGGCGACTTGACAGCGACTGCTCACGGTGGAAGAATAGGATGCACTTCGGATTGCGTCACTCCTGACTGGGCCGGCCGCTGTTGCTCGGCGCCACGGGGCATTTCAGCCAGGGAAAGTTGGTGGTGCCTCGTTTTTTCAGTTGTCCATTCGGAAGTTCACCGTCGCCAAGTAGATGCTCGTCTTCCCTTCATGATGGGGCTTGATTCAGTCCCCTGCGGCAGCTCTTTGAGCGTCTTCGACGCTTGTTTTCCGGTATCGCCTCAGCCGCTTATGTTCCGGGGCGGCTTTACCGGTGCGATTGTCGAATCTTGCATCTGAAGACGAGTTGCCATCCGACCCCTTTTTCCCGCCGACACGATTCGGTAAAGTGGGGGTGGAGGTGTTTCATGCCGATGCAACTTTACGGACGACGTTACGATAACGCCCAACCGATCGTTTTGAAGACCGCGGCCGGCAGGGTCGCGCGGATTGCCGAGGTTTCCGTTTCCGATCGCGAGGCACGCGGATGGCCTTGGATCGGCCCCGGTTTGCTCGATGTTCAAGTTAACGGTTACGGCGGCCAGGAATTCAGCGCGTCGACTCTGACCGTTGAAAAGGTCCGTCAGATTTCGGACGCATTTGCCGCTTTCGGGGTCACTCGACTCTGCCCAACGGTCACGACCCAGACTTCTGCGGTAATGCTCCACGCGCTGCGGACCATCCGATCCGCTTGCGAGGAATGTCGGGAACTGGCTCGGCGAATTCCGGGAATCCATGTCGAGGGCCCCTTCATCACGCCGCAAGACGGCGCGCGGGGCGCCCATCCCTTGTCCTGCATCCGCGCGCCCGACTGGGACGAGTTCCAAAGGTTCCAGGACGCGGCCGACGGCCGGGTGCGGATCCTCACGCTGTCGCCCGAGTACGACGAAGCTCCTGCGTTGATTCGGCGCGTGGCCGATACCGGCGTGATCGTGTCGATCGGCCACACGTCGGCCAATCCCGAACAGATTCGCGCCGCGGTGGACGCGGGCGCCAGGATGAGCACGCACTTGGGAAACGGTTCGCACCCCATGCTCCACCGGCTTCGCAACTACCTGTGGGAGCAGTTGGCCGACGACCGTCTCATTGCCGGAATCATCACCGACGGCCACCATTTGCCCCCCTCCGTGGTCAAATGCCTGGTGCGGGCCAAGGGGCCGGAGCGTTGCGTTTTGGTGAGCGACATTTCCGGCCAGGCCGGTCAGCCGCCCGGACGCTACACGAGCGACTTCTGCGACGTTGAGATTCTCCCCGAGGGCAAACTGGTCATCGCCGGGCAGCAGGAGTTGTTGGGCGGCGCGGCGCTGCCCACCAACGTCTGTGTCGCCAACGTCATGACATTTGCAGGTGTAGACCTGGCGACCGCGATGCGGATGGCTGCGGACAACCCTGCAAAGCTGCTCGGACTCGAAGCGGGCGGCTTGGATCCCGCCATGCCGGCCGATTTCGTGCAGTTCGATCTCCGCGAGCATCCGGAGCAAGGCGGGCGACTGACATTCGACGTTCGCGCAACGGTGTTCGACGGCGAACTCGTTTACGGCGCGCCGTCGACACCCTGAATTCAGACATGCTTCAAGAGCGGATCGCAGCCAGTAGATCCCGCTTTCCGAGCGGAACCCGCGTGCGGAGTTGGCGTCCTATCGCCCCACCGATTGGAAACTTCACTTAGAGCCTATCCCAAAACCGCCGGGGACTGGCTCATTTTGCGGAGTCTTCGGAGCAAAATGTGCCTGTCCCCCTCTCCGCCAAGGTTTTGGGATAGGCTCTTAGCCGTTCAGGTTCCGCTCGGCAAGCGGAACCTGCCTTTGGTTACCTGCCAACGTCGAGATTTGAACCATGCCCTGAGTTCGGCCCGGCCAACTTGCCGGTTCACGCAGTCTCCGGTTGCTTTTCCCATCCCATCATCACCGCTTGGCACAAAGCCGTGACCTGCGCGAAAGCCTTCTCGGCGGCTTCCATGCGTCCGCGACGGGCGTCCTCTTCCAGGGTCCGGGCCGCCATCGACAGCAAAGGATAGCCGTAGGAACCGGCGGCTCCTGTGAGCTGATGCGCCAAACGCCGCAAGTCCTCGGCTGATTCGCTGCGGAGCGCCGCCTCCATGGCGTCGAGGCGACCGTCAAGGCGAGACACAAACTCGCCCAGGATCGACGAAATCAATGGCTCATCGGCATATTGCGAGCGAAGGCCGGCGCCCGCACGGTCCGGCTTCGGACCGACTGCCGGCGTGTTGGCCGAGCGCTCTTCTGGCGGGCCCGCGAAAGTGGTGGCCTCCGTCACGGCAGGCGAGAAATGGTCGGGATCGACTGGCGCGAATGGATCGGTTGTGCAAGGATTGGTCATGGCGGGAGTCCAGGCTAGCGGTGGGGAAAACTTGGTGGGTTGCGCCAAGTATAGGTCACAATCCCGCAGCGCCACGCCCCGAACAAAGAATTCGCCAGGTTGCAAACCTGCCCCACGGTTTCTGCTATTCTGGCGGGTGGTTGATTCTCTAGCCGTCAGGCTTTGCGCCCCGCGCCATGCCAAGCATCTTCATGGCCCGCTCGGCGTCGCCGACCTGCTGCCAGCATAGACTCAGCGCGAGCCAGGCCGCCTTGTTCTGGGGAGGGGGTGACTTGCGGGCGGCGATCGCAAACGAAACAGCCGCTTCCTCAAAGCGCTGTTGCCTCCGCATCGCCTCACCGCGGAGCAACTCGACTTCCGCCTCAAAAGGCCCCAAACTCCCAAGCGATTCGAGTCGGCCTAGCGCTTCCTGCGGCATGCCGATCTCCAAGTAGCCCGTTGCCTCGCGCATGCGTCTGGCGACCCGTGTCATCTGTCGTTCGTCGAAAGCCATCGTCTCATGCCCCCTGCTCGTGGAAACCCGTCTCTTCTCGTCTATGGCGACCGGCCGCCCGCAACCGCCAATGAGCACAAGGAGCAAACGGCGTGCCAATAAAAGAAGCGGCGGCGAGCTGTTGCTTGAACTGCTTCTACAGAAACACTTTCGCTGGTCGGCCTGGGTGCAAAGGCAATGGGGGCGCCTGCCATCCTGTCAGCGTTTTGATGAATTCTGCGGCGGCCGGCTGACCAAATATTGAGCTTCCGTGATAATCCCATCCACGTAGACGTCGTGGGGAAGCATCGGAACGCTTGGATAGATCTGGCATTGGTAAGCCACCGCAATACGGCGAGCATCCGGGCGGGTGCGGCGAAGCAGGCGGTCGTAATACCCCTTGCCGTGACCGACTCGCCCGCCCTGCCGATCGAAAGCCGCCCCGGGCACGACGATCAGATCCAGTTGCGAAACGTCGACGCGCCGTTGCGAGAGGGCTCGAAGAGACTCGGCCGGTTCCAGAATTCCCCACGTGCCGGGCGACAACTCCTCGACACTCTCCAACCGGAACAATCCTAATTCGTCCCCGTTGCAGTACGGGACGACCAGCGTCTTGCCGGAATTGAGAATGGTCGGCAGAAACGGCTGCGTTCGTACTTCGTCCCGCGTGTGGACATAGCACATGACGGTGGCCGCCACTTGAAACGGCTCCATCGCCAGCAGCCTCGCCCAGATGGCTTCGCTATGCCGGTCCTTGTCGGGCAGTTCCGCGCAGGCGAGCAACGCTCTGCGGCGGAACTCCCGCTTCAAGGCTTCGGATTCGGCGCCGTCACGCATGGCATTCGCGCCGGGTGAATGATGTTTCTCCAACTCGGATTACGGCTCGTTCCAGTAAGCGAAGACCTCGTCGAGGGTCTCGATCTCCTCACTGCCGCCGCCGCTGGTTCGAAGTTCGATCTTCTCGAAACTGTTCATCCAGAGAGCCTGGCTGATATCGACGCCGACCGGCGGTAGGTGATTGTCCTCGACGGTGGCGTCGGTGAGCACCGCTTTGTCTTCCCCCGCCCCGGCGTTCGCATGAATCTCGTCGAAGTACCTGGCGTAGTTGCCAAAGTTCTTCTGAAAGACATTCACACCGGAGATCTGTACCTCGGTGT
>JAAYEH010000176.1 GCA_012728855.1 Rhodopirellula sp. | reverse complement strand
TGCGCTGCAAAGCGCGATTTCAACGAATGGAAACACCCGGACAGAGAAGAGGCACCGGTACTCCTTGCGTTCCTTGGTTTTGTGAGGCAATCGTCCCACCGGTACGCTTCCGCCGGATGAACCACAATTTTCTTGAATCCCTCACCGCGCAGGTCTGTAGAGTGGAAGGGCAGCGTAAGGGCCTGGATCGTGGAGCCCGGAGCAAGGAGTGCGCGGCGAGAAGGATTGCTCGGTGGTGGGCGGCCTCACGGTCAGCGGCGGCCACGTGTGGTGCCCAAGACGGCGATTTCTCAGAATGGAGGCAAGTTGGGCACCACGCTCTTCTGGGCGGCTTCATGGCACTAATGGATGGGAAACACGGATCGGATTGGGCAGCGGTGCGAAGTGCGCACTGCCAGTCGGGCTCCCCACGCCAACGAACCGCCGGAAACAGAGCAGCCGGTGGGGGCAAGTCGTAAGTCAAGTTGCCAAAGAGCTGCGCAGCGGCGACGAGCGATGCCGCGGCACCGCTTGCTTGTACGCATGTACACCAATAGCTCCATCCTATACGGTACGGCGCATTCTGGCAAGGCTTTTTTCTTGGGCCACTTGGGCCAAGGGCAAGTATGCTTGCGAAGCGATCGACGGGGTTCGCGTGCCATGCCGCGCAGGCACAGATCCGCCAGAAACTCAGCTTGTTGTGTTTGGGAAGTACCGGTATCCTTGGGCGACTTTGCCGGAGGAAGGGTTCACTTCGAGTGCCACCCAGAGGAACGGAGTCCGCGCAGACATGCCGATTTTGGCCCAAGAGCAGGATATTTACCCCCTGGATTTGTTCGACCGCTTTTTGGATGGCGATCTCGCCGGGCAGCAGTGGTACGCCATGTATACCCGTTCCCGGCGTGAAAAGGAGATGATGCGGCGACTGCGAGCGCTGGATATCGCCCACTGTGCCCCGATGATCGCCCGCCGCACGCGCTCGCCCCAGGGCCGCGTTCGCACCTCGCACGTGCCTCTGTTCTCGAACTACGTCTTTGTTTGTGGCGACGAAGCCGATCGTTACGCATCGCTGACCACGAATTGCGTGTCGCGGGACGTGAGGGTAACGGACAAAGCCGAACTCGCCTCCGACCTCCAGCGGATCTTCCAACTCATCGACCGCGGCCATCCGCTGACGCCTGAGGCGCGCCTGCAACCCGGCGTCGCGGTACGCGTACACTCCGGGCCTTTCGCGGGCTTCGAGGGAACGATCCTTCGCCGCGATAGCGAAAGGCGTTTGTTGCTCGCCGTTCGCTTCATGGAGCAAGGGGCGTCGGTGGTTCTCGACGACTGCGAAGTCGAGCGAATCAGCTAATTCAAACGATAAGCGCCGCCACCGGGTGTACCCCGGTGGAGCGACGATTGGCAGCTAACACCGCCGCACATTCCCGAGTCCGATGCGAATCCTCTTCTTCAGCCACTACTTTCCACCGGAAGTGAACGCGCCGGCATCGCGGACCTACGAACACTGTGTCCGCTGGGCGCGCGCCGGGCACGACGTGACGGTGGTAACCTGTGCTCCCAACTGCCCAGACGGAGTGCTGTTTGAGGGCTACCGAAACCGCCTACGGCCGCAGGTGGAGATGGTCGACGGAATCGAAGTGGTGCGGGTTTGGACCTATCTGGCCCCGAACTCGGGGACGGCGAAACGGATCCTGAATTTCCTCTCCTACATGGCAACCGCCGTCCTGGCATCGTTGCGGCTGCCGCGGCCGGACGTGATTCTGGCGACCTCGCCCCAATTTTTCTGCGGTTGGGCGGGGGTGCTGACTTCGCGACTGAAGCGGGCGCCGCTGGTGCTGGAGATTCGCGACATCTGGCCGGAGTCGATCCAGGCCGTCGGCGCCCTGCGCAACGGCCGGCTGCTGCGAGTTCTGGAGAGACTGGAACGCCGAATGTACCTTGCCGCCGACCACATTGTCGCCGTGGGGGACGGCTATCGCGACAGCATCCTTGGCAAGGTGAACGTGGCCGACCGGATCTCGGTGATCATGAACGGCGTGGACCTGGAGCGGTTCAAGCCGATGCCTCCGGATCCGGATTTCTTGCGGCAGTGGGGACTGGAAGGCAAGTTTGTCTGCTCCTACGTGGGCACGGTCGGCATGGCCCACGGGCTGGAAGTGGTCATCGAGGCGGCGCGGCTCTTGCGAGCCAAAGGGCGCGAAGACATCCGCTTCTGCCTGGTTGGGGACGGAGCGCGGCGTCGCGGGCTGGAAGAAGAGGCTCGTCAGGCCGGGGTAGCGGACATGGTCGTATTCACTGGTCGGCTCCCCAAAGAGGCGATGCCGGCCGTTCTGGCCAGTTCGGACGCCTGCCTGGTTCATCTGAAGAAATGCGAACTCTTCGGCACAGTGATTCCGTCGAAGATGTTCGAGACGATGGCCATGGCGCGGCCGATCATCATGGGCGTCCAGGGGCAAGCTCGTGACTTGGTGATCCGGGCCGGGGCAGCCGTGGCGATGGAGCCGGATTCAGCCGATTCGCTCCTGGCGGCGGTGGAAGGCCTGGCCAACTATCCGTCTTCAGTCAAACAACGCGGACAATCCGGGCGACAGTATGCCCGCGAGCATTTCAGCCGCGACGCGTTCGCTCGAATCTACCTGGAACTGATCGGTCGGATTGCGGCCAAGGATGAGCCGTTCACAGCCGACGAGTTGCCGAAACAGCGCCGAGCGGCATAAGTGCAGCAAGCCGTAACGTCAGGAGGATTCCCGAAAGACATGTCTCGGATTTCATTCATTTTCGGCACGCGTCCGGAGGCCATTAAGCTCTGTCCGCTTATTTTGAAGATGCGGGAGCAGGCGGTTTTCGATCCGCATGTTTGTGTCACCGGCCAACACCGAGAGATGCTCGACCAGGTTCTCGAAGTGTTCGGCGTCAAACCCGACGTTGATCTGGCTTTGATGCGAGCGAACCAGTCGCTGGCGTCGTTGACGGCACGAACGATTGCGGCCTGCGACGAGTATCTGGCGACCGCGAAACCCGACATGGTTCTGGTGCAAGGCGACACCACCACCGTATTCTGTGCGGCGATGGCGGCCTTCTACCGCCGCATTCCCATCGGGCACGTCGAAGCCGGCCTGCGGACCTGGAACAGGTTCTCTCCCTTTCCCGAAGAGATCAACCGCACGCTTACCACGCGCCTGGCCGACCTGCACTTCGCCCCCACGAAAGAGGCCCAAAGAAACTTGCTGCGAGAAGACGTCCCGGCCGAGCGGATTGTGGTCACGGGCAACACCGTGATCGACGCGCTCTTTTTCGCCGTAGACCAGGTCAAGTCCAGGCCTCCCGAAATCCCCGGCCTGCCGCACCACCTCCTGAATGGTCACTCGGACGCTCCGTTGGTGCTGATCACCGGCCACCGCCGCGAGAATTTTGGCGAGGGATTCGAGAACATCTGCCGAGCCATCGCCGAACTAGCGCATCGCTTTCCGGAAATCCATTTTGTTTACCCCGTCCACCTCAACCCCAACGTCCGTGGCCCGGTCTACCGTCTAATAGGAAAAACCACTGCGGACACGGAGAAGGACAAAGAATGGAATTCTCCGCTGCGCGATCCCGGCGCCCTCCACGGTTCAACTTCTTCCTGCCTCGCCAACGTCCATCTTATCGAGCCGCTCGGCTACCTGCCGTTCGTGGCCCTGATGGACCGCGCGACCCTCGTGTTGACCGATTCCGGAGGCGTCCAGGAAGAGGCCCCCAGCCTGGGCAAGCCGGTGCTGGTAATGCGCGACACGACCGAGCGGCCCGAGGCGGTTGAAATGGGCACGGTTCGTCTGGTCGGCACCGACTGCAAAAAAATTGTCTGTGAGGTTTCTCGACTGCTGGACGACGCGACGGCCTACGCCGCCATGGCCCGCTCCGTCAACCCCTACGGCGACGGCCACGCCTGCGGCCGCATCCTCGCCGCCTGCGAGATGTTTTTTCGCCGCCAAGAACACGGAGCCGGCCAAAGTCCTTTTGCAAGACAGATCGCCTGATCGGCTTCCTTGCTTCATGATCGTCGCGCGCTCCCTGTTCCTCATCCCGTCTACCCACGTGTGGCCTCCTCAACCGAGATGAGCCTTTCAACCCTCGCTGCCGACTACTGCCCGCCGGTCCTCCGCCCGGCGTACGACCGAATCCAGGCGTCGCCCTTGGGCGTCCGACTGGCCCGCGGCGTCTTCTGGTCGATGGCCGGAGCGATAATCTCCCGCGGGCTCATGGTGGTGGCGACAGTCTGTGTAGCCCGACTGTTGGGCAAGACCGGCTACGGCGAATTGGGGATAATCCAGTCGACCGTCGGCATGTTTGGAGTCTTCGCCGGTTTTGGTTTGGGGCTGACGGCCACCAAGCACGTGGCCGAGTTCCGCGTCAAGGATCCGGCCCGCGCCGGCCGTATCCTCGGCCTCTCAGGCGTAGTGGCGCTTGTCACCGGCGGCCTGATGGCCTTGGGCTTGGCGGTCTTTGCCCCCTGGCTGGCCTCGCACACGATCAACGCCCCGCAACTGGCAGGCGCGTTGCGGATCGGGGCCCTGATTCTCTTTATCAGCGCGCTGAACGGGGCCCAGACCGGGGCCCTCTCCGGCTTCGAAGCCTTCAAGACCATTGCGCACGTCAACCTTTTCGTCGGTCTGCTATCTTTTCCCATCCTCATCGCCGGCGCCTTTTGCGGCGGCCTCACCGGCGCGGTTTGGGCCCTGGCCGTGAACCTCGGCTTCAACTGGCTTTTCAACCACCTAGCCCTCCGCAGAGAGGCCCGGCGCTATGGCGTCCCATTCAGCTTCAAGAATTGCAGCCAAGAATGGCCCATTCTGTTGAGATTCAGTCTGCCGGTCGTGTTGGGCGGGATTATGGTCACTCCCGCGAACTGGGTGTGCGGTGCCATGCTGGTCAATCAGCCGAACGGCTACGACGAAATGGGAATGTTGTCTGCGGCACTTGTGTTTCAGGGACTCGCGATGTTCGTTAGCGGCATGCTATCAGCGCCTTTACTGGCGATGATTACCAACTCGGGGGCAAATACATCTGATCGCCTCGCCGTCGCCAACATTCTTTCGTCGTGGGCCTTGGGCGTGTTTGCCGCACTGCCGCTATTGTGCTTTCCGGAACTAGCCCAACTCGCATTTGGAAGCGCCTATAACACCCACGCGTTCCGAGTGACTCTCGCCCTCTGTGTGTTTTGCATGTCGATCATGACCTACAAGGCGGGACTCTCCCGAGTGCTCGCGGCAAATAGTCTCATGTGGTGGGGCTTTCTTAGCAATAGCTTCTGGGCTGTTATCCTTATTCTGTCTGCCCTATTCCTCGTCGATTTTGGGGCGGCGGGCATCGCGGTTTCGTTGACCATCGCATACGTACTCAATACTCTCATTCTTGTTCCGCTCTACTACTCTCGCAAACTGGTTCCGAAAGGAACGCTGCTTTCCATAAAATCGGTCCAAATATGGTCCGTCCTTGCAGGCTTGGTGCTCCTGAACGTTTTCGACGTCTCTTTGTATCTACGCGCGCTGGCATTCTTGCCATGTGTGTCGATTGCAGGACTTGCTTTCAGAGCGATCGCGACGCCGGGAAGAATCGCTACGAAATGGAGGCTGCCCGCCGCGGAGCCGGAGGCCTACTGTTGAAGCGTCACGTTGTACTGGACGTAGTCGAGAAGGGTATTTGCTGCAATTGCGGTGTGTGCTCGGCG
>JAAYEH010000175.1 GCA_012728855.1 Rhodopirellula sp. | reverse complement strand
GCGTCCGACGTTGGCGGCCTGCTGATGCGAGTCGGCGCCGACGCCCAACGCGGTGGCCACGTCGAGCCGTTTCCCGTCGCCGAGAATGGCGGCTCGGTCGATCACGGCGGCCAATTCCCGCACGTTGCCCGGCCAATGGTAAGCCGCCAGCAGAGCCAAGTCCTCAGGGGTCGGCATGACCGGTGCCAGGGTGAATCGGGTGGCCGCGCGCCGAGCGAAATGAACGGCCAGTTTGGCGATGTCCTCGCGGCGCTCGCGCAAGGGCGGCAGCACGATCGGAAACACGGCGATCCGATACCACAGGTCTTCGCGGAACGATCCTTCGGCGACCATTTGGGCCAAGTCGCGGTGCGTGGCGGCGATGATGCGGACGTCGACGTTGATTGGTTTTTCCGCTCCAACCCGTTCCATCCAGCCGTCCTGCAGGATGCGCAGCATTCGCACTTGGGCGGCGAGCGGCAATTCGCCGATTTCATCGAGGAAGAGCGTGCCGCCGTCGGCCCGCTCGAACCAACCGCGGCGTCCGCCGACTGCGCCGGTGAATGCTCCCCGTTCGTGGCCGAAGAGTTGTGTGTCGATCAGTTCGGGCGGAATCGCGCCGCAATTTACCCGATCGAACGGACCTTGGCGGCGCGGCGAACGATTGTGGATCGCCCGGGCGACAAGTTCCTTGCCGGTGCCGGTTTCGCCGAAGATCATTACGGGGGCATCGCTGCGGGCGACCAGTTCCACCCGCTCCATCACGGCGTGCAAACCGGCGTCTGCGCCGACGATCGTTTCGCCGAGCGATTCTCGTCCCAGCCGCATCAGCAGCGAGCGGTTGTCGGCCTCGGCGGCCTCGCGGAGGGCGGCCATCTCGCGGAGCCGCATGTCGTTTTCCAATGCCACGCCGAACGGCTCGACGAGCAATCGGGCCAACTCGACGTGCTTCGCGTCAAAGGAGTGATTCTGCAAGGCAACAAACAGCAATACGCCGCAATAGCCGCCGGGATCGCCGAGCGGGCAGAGCAGCACGTCGTTGTCCTGACAGCCGGAGGCGATTTTCCCGGCCGGAAAATCCTCGCTCGGCCACTCGCCGTCGCTGAGCCGGGCAACTTTGCCGCCGCGGCACCAAGCCATCAACGCGCCCAACTCCGCCGGCGCACACTCGCTGCGGGCGTCGTTGAGACGCCGTTGACCGTCGGTCGGCCCGACGGCGACCGTTTCGAGACACGACCGCTGCCCGTCGATCCGCCGCACCACGATCCGCTCCAAGGGAACGTGCTGCATCAACAGAGCGGCGATTTTCTCGGTCGATTCACCGATTTCGATGTGTCGGCAGGCCTCGGCCCACACGCTCAAGAGAACTGTTTGAAAGCGTTCCATGTTCGGATTGCATTCGGCGCGGACAGGCAGTCGCGCACCGATCGACTCGGTTTGAATTACTTGAACGCGCGGGTATTGTCAGCGGGCGGTTAATATCCGGCGGAGGGCGGATAAGGTCATACACCCGACCGCACAACCATCATATATCACGGTAATTCTATCATATAACACGCCGCTATTCCAGCATATATGACGGATATTCTGGATTTTGTAGGATTTTCCGCCCGTTTTACCATAAAACCCGCATATTCCTGTCCACATACCGGCTGGGCATGACAGTTGCTCTTTAGGTTCAGCATAAGTCGTGCCACAAATCACCGCCACGGTCGCAAATGCGTCAGCCGACCGCGGCTGACTTCCGAGCATAGAGCAAATCCTGGAATGATTATTCGATGTAATGCCGCTTTCGTTCCGTATTGCGTTGTCTTGGTTGCGTTTGCCGCTTTCTGCGGTTGCGCCCGAGACGCCGGCCCCGAGCTTCTCAACGT
>JAAYEH010000174.1 GCA_012728855.1 Rhodopirellula sp. | reverse complement strand
GCAAGCGGAAGAAGCAACGTCTCAATGCCCGCCGCAGTTGCGGCAGCCTTTCCGCCGGCCACCAGGAACCAGAGGGGACTTCACCAGCGCCCCCGGTCCACCAATCTCCGCTGCATGAATCGGCAGCGACGCTCGAACTCAGTCTGGAAGGCGTGGTGTTGAACGAATCCGACGTGGCCGGTTCGCCCGTGCTGCCCTACGTGCGCACGGTGATCCACCTCCTCGAAGGCATCGAACTGACCTGCGCCGAAGTCGTCGATCTGCTTCAGGCGACGACGAGACAACACCGCATAGGCAGGCGGACATCGACAAACCCCGCGCCGTACCGTCGCTGCCAAGGATGTATTTCAGGTGTTCCATTTCAAAAACAAAGGAACTCGACTCCGCGGAGAAAAGGGAAGCCCGCGCGGCAAACAGCGAGCAGAACACAACTACGGAAAACAGAAGTCGTAATCGCTTTGTCATTGGTAACTTCCTGCCTGGGCACAATAGCGCCGGCACCAACCTCGCTTCGCATCCGGTATGTCACGTTCCCTCGCAGAAGCGGATTCGAGCGTAGCGGGACACCGGCTTGCCGTCGATCGTGTCGCCGATCAGCAGATCGGCGGCTTCGGTGAGCCGGTTTCCGGCTCGGGGCTTGACGGTGAAACGATCAGTTGTTTCGCGCCGCGGCTGCCGGCTTGGGCTTGATGAACATCACGTCGGCCTGCGTCACCCAGCCGGTCCGCAGGTCGAGGCGGAACCACCCTTCGCTGTTTTTCCCGTGGAAACGGGTTCCCGACCTCAGACCGAAGTCCGCCAGGTCGTACTGGGCCCAGGTCTTGCCCATGTCGGTGGAAACGATGATTCCGTTCTTCATGGGCGAGGCCGGCGCGCAGTGGGAGGCCAGCATCACACTGTCCTGGATGATCATGTTTCTCGACTACGGTCCGTGATTGCGGTGCCTCGCTTTCCTCCACCGGGTCGTCCTGGGGCGGCCTTCCCCGGCTTCGTCAGTACTATCAAGGCACTATGACTCCCTGACGCTCATCTCACCCGGCTCGTTGCCTCGCCGGGCGATACCATGGAAGCACGCGGCTCTTTCGTGTTCCCTCGCGGGCTCCCTCCGCTCTCGCGTGCCGGGCGGCAGGCCGGGACTTGTTCTACCGGGTGTCCCTGGAGGCGTTGCCTCCATCCGGTCGTTCTCTGACATGGAAACGCCAGGGTCTCTCGAGTTCCCGTGGGATCTCCATTGCCCGTCTGCTCATGCTCAAGCGACCCCGGCCGGTCGACCCTCCAGACCATTTCGGAGGGTGCGTGCTGTCCCCGCGACTCAAACGACGAAGACACCGACGAGTTTGAATTTGACTTTCGAGGCTCAGTGACATGGCTTTCGGACTCGCTGTCTACGCTTCGCAGTGCCGGTCACCCGACGCCCACGCAAGACTCGCCTACGGCCGCTGGTCAGGCTTTGCCGCGCAGGACTTGCACCTGCTAAGATCCCGATGAAAGGTTTCCGTTATCAACTTCGCATAACTTCCTCCTTTCACGAGCTTCTTGACGCACCCAAATTGTCAAAGGCCTTCGCGAGGGGCCGACTGATTTGACTGGACGAGCATCGAACGGTTGCCCAGTAGACGCAAACTCTTAGGGCCTATCCCAAAACGTGAACAACTGACCACTTCCCGCGTAGAACCAGTAATGGATGTCTCTACGTTCTTGACATGGAGGTGGGTATGCGATTCGACTGGTTGGGTCGTTTCGCGCGGATGCCCGAGAAGCTGTGGCGGCGTTTGGAGCCGCTGCTGCCCCGGTATCCGCGCAGTCCCAAGGGGGGGCAGACCGCGGGTGAACCTGCGGAGTGTGGCCAATGGCATCTTCTATCTGCTGCGTACCGGCTGCCAGTGGAAGGCATTGCCGCCGCAATTCGGCGCGCCCAGCACCGTGCATCGCTACTTTCAGGAATGGAGCGGACGCCGGATATTTCAGCGCTTCTGGAAGACATGTCTGCGAATCTACGACGCTCGTCGCGGCATCGGATGGCGCTGGCAAGCACTGGACGGAGCCACGACCAAGTCGCCCTTGGGCGGGGAAAAGACCGGTAAAAACCCGACCGATCGCGGCAAACTTGGGGTCAAGCGCTCGGTGATCACGGACTGCCGCGGCGTGCCGCTGGGCATTGCCGTTTCTGGCGCCAACACCCACGACGCCAAGTTGTTGCGTCTCACCCTGAAGTCGATCGCTCTTCCGCGTCCCAAGTCGGCCGGGCGGCGCAGGCAGCATCTCTGCTTGGACAAAGGCTACTGCGGCCAGCCAACCGAGGTTCTCGCTCGCCGCTTCGGCTACACGTTGCACGTGCCCCGCAAGGGCGAAGTGCAGCCGAAACGTTGCGCCGGACAACGCGCCCGCCGCTGGGTTGTCGAAGGAAGTCATTCGTGGACGAACCGCGCGAGGCGTCTTCTTGTGCGGTGGGAAAAGAAAGTCGATAATTACTTGGCCTTCATTCATCTCCCGTTCGCTTACATCACTTTGAACCAAGCCGGGGTTTTGGGATAGGCCCTTAGATTTTTGACGGTTTTTATGGTAGCCGCACGCAACGTGACGCTGTATGCTGAGTCGGCATGGGTTGCATTGTAGAGGGAGTAATGCGGCCGCACACTGTCGATCGTCGTGGTTTTGTAGAATTTGCAGAAGCTGCCGTTGGCGCGGCCGCGGCGGTGTCGCGACTGAGGCCGGGGCCGGCGATTCGTCGACGCGTCCGACGCCGATCGGCTGCTGGGCCGAATTTACCGGGTGGGGTATTGGGCGAGCCTGGATCGTGTGTAGTCGCGGGGTCGTTGCGGAGCCTCCTCCTGTTTTCTGTTCATCGTTGGAGAAGACAACAGCATGGGTTCACAAGGGTTCTCAAGAAGAGGTTTTCTCGGGGGCGCACTCGCCACCGGTGGCGCCGCCGCAGCGGCGACTGTCCTGGGCGGCTGCCAGCAGGCACCCCAATCGCCTAACGTGCCGAGCAAGTGGGACAAAGAGGCTGACGTTGTCGTCGTCGGCGGTGGCGGCACCGGCTGCGCGGCGGCAATGAGCGCCGCTGAGGCCGGCGCCAAAGTCATCCTCCTCGAAGTC
>JAAYEH010000173.1 GCA_012728855.1 Rhodopirellula sp. | reverse complement strand
CTGCCGGAAATCCTGTGCACCTCGTAGCGGCAAGCCGCAAGATGCCGCCCGACACCCTCCCGCCTGACACTGACGTTTCCTCGTCTTCCCACGCCGCCATCTGATCCACTGGATCGTGGGACTACTCCTCCCTTCTTGCGTTTCCTGTCGCACTCACCACGGTCGGGCTGCGCTCGCGTCGTCCGTCCGCCGTCGTTCACTCTTCCGTCAATTAGCCAACCACAAGGTTCATCAAGGAATCTCCGCCCATGACCATTGAGTTCTGGCCCCGACGCCTCCTTAAACCCAGGACGCCCCCCAAACCCAAGCCGCCTCGGGCGAGACGGCCCAAGCTTCCCATCCGGGCGGGCCAAGCACACCAAAAGCTGTCGCAGGCCATCATCTGTGGCGACCACGCACTGGCTTCCTGGCTCGACCTCGTCGTGAAACAGGATCTCGTGATCGGCCCGCCTGAGGCCGTGAAAGAACTTCGGGAGCGTCTGGATGCCGCGATGGAGCCGCTCCCGGCCTGAGTTCGCTGCCATCGCCGTACGATTCTCGTCTCTGTTCACCTTTCTTCCAGCCGTCGCAAGGAGCCGACCATGTTTCACCACGACCGAACCTGGTGCGTTACGTCCGTCGCGTCGGCCGAGGAACTGGCCCAGAAACTGACCAGTATCGTCTGGACGTGCTGCACGGCATTTGAGCTGGGCGGCTACCTGTGGCTGAACGATTCCACTTCGCCAGACGGCGCGGCGGAGTTCGCCGTCCTCAAACGCCTCACGCAGGATGGCCCGATGCTGCAGGTCGAGTCGATCACCTTCGGTTGGTGCGATTACGACACGTCGCTCGCGTACATCCAGCAAGCCTTGCGGGGCGAATTCGACGGCAGCAAGTTCGCTCACGAGGTGCACCCGCGCCTGCAGACGCCCCAAGAGCACGGCCGCTGTCACCACTGCGCGTGATCCCTCTTGGGTACACCACCGACGTTCGCGCCGCATCACGTCCGCCCGATCGACGAGAGCCGCATGCCGGCCGTCGCATCAGCAAGATCACCTTATTGGAGACCCACTGCATGAGTACCGTCCTCCAACAACAACCTCAACAATCGGTCGTGCGCCCGTCGACGTCACCGTCGCAGCGACTCCGGACCACGATGGCGGCGGCCCGCGTGTCGCTGAGTTGGTTCGGCGTGCGCAAGACGCTCACTGCCGAACAAAGGGCCCAGGCCGCCGACACGTTCGGTGCCGAAGGGGCATTCCTCTCCGCGGGTAAGAAGCTCCTGGATACGCGCCACCCGGCCTACAAGGCCGTCACCGAAGTCCGCGGCCAGGCCGTCAAGTACTGGAAGAGCCTCAGCCTGCCCTATCCCGAACCCGGTCTGCGTCTGATCCGCCAGGATGCGATCGAGGAGTTCGACTCGCAGATGACCGAGTTCTGCAGCAAGCTCAATCAGGCCGTCACGGCCCTGAACCGCCGTTATGAAGCGCTGAAAGCCGCGGCTCAGCAGCGGTTGGGTAGCCTGTTCAATCCGGCGGACTATCCCGTGACGCTGGAGGGCCTGTTCAAGATCGAATGGGACTTCCCTTCGGTCGAACCGCCCAACTACCTGCGGGATCTCCACCCGGACCTGTACGAGCAGGAATGTGAGCGGGTGGCGGCACGGTTCGACGAGGCCGTGCGGTTGGCGGAGCAAGCGTTCATCGAGGAACTGCACGACTTGGTGTCGCACCTGACCGAACGGCTGACCGGCCAGACGGACGGGCGTCCCAAGGTATTTCGCGACAGCATCGTGGGCAATCTGACGGAGTTCTTTCAGCGGTTTCAGCAGCTCAATGTCCGGAGCAACGACGATCTCGACCGGCTCGTCGAGCAGTGCCAGGGCATCGTCCGGGGCGTGGAACCGCAACTGCTGCGGGACAACCAGGGGCTTCGCCAGCAAGTCGCCACCGAACTGACGCAGGTGGAAAACGTGCTGGACAGCCTGCTGGTTGACCGTCCCCGGCGCAACATCCTGCGCCGGCCCAAGTGAGGTTCAACGCCATGCAGCTTGTCATCGCTCCTGACGGCACGATCCGTTGCGTCTATGGCGAGGAACTTGACCTATCGACCCTGGGCCAGGTCACGACTCATCGAGGCTCCCACGTCGAAGTCGACGAGCGGAACCAGTGGTGGGCGGACCTCGCGCCGGTGAATGGTCCACGGGTAGGACCATTTCCTTTCGCCTGCCGAACCCAGGCCCTGGACGCGGAACGGACGTGGCTGGAGCAGCATTGGCTGGTGCCACTCGGATCAACAGAAGGACCCGCTCCATGCGTTACCTGATTCTGCGAGTTCCTGGCCATGAATACCACCAGGACTTGTGCTACTGCCTTGTTCCACTGTGCGAACCGGTCTGTCGATTCGTTGCCACGGAAGCACAGCGATTCTCGAACTACATGTTCCGCGACCGGTTTCACGTCACGAGCATCCTCTGGGAGGGTCTGCCGGCGCTGTACTGGTACGAAACCCTGCCGGCAGCGATCGCAGGCCTCGCCGACACGGACGAATCCTGCCTGCTGGACGCTCGCGATGAGTTTGATGAAGTGCTGCGCGTCCTCGACCTGCCGGATGATTTCGCCTGGCCGCCCAGCGAAGCCGAAAACGACTTGCTGCTCTTGAGCAACGCCGACTTCGTTCGCCAGCCGGCACCAGAGTCACCGTGCCTGTGGGTACTGTGGTCGGCCGTACTGATCAAAGGCAACGAGGGCTACGACTACCACTGCGCGGCTGTACCGCTGTCCGTGTTCCAGCAGAGCCTAGCCAGTTTCCCGCGGTCCCGGCCCAGTCCGTGACCTGCGGTTCCAGCCTCGCCAATCGTCAAACATCTCGACGAGCCTCTCCCGCCGCGGTGAGGCTCGTTTTGCTTCTTGCTCTGACATCCCGAAAAGGAAAGCCCAATGACCCAAGCACACTTGGACCGGGCCGTCGCCCGTGTCACCGGTGAAGATCCCGCAACCATTGCCCGGCTCGGCTTCGTCGTGCTGACGCGGGGGCCCGTCGAACGGGAGAGCCAACCGCTCATCATCGGCGGGGACGAACACCATGTCCCGGGAAGACCCCGTTTTACCAGGAGACCGTGCCGTGCTCGGTCCATTTCCTAGCGTTTCGCCTGACAGGCGTGTCCTGCGGACGAGTGCCGCCGTCGTGATCTGCAAGACCCGTCCATTGACGGTCGCCTTCACGTTGCGGTCCGCGCAGGCCCGTGGCCGACGACAGCCCCGTGCTCGGCGAAGAGGGCGACGTTTCGAGCCGTCCCGGCCGTAGATCATATCGGGTGTATTGGCCCCCACGAGGACTGAACGCCAGCCATCTTGCAGCATCCCAGTCCCAATCCACACGGGACCCCAACCCCAGAGAAAGCGAATCCAAAACCATGTCCCGCAACAACGCGGCCAAAGTGAACACGCAGAAATCCGTGCGACGATCCCCCGCCGCCCTGCTGAAGATGGCCGAGAGCCTCGACCGGCAGGCGGAAGGCAAGCTCCGCAACCGCCCGACGCACACGCCCCGGATGCTGAAGCACGCCCGAACGGCAGAGCGGGAAGGCGCCCAGATGCGCCGGGCCGCCGAGTTGATCCGCACCTTTGCTAGGGTGTTCGCTGAAGACCTGCCCGCCGACCTCTCGGAGCTGAAGGCGTTCCAGCCGACAAAGCAACGCTTCCTCGAAATCGCCGCACGCAGGGGCGTTCTCGTCGGCAACGGCTACCATGCCTACTACGTGGACGGGAACGAGTGGCAGGACACCGGCCCCGAGGCCGAAGCGATTCGCGACTTGTCCACCGGCGTAAAGCCTCCTGAGCAACAGCAAGCCGAAGCTGAGCAGGCCCGCCAAACCGAGATCAAGCGAATGGTCGACGAACTCCGCAACGTGGCCGTCGAAGGGTTTTTCCCCACGCCGGACAACGTGATCGACCAGATGATTGCCGCGGCCGACATGCAGGACAGCCAGACGGTCCTCGAACCCTCAGCCGGCATCGGATCTATTTGCGATCGTGTGAAAGCCGCCTTCCCCCACGTTGACCTCGATGCCGTAGAGTTGTGCCCCGCGCTGCAGAAGATTCTGAAGGCCAAAGGCCATGCGGTCGTCGGCGGTGATTTCGCCAGCTGGAGCGGCAACGGCCGCCAGTATGACCGCGTGCTCATGAACCCACCTTTCGAGAAGGGTTCGGACATGGCCCACGTCCGCCAGGCGTTCAACCACGTCAAAGTTGGCGGCCGACTGGTCGCGATCATGTCTAACGGATTCCGCTACCGTCAGACTACCCAGGCTGCCGGTTTCCGGGAGTGGCTCGAAGGACTGGCAGGCGACGTGCTGGAACTGCCGGAAGACGCGTTCAACGGTTCCAACGCGTTCAGGCGAACCGGGGTCAACGCCGTCATGGTCATCGTCCAGAAGCCCGGCGGGCAGTAAGCCGCTGATCATCCATGACAAGCCCGAACCGTACCCCACCCGTACACCGCTCTGGGGCTCCCGCTCGAATTCCCGAAACCACCGACTAATTCCAGAAAGGATCACCATGAAAGTCCTCGTCATCAACAACGACGGCGGCGGCTTTGCCGACCATGTCGAGATCGCCGAAGGCACCACGGTGCAAGACATGTTTCAGCAACATGTCAAGAATGGCAGGCCCGCCGACTACCTGATCCGCGTCAACCGCCAGCCCGTGCCGGCGGATCAGGTGCTCCGGGAAGGCGACCGCATCAGCTTCACCCCCACCAAGATCGAAGGTGGAGGCACGACCGGCGCGAGTTGATCGACGGCTTCCGGAGCGGGCATGGCGACACGCGCCATCGGTGTGTCGTCCTGCCCGCTGTTTCCCTTTCGTCTCGCCTGTCTACCGGAGATGCTCGATGAACGCACAACAACGGCTGGCGCT
>JAAYEH010000172.1 GCA_012728855.1 Rhodopirellula sp. | reverse complement strand
CTGACAGGCTCACGGTGGTGTCCACGGCCGAGGAGTCGGCGAAGCTTACCGCAGCCGGTCCACTGACCATCGTCCATTGCGTGGTCACCGCTCCCGGAATCGTCGGCCGACCGTCGTCGCTCACCGTTGCGTCCAGCGAGGCCACGGCAGGGCTGGACGGATCGGGCACCACCAGCGACTGATCGTTGCCCGCGTCGACCAGCGGCGCGGCGTTTTGCAGCGTGACGGTGACAGTCAACTCGTCGTTGGTCTGGAACTCGCCGTCGTTGGCCGTCAAACGCAATACATAGGTTCCTTCGGCCGGCAGGCTCACGCTCGTGTCCACGGCCGACGCGTCGGCGAAGCTCACCGTCGCCGGTCCGCTGACCATCGTCCAGAGCGTGGTCACCGCGCCCGGCGTCGCCGGCAGACCGTCGTCGCTCACGGTCGCGTCCAGCGACGCGACGGCGGGGCCCGACAGGTTCGGCACCACCAGCGCCTGATCGTTGCCCGCGGTGACCAGAGGCGCCGTATTCTCCGGCGGCGGCGGATCGGAGAATTCGACGTGAAGCAACGGAGCACCCGTGGACGAACCGTCGTAGGATTCCGCGACTCTCACTCCGCTGCCGGTGATCAGGATCGCCAGGGAATTGCCGCTCGTCCAACCGGGCCGATCGACGATTTCCTGGATCACGGCGGCGATGTTCGACGTTTGCTGTGCGGGGCCTGCTTGGCCCACCGTTGTCCATTCCGCGGGAGACCAGGGCACCGAAGCCGCCGTACGGGGCCGAGAGGAAAGGTTCGCAACGGTCTCGGCAAATGTTGCTGCGTGATCGGTCGCTTCGGCCTGAATCAGCAGTGACGCCGGCTTGTTGAGGGTTTCCTCGACCTGAAACTGAACATAGGCGTTCTGAATGATGGCCCCGGCCGGGATCGCCACGCCGTTGAATCGCAGTCCAACAATCTGGTTCTGGATCCCGTCGTGGACCAACTCCAGATCGCTGCTGGTGTTGTCCACCAAGCCGTTGGAAAGTGCTTCCTCCGCGTCGTCCGAACTTGCGGCCACACGGACGTTCACGCTCGGGGCAATGCCCTCCGCGACGACGACCGTCAACTCGTCGCTGGCAGTCAACGCCCCGTCGCTCGCCGTTAGCCGGAGTACGTAGCTCCCTGCGGCCGGCAGGCTCACGGTTGTATCCACGGACGACGCGTCGGCGAAGGTAACTGCCGCCGGCCCGCTCACCATCGTCCACTGGGTGGTTACGGCGCCCGGCGGATCAGGCAGGTTGTCGTCGTACACCGTCGCGTCCAGCAAGCCTACGGCAGGGACGGACAGGTCGGGCACGCCGATCGACTGGTCTTCGCCGACATTGACCAGCGGCGCCCGGTTCTGGGCCGGAGGCGCCCCGCCGATGAACATCTCGTAAACGCGGCCGTCGGGGTACTCGTTGGAACCGCGGTCCGTCATATAGAGCGACAAGGCGCCGGCATCGTCGTTGATGTCTGAGGTGGGAGCAAACTCCAGACCGTACACATGCCCGATCGTGGGCGAAAACCCGCTATAGTCGTACGATTCCACAAAAGTGCCGTCGAGCGTGTACTCGAACAACTCGTCCGAACTCGACGAGAGGAACAGGTGCCCAAGCGTAGGATGAAACGCAATCCCCTCGGGATCCTCCACGCGCGAGGCTACCGAAAAATGGTACTGGAATTCCAGATTAGAATCATAAACCAACACCATTTGGCCCGCTCCGTCCGTGACGTAAAGCAAGCCCGTATACGGGTCGGACGTGACATCCTCGGGATCACTGGCGCTAGGCACGTCGCCGGTCGTCTCGACCATTGCCAGCGGGGTGTTCAGCCTGTCGTCATAACGCTTGATACCTCGGTCTCCCGTATCCTGGGTGACGTAGAAATAGCCGTCGAAGGCATTGTATGTGATGCCGGTCGGCTCCTCGTTGTTGCTGACGATCCTCCGATACACCTGGTCGCCCCGCAGCGAGATCTCGAAGATGTTCTCGCCGTTGTAGGAGATTCCGGAAGTTGTATTGATATTCGGGTCGACCAGGAACAGATGTCCGGACGGGGCGTGGTAGGCCAGATCCCCCGGGTCCGGACTGAGGTTCATTCCGCCGCCCCAGGTATCGAAATAGCGGACCAGGCTGATGTCGCCGGCCAGCAATGTCCGCTGTTCGAGGGTTTCGAACGCGGCTCGCCGACCCTGTTGACAATTCCGTGTACTCTGCCGCGAACGCGTCCATGAGAAGCCTGCCACCTACCCCAATCCTTTCATTGATCGCTCAATTATCAAGGAAGGTTTGCGAGAGCATGCCCTCGGTGCCATCGCCCCTTCTTCGTCTCCTCGACGCTAGTCGCGCGCAGCCATCGCATACTGCCGATGATGAATCACGTAGCCGTGGTTGCGACTGCCGTGTGGCACCGGATTATTGACGACGACGCCAACGAGCGTGGCCTGCTGGTCCGTCAAGGTTTGAACCGCCTGTTCGGCCGCCGGGCGGGCGTGTTTCGTATTCTGCAGGGTGAGCAAGACGACGTCCGCGTGGTGGGCCACCGTGCAGGCATCGCTCGGTCCCAGCACGGGTGGCGTATCGACCAGCACAAAGTCAAACCGGCCGCGCAACTCGTCAAGGAGCCCCTTGAATTTGCCCGAACTCAGCAGTTCGCTCGACTCGACACTTCCCGATTCGCAGCAAAGCACACTGAGGTTTTTCACACTCGTACTCTGGATCGCGCCGGACAGGTCGCTCAGTCCGGTGAGCACCGACATCATTCCAACCTCGCGCGACACTCCGAAAACGTCGTGCAGCGACGGACGTCGAAGGTCGGCGTCCACCACGACAACACGGCGGCCCGCCTGCGCGAACGAAACGGCCAGATTGGCGGCGACCGTAGTCGCTCCGTCACCCCGGTTCGGACTCGTAATCTGAACCACCGACTTCGGCCGACCATTGCCGCCGAAACAGAGCATCGAGCGGACGTGCCGGTACGCTTCCGCGGCGGCCGAATCCGGGATGAAATAGGTTCCCAACACCGAAGACAGTGTCTGGCCGTTGCCCGAAGCTTGCCGTCTCCTGCGGTAGGGTATCCGGCAGTAGTCGGTGTGGCTGATCACGGGCACTCGGAGCCGCTCGCGGATTTCTGCCGGCGTGCGGAAGCTTTGGTCTTTCGCCTCGGCAGAGTAGGCGAGGCCGCTTCCGACGAGTATGCCGAGAAAGGCCGCTACAGGGAACATCAGCGACGGCAGAGGCGCCACCAGTCGCCCGGCGACCGCCGGAGAGATGATTTGCGCTTGGTACACGTCCGAATCGTGAAACACGCCGAAGCTTTGAACCTGTTGAACGATTTGCTGCCCGAGCTTCTCGGCGCCGGTGATCTCGCGGCGAAGCGTATCCAGGTCTTCGTTCAAATCGTTGATCCGGCGAGCGCGCTCCTTTTCGTCCCGGGCCGCCTCGGAAAGGCTCCGCTGGAGTTCGGCGGCGATCTGAAGGTCCTTCTCGAGGGCCGTGAAGTAGGTCTTGACGGGATCGGCCGGCAATGAGTCGACGACCGTGCTGCTCACCGGAGTGACCGCGGCTTGCTCCATCTTCTCTTCCTCCTCCTGGCGGAGCAGCATTTGTTCGGCCAGTCCGACTTGCTCGCGAATCGCCCGTACTTCGGGATGTGCCGGGCCGTACGACGCTGGCAAGGCATGCTCTCGCAGCTTGAGCGAAAGCAATTCCGCGCGGAGGTTCGCGTCGATTCTTTCGTTGCTTTTCGCCTCTTGCTGGACCGGCGCGCGCCAAAGTTCGGACCAATGCGAAATGATCTGCGCCAGTTCCTCGTGGCTGGCCCCCGCCTCTTTGGCCTGCGTGAGGGCCGTCAGCCGCTGTTCAAGTTCCGTCCGGCGGACATTCTGAGTTAGTATTTCTGCTTCGAGTTGGGCCAGCCGCGTTTCGGACAGATTGACGCCGCCCTTGCCGGTCCACTCGGCCGCGGGCGTTGTTTCGCGGAGCATTCGATAAGCATTCTGCGTCTGGGCGATGCTCTGCTGAACCTCATCCTTCCAGCGGGTGAAGATCTTCTCCACTTCCACCACGGCGCCGGTTTGCGTGTCGGCGAGGTAGGCCTGATAGCTGGCAACGATCGCCTCCAAGACCGCTTTGGAATCCTCGGGTACGCCGCTGCGGTAGGCAAGCGTCAAGAGGGCGTGCCCGGAGAGCACGCCGGACTCTTCAGTGACTTTAAGCGATTCGATAATCGCCGTGACGGGATCTTCCTCCGACTCGAGCGACGCTAACCGCCTGAGGTGGTGGCCTTCGACGGCCTTGCGGACAATCAGCGGACTGCTCAAGAGGGCCTTCTGGGCCGACAGGTAGTCATCATATTCCGGAAGTTGCGGGCTCACGCCGGCGACGCTCGAATCGGGCACCTTCCTCTTCACTACCAGGAGCTGCATCTGCGACTCGTAGGTCGCCGGCCAGTGCTCCCAGCAGAAAGCGCCGGCCACCAGGCCAAGCAGTAAGCCGAGCAACACGCGCCCTTTGCGCCGCCATGCGCCGCGCAGAACGTCCGCGTACAATAAACCGCTCGGCATATCGCCAGCCGCGGTTTCGCCATGGTGAACTTGTTGAATCATCTCATTCTCCTCTCATTTGCCCTGCAACCGGCGCCGGCCGTTGGAGGGCGATTGACGGGAACCGTATGTTCTTCGCCACATGGCCGGAGTTCACCATGTGGGTGGTCTTGCCGACGGACAGTAGCTCGTCGTCGACGACAGCGGGAACCTGACGACTGAGGCCCAGAATACCGACAGTTGATAACTTCAGCACGCGGCCACTCGTGGCAAGAAGGATGCGAAGGTCGAGGAACCATCCGGCCTCTTGCAGGTATTCGAGATCGAGCAGGAGCTTCCTGCGAACATCGTTGGTGTCGGAATCCGGCGGGAGATTGAGCTGCGCCAAACCGGTAATGCCGGGTGGAACCGTCAATCGCTCGCTGTATCGGGATATCTCGCCACTGAGAATGTCGACGAACTCGGGGCGTTCGGGACGCGGCCCCACCAGCGACATTTCACCCTTGAGCACGTTGAGCAATTGCGGAAACTCGTCGAGGTGGGTTCTGCGAAGCAGACGACCCAGGGGAGTCACGCGGGGATCATCGCGCCCACTCCACACGGCGCCCGTTCGCGATTCCGCATCGACCGCCATGGTTCGGATCTTGTACAAGAGGAACACGCGCCCGTCTTTGCCTACCCTCGCCTGGCGGTACATCCCGGGGCCGCGAGAAGTCAGACGCACCAGCAGCACGAGAATGCCGATGATGGGAAGGCAGGGAATGAGCAAGGCCGCCGCCAGGCCGCGATCCACCAGAGACTTCCATCGAAAGTAATTCGACTGCTCTTGGCCTGTTCTCGTGCGCTGCCGCACCAATGCCGGCGAAGCGCCGCCGTATGGCCGAATAAGTGTTGGGCTGCTGTCCATGGTTGTCGCCATCTTAGAAACTCCGTTCGGAAAGGGGCTTGTCTAGTCAACGAATCAAACTCACCGGTGGATCACATGCGACGGCCAGACCCGGAGACTCAACCGACGGGTCGACGTCGTACACTTGGGGCTTTTCTGGAACAGAAGTCCGAAAGGACCGAAAACGGTTGCGAAATTGATTGAGCACCCGCGCAGCGTCCTCTCCCAGGAAGAACTCCGGCCTCAGCACGACCAACAGGAGGGGAACGCCGGCCACTGCCAAGGTAAATGGCAATATGACAAACGGGGACAGACTCAGGCCTCGCAGCAGGCCGGCGGTGGTCCAGGCCGCCAAACCGACGACTGTCGTCAATCCGAGGCTGGGCAGGTGCGCAGCCACGAAGCCCGACCACGTCCCGCGTGTAATGGTGAGAGTGAATTGCGCCATGATCAGATAATGGATCGACACCGCCGCCAGCACGCCCGCCGCAGCTCCGCCGATGCCCCAATGCTGTCCGACCCACGTTCCCAGAATGACCAAGGCCGCGTACAGCCCCTGCCGCAACGCGCCGTGATAGACCCGGCCCGAAGCGCGGATCACCGAATCGCTGAGGCGATGGCCGCTTTGCAGGACAATCCCCATTGCCAGAATCTGGCCCGGCAGCACCACGGCCGACCACCCCGGGCCGAGAAGCACCGCGACCACTTCCGGCGTCAAGACACAGAGCAGCACGCTGATGGGCAAAACGACAATGGCCGTCAAGGTAATGCCGCGCCGATAGGCGTCGCCGAGTCGGACCGGGTCCGATTGCATGGTGGACATCGTCGAGAAGAGCACCTTGTCGCGTGCCAAGCAAAACAGTGCGACCGGACTGACCATGATCTGGTGGGCCCGCCCGTAGACGCCCAAGGCCGCCGCCCCCAGCCAGCGCCCGACGACGAGGTTGTCGGCCTGCCCTGCCAGGTAGGCAAAGATGTGCCCACCGGTTTGCCCGGTGCCAAAGTAGACGAGTTCGCACGCGGCCCGCCGATCCAGCAAAGGCATCATCGTATGCGGCCGTGCGACAACGAGAAAAATCGTCCGCAGTGTGGTTTGGGCCAGTTGCGCGCCGATCAACGACCAAACGCCGCAACCTGCCAGCGCCAGAGAAATCCCGGTCAACCCGGGGCCCAACGCCACCGCTGCCAGTTCGGCCAAGGCAATTCGCCGGAACTTCAACTCGCGTTGCAGGAGGGAGTCCGCCACGACCGACAGCGCCTGTACCGGGAAGATCAGCGACACGACCTCGAGCACGGCCCGGAGTTCCTCAATCCGAAAGAAAGCGGCGATCGCGGGCGCGGAAAACCAGACGAGCGCTCCGAAGAAGACGCCAAACAGCGCCGACAGCGTAACTCCCGTCCGCACGTGGACCGTGTCAAGCTTCTCCCGCTGCACAATCGCGGCGCCCACCCCAAGCTGCGAGAACATGTTGGAGATGCGGACCACGATCAGCGCGGCGGCAAGGATGCCAAAATCCTCCGGCGTCAGCAGCCGCGCCAGCACGACCAGCACCAGCATGTACAGCACGGTGCGGCCCGCGGCGCCGGCAAAGGACCACAGGAGACTCTTGGCAACGCGATGTCTGAGCATAAACGATCCCTTAATCTTCCTTCGTTGCGATACGGTACTGCGTCAACAGGTGGAAACACTCCGCTCGAGCGACAACTCCGGCCCCGATTGCCCGGCCTTCCAATAGCCGCCGAAGATCTCGCACATCGGCGCAAATTGGAATTCGTTCAACAATGCCGCCAGGCGGCTTTCCGTTTTGTGTAGATTGACGTAATGGCGAAAGCGCGAAAGCCAGGGCGCATCGGCCATCCGAGGCTGATCCGGGTCGAATTCCCAGGGATGAAGGTACATCACTGCCGGATGTCCTTGCGCATTCAGACGACGGATGGCCCAACGCGTGAGCCGGAGGGGATAGAGCCGGAAGTATCCGCCGCCCGCCACCGGCAGATTCTGTTTGCCCATCCGTATCGTGCTGACCGGGAATTCCCACACGCCGCTTGCGGTCTTTTTGGCGAAGCGATCGGCGTCGGCTATGCCGTAGCGATCGTGAGCGGCCAGAGGAAAGATGCTCGAGTCGTAAACGATGCCATGATCGCGGAGGACATCCAGAGCCCACAGCGATCGCTTCGTGATCGAAAACGCCGGTGCCCGATATCCCGCCGGTTGCAGGCCACGGAGCGCCCGCCCGATCGCCTCGAGCGATTGCCGCAGGTCGGCGGCGAATTCCTCGGTCGTCTGCCGATAAATGAGTTCGTGCCAATACCCGTGCGTGGCGATTTCGTGGCCGCCTGCGGCAATCTCCTTCACCAGGTCGGGATGCCGGTCGGCAACCCAGCCCAAGACGAAGAAGGTTGCATGGACTTCCCATTCCGCGAGGAGGCGAAGAATACGGCGGGTGTTGGCCACAACCCGGCTGGGATACCGATCCCAGTCGGACCGGTCCACCACGGTCTCGAAGGCATGGACCTGAAAATGCTCTTCGACATCGATAGTCAAGGCGTTGCGTGGCGAGTTCATGGCGTCGCTTTCACCTAATGCAAGACCGCGTGGCCATCGGCGATTTCCTCACCGCCTACGGCGATTGGCCCGACGACGTCCGGATGGTGCTCATGGGTGAAGGCGGCGATCCTGCGAGTGTCTGGAACGTAGCTGTCGCGCTCGGGGGCCTCGGGCCTTTTTCCGATGATCTTCGCCGGGATCCCCCCAACGATCGCGCCTTCCTGGGTAATGCTGCGGGTCACCACGGCGCCGGCGGCGACGATGACGCCGTTGGCGATGTGGGTTCCGGCCGTGACCACGCTATGCGCTCCCAGCCACACGTCGTCGCCGATCACGATCGACGCCTCCTTCCACTCTTGAAACGTCATCGGTTGGCCGGCGAGGATGCCGTGGTTGCTGGCGAATAGACCGACCCCCGGGCCCATGAGGAGATTGTCGCCGAGAATAATCTTCGCGTTCTTGCTGGCCCACACACAGCAGAGGTGGTTGATGTGAGAGTTGTTGCCCACGTAGATGTTGTGCGCGCACCGGATCGAGGCGGTGGGATGGATCCTGGGACGGTTCTTGATGTGGATCGTCGCTCGCCAGAGCACCTGATCGTGAATGAAATAGCCGAACCGGTAGGCCAAAGCGACGACAAGGTGCGGGGAAAAGACGTAGCGAACGACTTCCAAAACGTGCTTGCCCATGATTCTCCTCCTGAATCCCGAGGGGGTCAGAAAAGGACTGTGAATTGTCGTAATCGTCGCAACAACGGACTCCTGTACGACAACGCACCAACACTCGTGGAAAAGTTGCCTAACATAAGGGTCATTAAGTCTTTCGGGCGACAACGAAGATCGAAGGCCCCAGCAAGGTTCGTCCCCTGCTCAGTTTGTGGGCGATCTCGACCGTGCCGTAGGACGTTAGTTTCACGGCGGCTATCACCAGCCGTTTCAGGTTCGGAGCGAGGGACTGCCCGGACCGCCAAGGAAGTTGCGGCGTCTCCAAGTACGGCCGCGAAATGACGAACGTAACTTCACGGAAGCCCAAGCGGTTGAAGAGCATCGAGAGCGTATCCGGGTGAAACACATAGAGGGCCGGACCGCAGAAGAACCCGTTATCCCTGCCAAGGAAACCTTGCATCAGCAGACTCGGCTCCAAAGCGATCGAGTTCGGTGTTCGCAGGATGAGAACGCCGTCATCCGCCAGCACGCGATGGATATCGGCGGCGAAAGCCGCCGGATCGGGAAGGTGATGGAGTACCTGGGCGGCAAACACCGCGTCGAACTTCTTTCCCTCGAACAGAGAAGGCGAAAACGGAGCGTTGATCAGTTCGAGTCCATATTCGCTTTTCGCGACCTCGCACGCGGTCGAAGAAGGCTCGACACCCGTGACGTCCCATCCCCCTTCCCGGCATACGGCGAGAAACGTCCCGATGCCGCAACCGATGTCCAGCACGGACCCCGCTTCGGGTTTGTGATGGCGCAGGACGTCGAAGGCCTGGCGAAACACCGGCTCGCGCCGTTTCCGCTTCTCGATCTCCTCGGTCGACCAGAACTCCTCCTGCCAGTATTCGTCCAGCTTGGCATCGCAGGCGTGCTGCGGCCGAAAGGCCACTTTGCACGTCGGGCATTTCACGTAATAACCCCTTCGGCGAAACCGGCCGCCGGCGTCGCCGCAGAGCGGGCAACGTGTCACGTCGGTCGGGATTGTGATTGCCAACTGGTGAATCACTGCTATCTCCTTTCGAGGACCAAGTCGTACAACTCCGTGTTTCGCTTCACCAGGCGGTCGAAGGTGAACTGGTTCTCATAGAGAGCCCGGCCGGCCTTGCCCATGCGGACACGCAGATCGGAATTCGTGATGAGCTTGCCGAGGCAGTCTTGCAGCCGGGCCGTGTCTCCCCGGCGAATCACAAAGCCGGTCTCGCCGTCGATTACCGATTCCCTCACCCCACCCACGTCCGACGCCACCACCGGCAGACCGGCTCGCATCGCCTCCAGGATGGAACGGGGAAAACCCTCCCACTTGCTGATGAGCACAAATATCTGCGCCTCCGCGAGCAGTTCGGGCACATCGAGGCGCAAGCCGAGGAAACCCACTTTCGATGCGAGTCCCAACGTGTCCACCAACGCTTCGACCTCTCCGCGCAGGGGACCGTCTCCAACGAGATCGAGCCGCCAATCGAGATCCTTCAACTCGGCCAAGGCGCTGAGCAGCGTCGGCTGGTCTTTCCAGGTCGAGAGCCGAGCGACCATCACCAACCGTGGCGGCGACGGTTCGGGGTTTGCCCGAAGTGTCTCGCCGACGTCGGGCATCGCGTTGTGAATCGTGACCAGGTGATTGCGCGTGGCCAGATGGGTGCGAGCGGCGGCCAGACGGTCCGACTCGCAGACCGTGATGATCCGCGCCGCCCATGCCGCCGTGGCTCGCTCGACGGCCCAGAACGCGAGCGACTGCAAGGGGGGCCGCCCCTCGGTGAACCCCCAGCCGTGTGCCGTGAACAGCGTCGGAATCCCGAGGGTCTTGCCGGCGATTCGCCCGATGAATCCGGCCTTCGTGGAGTGGGTGGAAATGATGTCGGGCTGAATCTTACGCAGGGTCCGCCGAAGTTCAAGGATGCAACGGGCGTCTTCAAGCGGTCCAACCGGCCGGGTGAGATGGCGCAGCGAATAGAAAGGAACGCCCCGTTCTCGCAGTTGATCCGCCAGTGGCCCGTCGGCGCCGCCAACGACGACGGCGTCGTGGCCGGCCGCCCTCAGCGCCGTTGACAAATCGCGGACGTGGATCTGGGCCCCGCCGACAACGTCCGTTCGGGTGATGATGAAAGCGATTCGCACCGTGGGTCTCCTTGTTGCCACTGCTTCGGGGTCGTCAATCATTCACCTATCCTCAATGGCACCAGGCTTTGATGGGACGGCTGATCCTGTATGGCGGCGCTCGGCGCCACCTGCCACGTCTCCTCGGGGTTGCTCGACAACAGAGGCAATCCCCGGCTGAGGACAAACCTCAGCCACACCCCTGCCGCCTGGGACGTGAGCACTGCCGTCAACACCAGACTGGTATAAAACGCCGCGTTGATGATCCCCGCGTCATAAGCCACGCTTGCCAGCACAATGCCCGGGCCGCCCCTGGCGTTGTGCGTGATCGCGATATTGACGATATCGAGTTTTCGAAACCCGGCCAGCTTCGCCGCCAGACCCACGGAGAGGACCGAGAGTAACGAAGAGCCGATTAGAAACACCAGCACCATGCTCAAGGAGAACTCGGTACCGAAAACGAGTCGGTACCCAACCAGCGTGAAGTAGATGGGAATAAACGTTGAACTGGCAAATTGTTCAATGGACTCGAACACCTTGGAAAATCGTTCCCTCTCCGTCCCGCCCACGCCGCCCACCACGCCGAAACCGGCCAGGAAGGCGGCAAAGACAAGGTTCACCTCCAGGAGGGCGGCAACAACGGTGTAGAGGAAAAGAACCAGAATCACGTACCCCAAGGGAGAAGCTTTGCGGAACACGTTCCAGCGGGAGCCGTTGAGCTTCTTCAACAGGTGCGGCGTCACGAACAGCGCCACCGCGACGTAGGCGAGAGTGGCTCCGACGTGACCCGAAATCATGCTCACTGCCTGCTGTTGTGCAAGCGTGGCCGTCGCTGCAATGGCGGTCGCAATTGCCAAAACACCCCAGAGAAGGATGTCCTGCAGCAATGCGGCCCCCAGAATCAAGCTGGCGAACCGAGTGTGCAATATCTTCAAATCGTAGAAGATGCGTGAGATCACCGGGATGGAGGTAACGGCGACCGCGATCGACAGGATCAAAAGCGCTGAAGTTCGATGTCCGGCTGATCCCACCAGAGATTCGACGGGCAACAGTGAGAACATCCCTAAGCCCAGCACCAGCAAGAACGGCAGCGGTGTGCCGACTCCAAGCATCCAGGCCGTCGCGCGGCGGTTTTCTTGCGCCAACACCCGGCGCACCTGGCTTCCCGAGATAAACATCAACAGCAGCAACCCGAACCAGTAAAGAAAACCCGTAACAACACTGATCGTATTGACCTCCGTAGACGTTCCGAAAAGGTGGGCGGAAATCGACGGTGCGAGTCGTCCCAGAACAAAAGGGCCCAAGAGAATGCCGGCAAGAATCTCGCCGACAAGACGAGGTTGGCGCAAACGCAGAAACACATAGCCGATGAAGTGAGTGCTGGCCAATAGAACACTGAGCGTAAGCAAGATGGTGCCGACGTCGTCGCTGGACATTTATGTTGTTCCCTTAATGGATGAACGGAACTCCAATGGCAGGCTCTCGGGTGGCCGCCCTATTCGTAAAACACCGGTTTGCCGCTTTTCATTTCCGCCAACAACACTTCCTGGACGAGGTCGCGCATGAACCAGTCGGGCAAGTGCCTGTCCGCTCGCAGCGTGTCCCGAACCTCGCTTCCCGAGATCATTTTGAGCGACTGGCCGCGATCGACTTCGTATTTACCCGTCTCGCCGTTGTATCCCACCGTTTCAAAAAACACCGGCTGGACGCCCAGATCACCCAACGATTCAAACAACTCCCGATTGGCGTGGCGGGAATAGTAATGGCCGAATCCCGCGTGGTCGCGGCCGACGATGAAATGACTGCACCCCATGTTCTTGCGGCACAACGCCGTGAAGACCGCCTCGCGCGGTCCGGCGTAGCGCGAATACGTGAAGAAACTGCCGAGAACGACTTTGCCCTTCGGCAGGCAGCCGAATTCCAACAGCGTCTGGTAGCTCAGCAGGATCGGCTCGGGCAGGAAATCGCCGGGTTTTTTCAGTCCCGACACGGGGTTGATGTAGATCCCGTCGGCGCCGGTCTGCTCCAACGCCTGCATCTGGATCGCTTCGTGTCCGCGGTGAGGTGGATTCCGGCTATGAAAAGCGACGACTTGCGACCAACCCAGCCGCGTGAACAGGAATCGGGTTTGCGCCGGTGTGAGCAGGTAATGCCGGTGAGGAGATGGCAGTGGCTGGACGAGCGTTACATCTCCGCCCAGAAACCAGTCGCCCTGCCGCACCAGCCGCGCGACACCGGGATGCTGGCGGTTGGTGGTGCCGAACATCCTCTCGGCGAGGTCTTCAAGGTTGTATCGGTAGACATCTGTGACATCAAGCAAGGCGTACACGGTTCCCTGCTCGTCGGTAAGCGCGACGCGGTCTCCGATCGCCAACCCCTCGATGTTCTCCCAGCCGGCTTGCAGGAGAATCGGCAAGGTCCAAACTTCTCCAGTGGGCAGCCGGTAAGTGTCCAGTACCGACTCGAGCGTTTCTCGCGCCATGAACCCCGTGAGCGGGGAGTAGGTTCCGTAGCCGAACTGTTCGCAGTCCATCAGTTCGGTTTCAGCCACGGCCAGACGCGGCAGACGCTCCAGAGCATCGAGATCGCCGGGTCCGGCTTCGCGGTGAATAAGCCGGCCGCCGTGCGGCTCCACCAGCAGTGAGACGGCATCGAGCGACGACTGGCTCCCGTCCGGCTCGCCTCGCTCGAACGCGTGGATCAACTTGTTCACCATCGAGATGCATTGGATGGGGTACTTGCCGATCGCCGTCTCGGCGGCGAGAACCAGACCGTCGGCGCCATCGGCCAACGTGTTGTAGATGTCGTTGACCTCGGCCCGCGTGGGGGTAGGTATCGAGACCATCGACTCCAGCAGGTTGGTGGCCACATAGACACGTCGTGCCGCCGCCTTGGCCCGCCGGATAATGCTCTTCTGCGTCTGCGGAAGCAACTCGATCGGCACCTGCCGGGAAAGGTCGCCGCGGTCGATCAACAACGCGTCGGAGGCCGCGGCGATCTCCTCGAGGTTCTCCAGCCCGCTGAGCGATTCAATCTTGGAAATCACGAAGGCGTCGTCGCCGACGAGGCGGCGCATCTCTGCAACATCCTCGCCGCGACCGGCGAAGGACAACGCGAAATGCGTCAGGCCGAGCTTGCACCCCAGTTCCAGGGCATCTCGATCTTTGTCGGTCAGGGGAGCCATCGGGATGTCGCGCTCGACGGTGACGGCCTTGTTCTGCCCTACGAGCCCCCCTTGCAGCACGCGCATCTTGACGCTGTCGGGGCCTTTGGCAATCACCTGCACCAGGACCGAATTAAAGTCGATGCTGATGAAGTCTCCCTCCGTCAGAAGTTCAGCAATGCCGATGGGATAGAAATTGAAGTTCCGGTCGTCCCCGGGAACGCGCCGGAAGTGGGCACGCACCACAGTGCTGTCGCGGAGGTGGATGCTGCCGTCGACAAACTCACCGGTGCGAATCTGAGCCCCCTCGCTGTCGAGGCAGATCGGAACCTGCGTTGCGCCGCGGATTGTCTCGACGATCCGCGCCAGATCGGCCACCTTGGTGTGGGACAGATTGATGCGAAACAGTGTGGCACCGCTCTGTTCGAGGCGCTGAATCGTTCGCCGATCCAGCGATGCCGGCCCCAGTGTACAGAGGATGTCCGGGGACGCCCGGTGCGACCTGGTCTTGTCAACGGACATCGTGACTTGCGACTGGACTCGTTGGAGAATCATGGTTTACCTCAGACGTGGACAGTTTCGTTTGCCAAGACAAGCTCGTCAGGGATCTCATAGCCGTGCCGTTGCATCTCGCCACGGATCTCCGGAAGAATTCGGGCTAACTCGCGGGGATCAAAGCGGCGCCACTTGCTTTGTCGATCGGATTTGACCCACTCCTTGGCGGCTTTCGCCATATCGGCGGTCATTTCCAAACCGCAGTGCGCGGCAATGCGTTCCAAATCGGAAATCGGATCTTCGACGAAGTCTTCGTACCGCAACCGTAGCACCTCGCCGGGGGCGAAGCGGGCTAAATCCCTCTCGGCCTTTTTCGAACAGACGGACCATTGCCTGGCGACGACGGTCAGCAGATCGTGTTCCTTCAGATCCTGCTCCATGCCCCGGTAGCGCGGTCCCCAGAGCGACAGATACTTCCGCCGCAAGACGTACTTGGCGAACTTGTCCCCCAGGAAACGGCCCACGTAACGGTGCAACTGGGTGATCGGTGTCGACTTGAGGCGCCGAGCGATTCCTTGGGTGGAAAGCGGGAGATTTCCTTGCCACTTCAGTTCGACGGAACTGATGAAGGAGAAGGGGTTTCTCACCACGAAGAGGTAAATCGCTTCCGGAAAGATCGCCCGTACGTACGGGATCTTCAGGATATTCGCGGGCGTCTTTTCCAGGACGATGCGGTTTCCGTGCTGCTGCTGAAATCGCAGAAAGCGTTTGCGGATATAGCGTTTGGCTTTGTCGGTCGCATCGCTTTCGTCGAACTCGTCGTGACGTCGTCCCGGGTCGGGATAGAGCCAAAGGGTTCGGGGCTCGTACCAGGGCTCGACATTCGGATGGACACCCATCACCTTCTGCACGATCGTGGTGCCGGAACGCGTGTTTCCCAGAATGATGATGGGGTGTTTCAGGTCGTCAGACATCCAGTTGCCTTTCTTGTCTCCAGCGGTCCAAAGCGAATGCGAACTTCCATTTCACGATTGCCGAGTCGACGGTTCCTTTTCCGGCCATTGGAGACACGCGACCATAATCGGCAAGATCCAGAACTCCGACTGCCGAAGTCCCATATGCGTCAGACCGAAAACGGCAACGGGGAGAAGATATCGCAGCGACGATACCCCGCATCCCCTCGCCAGTACGAAGAAGATGTACAAGAAGAGCACCAGTCCCACGGCGCCGTAGCAAAACAGCACCGTGCCCAACGAAGAGTGCATCTCGGCGGGACGTATCGAATGGATGCGATACTGGGCGCCCTCGGCGGCGCCGAATACGAGGTATTGCGGATGATTCAGCATCCGGTCGTACCCTCGCGACATCGCCTCCTCGTAGGCACCTCGCGACTTCTTCTCGATGCGGCTCTGGAAACGCTCCACCCGGTTCCACTCGGCCGGCGCGACCGCCAGGATGCCCGCGACAAGCAGTCCGGCCACCAGCACGAAACGGCTGCGAAGACCCGCCAAGAGCATCAGGATCGCGACCGACGCCACGGCGGCCCGCGACAAGCTCATGGCGGTCAAATAGGCCGCCCCTCCGTAGACGCACAAAGGCAACCATCCGGCCAGCGCACGGGGAACACGCACCGATTCGCTCCAGACCCAGAAAAGGCTGGCGCAGAGCAATGCGTGATAGCCCGCCTGGTTCGGGTTATTGAACAGTCCGGCGGCCCGTGCCCGCCCCGACGACGACACTTCGAGGGTCACCGCCACCATCTGGATCAGAATCGAAGCGCAAAGCGCCGCGGCCGTCCAGTCGAGAACCCGCCGCCGGTAATTTTGGTAAAGCGACGCGAATACGATGCAGACAGCGAAATTGAACGCGAAAAAGCTCGGGTAACGTACCAACCCGGCGTCGCTGAGCAAGGCGGTCCACACGAGATTGACCACCACCGCGTAAAGCATGAAAACGCTTACCGCGTTGACAATCGGGACGGCCTGCTTGGGGAGTCGCAGTCCGCTTTGAATGAACAGGATGGGCAGCAACGCGACGATTACCCAATCCGCCAATTGCGGAAATCCGCTGGGAATCAAATAGACCGGCGACAGCAGGAAGAACGCGCACCAAAGCGCGAGCGCCACGCTCTCGACAACGCCCAACGGTCGCACGGCCCCGTAACGGGGCCACGCCCCGTTGCGGGAAGAAGCCGCCATCAATCCCGAAGGGGCCGCCGCTGTCGCCATCAACCTTCTCCAGTCGAACTCATTGTCTCCCGCCCTCCACCGTTTTCTCGCGAGAGAAACGATCCGCAAACCGCCGGCTAACAGACCACTAATCAGGATGCTATAGCTGCTGCACCGCTGTACAAGCACCGCTCTGGTGTTGTACTAGTAGTGATCTAGTCCTTCTCTTTTGTCGCATGTTGGAGGCATGGCACCGAACGCGCGTCGGGCGGTGAAAAGATAGGGGATTGCGGGAAGTCCCTCCCCCCGGCATAAGAGAAACCGCTTTCCTGAATAGCTTGCGGGCCGCCGCGCAGAGTTCGACACCAATTGCATTGATACCGCGGCAAAATGCGGTCCATTCACGCACCGCAGTATCTGCACAGTCGAACGAGTGTCGCTTTGGTGCTGGGATGGTGGAGATATGGTATGAGGTCTTCGGGTGCGAACAGGCGAAGTTGAACGTCGAGAGATGTCGGCTCTCGCGGTTATCGGGACGAAACCCCAGAAACGCAACTTCTACTCCGGAAAAACCCTATCGGTTCTTCGACGTTGGAGCGAAGACTTCTTTGACTTGGTGAGGTGTGCCGGTATGATGGCGTTGTTGATCTTTCGATCTCCAGAGTCGAAGGTCCGGTCATGCTCTCTCAACCGCGTCGTCTCGGCTTCACACTCGTGGAACTGCTGGTCGTGATCACCATCATCGGCGTTCTGATCGCATTATTGCTGCCGGCCGTGCAGGCCGCGCGCGAGGCGGCGCGGCGGTGCCAATGCACCAACAACCTCAAGCAACTCGGCTTGGCTCTGCACAGTTACCACGACTCGCACAAGGTCTTTCCGCTGGCGTCGGTGCGAATTTATCCACCCTTCGCACCGGACTACACCCAATCCAACAACGTCACTTGGCGTGCCAGGATTCTGCCCTTCATGGAACAGATCCCCCTCTACGACAAGATCGACTGCTGGACGTTAAACTACTGGTGGGCCGCCGGCGCTCCGGCCAACAAGGCGCGGGACGAAGTGCGAGGCACCGAGATCCCCGCCTTCCGCTGCCCCAGCGCCGAGTTGACCAAACCCGTGGCGAACTGGGCGCCCTCGAACTACGTGGCCTGCACCGGCAGCGACGCCACCCTCTCTCCCACAATCAGTTCCGAGTGCGGCATGTTCCGAATCAATACTACCGAATCCGCGTTCAATAGCCGATTCGTGATCAGAATCGCCAGAATCTCCGATGGCATGTCCAACACCATGGCCCTGTCCGAATGCCGCACCGGCGAGCCGAAAGCACTTCACCGGAACGACTGGACCGCCTGCATCGCAGGAACGGCCGATCCGGCCGGCCCGGAAGAAGGCGGAAGTCGGGGACATGCTTGGATGTGGGAGAACTACGGTACCACCTGGGCCTACAACGCCGTTTTCCCGCCCAACGACTCACGTCACGCAAAGTACGATTGCACCTCCAGCACCGGTCGCGGTGCTTATGCTGCCCGTAGCGAGCACCCCGGCGGTGTCAACGTGACCATGGCCGACGGCTCCACCCGCTTCATCTCCGAGACTATCCATCTGGCCACCTGGCAGGGACTCTCGACAATCGCGGCAGGCGAAGTCCTCGGCGAGTTCTGAATCACTCCCACGAAAATGAAGTTTCATGGTCGGTGGGCAATCCACCCATGATGATCCCTCAAAGGGTAAGAGCCAATATTCGCGATTCTCGTCGAATCCGGGAGTACCGCGTCACGTACGCGGGCACCGCGACAGCTTGGAGCACGCCGCAGGTCCGGCTCCCATGTTGTGCGAGAGTTATGTCTCGACACGGTTGCATTTCGCCCTTAACCAGTTCAGCGGGACAGCGGGTGATTTGGAAAGAAAGGTCGTTTGGGAGGAATGCGATCTCCCTTTAGTTCTCCCGCTGGACTTCCAACAGTGAAAATGGGTTGAGTGCGGATTCTGTACAATACAACGAACGCGATGCTCGGTCGATGAAGATGTACGACTAGGGAATTTTCTGGTAACAAATCGAGCATCTTACCGATAGTCGAAATCACGAGATCGTTTCTAGTATGCTTGCGTTTCGTTAAGGATAGGTTTGGGCCAGCGACGGGTTTGAGCCGGTAGGAACATGCGTTGCAGGACGCCACAAACAGGAATTAATTTCAACGCGCCAAGGTGTTTGGCAGGGGGTTGGCATGGGTCTGCCGAGGGCAACGGCGGGGCCGACACACTGGTTAGAAACAGTCGTCGGAGTGGATGAAGAGAACGTCAAAGCGGAAGTGCGAATCGAGGAGAAGCATCGAGCTGCGATGAGGATTCTCTTGGCGGCGCACGAGTACGCCGCCGACCTGCGGTACGACATATGGGATCTTGCCGTCGAAATCTCCGACCTGATGAGGGTCGGTTTGTTCACCCCCGACATCCGCTGGCTTGTTCATAAAGGCTTCGTGGAGCATGGGCACGAGAGACGAACGCTTACTGGGGAAGGAAGGGACTTTCACCGCAATTGCGGCCTTCTGTTGCGGAAAAAATCTTGCTTCGTGCTGACAGAAGCCGGTCTTGCGTTTGCCCGGCGTCTCTGCCGGACATGCGTGCCGGCACCCCCGCCAGTCGATCACCGGCCCGCGCCCTGTCTTGCCGTCGCAATCCTGTCGCCCATTTGGGATCGCGCTCGCCAGCAACTCCTCGTCGGTGAGAGGATCGTGAAGGAATTCAAGGTGCCGGCCCCCAACCAGGAACATGTCTTGGCGGCGTTCGAGGAGGAGGGCTGGCCGGTCCGTATCGACGATCCGTTGCCCCCCGTTCCCGAGCAGTCGCCCAAACTGCGTCTGCACACGACGGTAAACGCTTTGAACCGGAATCAGAGGAATCGTCTGATTCGATTCAGCGGTGACGGTCGGGGAGAGGGGATCCGGTGGGAGTTGCTCTCGCCCGGCAAGAATGGGCATCAATTCGCCACGGCAGTGATCTGAGTGGGCCGGATTGCGGACACGGACTTGCGCCAGACCGCCACCCAAACGCTACTAGAGTGATCCTTGACGCCGGCTCCAGTTGGGACAAGATACGTTGGCATTGATCGCACTTCCGTTCTCGAGGCAACTCGCGCATTATTCGGCAGCACCGCCATGAATAAATTCGTGCCTGATGGATTGGGCTGGCAACCCGACCTGCCGGATCCGCTCGACTATGAGCCAGGCATCGAGACCATCGCGAAGATGTTGGAGGGCTTACCCCCCACGAAGCTCCGACCCGAGCGGGCCGATTGGCGCGAGTACTGCGACGAGGTTACGGACCAGCAATGGCTTCGCGCCTCGTCCGCCCATGCCTGCCTGGGGCTGATCCAATACTTCGAACGGCGGGCGAACGGGCATCTGATTGAACCGTCGGCGATGTTTGTCTACAAGAGGGCTCGGCATCTCGCCGGCTGCGAGGGCAATTCGGCGGTTGGATTGCGAACGACGTTGAAGGCCATCGCCCGCTACGGCGCGCCGCCGGATCACTGCTGGCCGTACGAACCGGACCGGTTCGACGAAGAGCCCGAGGGATTTCTTTACTCCTATTCCCGCAAGTTTCAGTCGCTCTGTTACCTGCGCCTCGATGGTCGGGGGCGCGCGGGGGAAGAAGTCCTGGAAACCGTGCTCTCGTTCTTGGCCGCGGGGTTTCCCTGTGTCTTCGGCTTCCCGGTTTTCAACTCCTTGTCCAATGAAGCGGAAATTCCCTGCCCAACGAACTTCGACCGGGTCCGTGGAGGTCAGGCCGTGATGGCCGTTGGGTACGACGACAACCGACGATACCGGTCCGTGCGAGGCACGTTGCTGATTCGGAATTCCTGGGGGCGTGGCTGGGGGGATCGAGGGTACGGCCACCTGCCCTATGCCTATGCGTCGAGTGGCTTGGCCAGGGATTTTTGGACCGTGCTCGATTCGGAATGGTTGGCTTCGGGGGAATTCCGGCGACCGGCCGAGTTGACCGCTTAGGCGAGCAGCAGATGAAAGCCTACCCGTTTATCAGCCCGGCTGCTCGGAAGCAGCCGGGCTGATGCGTCTTAGGTAAATTCGACGCTTATTCTCTCGCCGATGCTTAGCGCGGCGGCAACTCCGCGATGCGGAGGTTTCGGAAGGAGAAGTCCGTAGTCGGATCGTGTCCCTGAAGCTGGATGGTTCCCGCTTCCAGCCGCAGTCCCTTGCGCGGGTTCGGATTCGGCTCGCGACGATCCGTCCAGTCGCTGACCGGATAGCCGTTGACCCAGGCGGCCATGTGATTGTCGTCGGCGTGCAGCGTCAGGGTGAACCACTCGAAGTCCTTTGCGACGATCTTGCGGGCGTCCTGCCGGCGGAAGAAGCCGCCGGTAACGCAGGCATTCGGCCCCTTGGGGTCATCATTCTCGTAAGCGTTCTGGATCTGGCACTCGTACCCGTTCATCGTCTCTCCGGGGATCGAGCGGAAGAAGACCCCCGAATTGAGACCTTTGCCATTAACAAAGACGTCGAGTTGGAGCGTGAAGTCCTCAAACTGGCCCTCGGTTTCGAGCTGTCCCCGCCCGTTCTTCACGTTGAGTTCGCCTGCGGGCGTAACCGAAAAGACACTCGCCATGTCCGGATAGGTCTTCCAGCCGGCCAGATCCTTGCCGTTGAAGAGGCTCTTCGTTGCCAGCGGCTGGAGTTTTACATTGCGGAACTCGACTTTTCCGGAACGAAACTGTAGCCCGATGAATCCGCGGCCGAGGGGATTGGGGTCGGTGTAGTCGCAGACTTCCTTGCCGTCGAGCTTGACCGTGAACCGCCCGCCATCGGCCGTGATCTCGAACGTTCGCCAGTCGCCGCTCGGTTCGACCGGTTCGGCCTTCTTGCGCTGGACGAGGCTGCCGGTGGGAAAGTCATTCTGTCCGGCGTCGGCGATGTTCACCTCGTAACACCTCGTGGCGACGTCGTCGGGGCCGGGGTTGGGGCTGGTCCGCAGAAAGACGCCGCTATTGGCTTCCGTCGCGGCGCGGAAGTCGACCTTGAGGGCGTAATTGCCGAACTGGCTCGTGGTCACCAGCAACCCCGCGTCGCCCTCGCTCGCCGTGATGGCGCCATCGGCGACTTTCCAGTCGGCGTTTCCCGCCTTCTTCCACCCGAAGAGGCTCTCGCCGTCGAACAGCAGGATCCAGCCCTCGGCGATCTCCTCCGGCGTAAGCGAATTGGGCTCGGCGGCGAGCGAGAGACCCGGCGCGATCACCAAAAGCGCAGCGAGGCAGGTCGGAACAAAGGCTGACGGAATACGGACATTTCGTTGCATGGTGCGGAACCTCTTCGTGAGTGCGACAAGCTTTGACGGTAAACGGGTGGGATCCAGGATCCAAGATCTACGAGCCCAAGTCAACTATCTCCAGGCTCACCTCGGCGGGCAACGGTGACGGCAACCGCTGAGGGGCGTCCGTACTCATCAGGGTAATTTCGTTGTGAAGATCGAGCAGCCCGGTAAGCTCGAACCGCACGGCCTCGGCACCGGCGGGCGTCTCGCCCAGATGCCGTCCATTGAGGTAAACGGCAACGCCGCGAGAACGATTCTTTACCTCGATCCAAATCCGCTGCTCCGGTCCAAGCCCGCTGGGGCGGTTGAATTTCCGCCTCCATTGGACATTCCCTTCAACCCGCAGATGCCGCCACGGTTCTCGCAAGCGAATGCGGTGAACGCTCATGGCGAGTCGACCAGATCGGTCTCCAATTCGGACGGACTCTCCGCTTCCACCTCGGCGACCGCGTCTCTGCCGTTTTCGCGGCGGGTGGCCACGACCGACGCGACAATGGAAACAGTGAGAAACGTTGCGATCACCAGCAGAGACACCCAAGCCGGGATGAAGTGCGGGGGTTCGTTCAGCCATTTTTCGCCCGCGTATTCTCCGCACATCTTCAGGCCGATGAAGACCAGAATGGCGGCCAGCCCATAATGGAGATAGCGGAAGCGGTCGATCACTCCGGCCAACAAGAAGTAGAGAGCGCGCAGTCCGAGGATCGCGAAGATATTCGATGTGAAAACGATAAACGGATCCTTGGTGATGCCGAGAATGGCCGGAACGCTGTCGACCGCGAAAAGCACGTCGCTGCTCTCCACCACCAACAGCACCAGCAGAAGCGGCGTCACGTAAAGACGCCCATTCTCCCGCCAAAAGAAATGCTCCTCGTGAAATCCTTTCGTCACGGGAAGCCATCGCCGCGCGGTCCGGAGGAAAAGGTTGTGCTCCGGATGCACCTCTTCGCCGTGCGCCGACGCCAAGCGAAATCCCGTGTAGACGAGGAATACGCCGAAGACGAGCAATGTCCAATCGAAGAGGTGGAGCAACCCCACTCCGGCCAGAATAAACACCAATCGCAGGATGATTGCGCCCAGCACGCCCCAGAACAAGACGCGGTACTGGTACTTCAACTCGACATGGAAATAGCGAAAGATCACCGCGAAGACGAAGAGATTGTCGACGGAGAGCGATTTTTCGACCAGGTAGCCGGTGAGAAACTTCGTGCCCGCCTCGGAGTTGCCGTGGGTCTGGTATCCCCACCACCACACAAAGGCATTGAAAGCCAACGCCAAACCGACCCAAAAACCGCTCCACAGGGCTGACTCCCGAAGCGTGGGTGTGTGGATTCTTCGGTGGAAGACGACCAGATCAAGGACGAGCAAGAATACCACCAAAACGGCGAATGCAAGCCAATGCCACAGGTGTACTTGAAGCAGGTTGTATGTCAACGAGATGCCTTCTTGGAGGGGGGGCAAGCGAACGGATTCAACTGCAGTGTTGACTGGAACCACTGCCAGCCAACCAGTCGTCCAGTATAGGGGTTCGTCCGTGGTCCGGCAATGTGCCGGGATCCGTCAACCAACGCGTTTGAAGGCCATGTGTGAATCTGGGACATCTAGCCAAATCTTGCCGCCCAGGTAGCTTCTTTTCAATATCACTGCGCGGGAGGGCGATACAACGACTGATGCACGCCATGCAGCTTGGTACGACACCATTTCCAGGCAGGCGGAGCAAGTACGAGGGCCCGTTACGGCACACGGCTGTGCTAAATCTTTCACATGGAGGACTGGGGGGTATGAAGGCGAGAATTGTTTTCAGTGCTTGTATGGTTGGCCTGCTCGCGGCGCAGCAGGCAATGGCTCAGCAAGGCTACGACATTCGCAGCGTCGGCTATGCGGGCGAAGAAAAAACCGCTGCCCCCGCCGCTCCCGCCGGCGAGTGCAGCACTTGCACGGGCGGTGAAGTTTGCACAGACGGCACCTGCGACACGGGCATCGCCTGCGTCGATCCGTGCTACCAGCCCCGCTGGACGTTTTTTGGTGATGTGCTCTACCTGCGGGCTCGCGACGTCGAAGTTCCTTATGCGGTTCAGAACGACGGCACAGAGACGGTCAACCAGGTGGGGCGAGTTGCCCTGGTCGATCCGGACTACGACCTGGGCTTCCGCATCGGCGGCAGTTTCATGCTCGACTGCGATGCCGCACTGGCGATGCAGTACACTTGGTGGCGAGCTGATACGGAGGACTCGTTCACCGTCGATCAGCCCGGCGCGATCGGTCGTTGGTTGGTTTCGCATCCCGGTACGTTGAACGTCGACAGCGGCGACCTCGACGCCACGGCCGAGTACGACATCGAATTCCAACTGGTCGACGTCGACTATCGCAGCAACTTCTACTGCAATGGCCGCACATCGTTGACTTGGTTGGCCGGCGTTTCCTATGGCCACCTTGAAGAGACCTTCGCCTCGCAGCTTTTCGGCAATCAGAACGGCAGCTTCGTCGACACGAACATCAAGTTCGACGGCGGCGGTATCCGCCTTGGCCTTGAGGCCGAGCGCTATGCCCGCGACTGTGGCCTGCTGGTCTACGGCCGCGGCTCCGCCCGCTTCCTCGCCGGCGAGTTCGACGCCGACTATATCCAGGGCGAGATCCCGGGGGATCCCGTCCAGATCAATACCGGTTGGAAAGCCGGCCGGGTGGTTTCCATCCTGGATCTCGAATTGGGTGCCGGCTGGCAGAACTGCAACGGCACCTTCCGAGTGACCGGCGGTTACATGGTAAGCGGCTGGTTCAACACCGTGACGACGGCCGATTGGATCTCTGCCGTTCACAACAACAACTACAACGATCTGGGCGACACGATCACCTTCGACGGCTTCGTCGCTCGTGCGGAGCTGCGTTACTAGAATCTGACCATCGCTTGATAAGCAGCTAACGCCGGGCCGGTAGGTTTCCTACCGGCCCGGTGCCGTTTCTTGGTGTTCACAGAATATCCACTAACGGTTGCAGGCAATCCGGGCAAATGTCGGAAACCCCCCGGCGGATAATTCACTCGAAAACCACCACTTCAGGATGGTTGACTTGAACGGAGTTTTCCTTATCCTCCGATGTTGAGGGCAGGTGTCTGTTCCGTTTTTCTACCCAACCACCTCAGGGGCGCCTAAGGGAATCCCTGAGGCGTTGTTTGCCGAATATTCCGATGTACGCCCTTGACGACAGTGGAATAATGGGGCGACTGTCAGCAGTTCAAGGACGTTTGTTGCGGTTGGTGAGTATTCAACCCCCAATCGAACTGTCCTTAGCATGGCTTGAGTTCTATTCTAGAAGGCCGCTGAACGTTCCATGGCGGGGGCGGAACCGGCGAGTCCAAGCGGAGGCCGAATGATGAGCGCACCTCGTATTGCCGTAATGAATCCTCCGCAGCAGCCCGCGCCTCCGAAGCTGACGTTCCGAATCGGTTCCGCGCCCCCCCTGTCGGCGAGACGCAATGACGCGCTGCGGCTACTGCTGGAAGCGCAGTTCTATGCGGCCGACCTGCGCCGAAGCGTTTGGGATTTCGCCGTCGAGATCAGTCTCCTGCGGAAGACTGGCCTGACGTCCAACGATCTTCGTTGGCTGCTCTGCAAAGGCTACGTCGAGCACGGCCGCGAAATGACCGTTTCCCACGAGACTTCGCGGACCTTTCGGCGCTCGTCCGGACTGACCTTTGCCCGGCGCACTTGTTTTGTCCTCACGGAGTCCGGCGTGGAGTTCGCCCAGGAGGCGTTGACTCAGTCGCGAAAGAACCAGGCGACGATCAACGGTGCTCGTCCCGAAGCCGCCATCCCGGCATCGAACGGCAACGGTGCGCCGCACAAGGAACTTGCCAATCTCGCCCCCAAATGGGACAGGCAGCGTCAGGAACTTCGCGTTGGCCCCTACCTGGTCAAACAGTTCAAGGTGCCCGCCGCCAATCAAGAGCGGATTCTAGCCGCCTTTGAAGAAGAAGATTGGCCGGTTAAAATCGACGACCCCTTGCCGCCGCACTGCGAGCAAGATCCCAAGCGTCGCCTTCACGACACGATCAACTCGCTGAATCGCAATCAGAAACACCGGCTCATCCGTTTCACCGGCGACGGATCGGGACAAGGGGTTCGCTGGTCACTTCTCATGCCCTCCGCCAACGGCGGTTCAGACCTCCCCCACAGCCCCGCTTGAAGTCCACCACCGTTCCGATGTCGTCATTAGTAGGTTCCGCTTACCGAGCGGAACCTGTTTTGTAGGTTCCGCTTGCCGAGCGGAACCATGCCACCGAGATCCCGCTCGGCAAGCGGGATCTACCCATGCTGCCCCCATTAAAGCCGCAACTGACTTCCCGCCAGCAGCCGGGCTGCTGCCAAGATCCACCAGAGCGTCACCAGGGCTCGTGTAGCGTGCCACACAAATTATCCCGTTATTGGACCAGATACGTTGACTTAAGAATGCTGCACGACCCAGCCTCACCACCGGCCCATGGGCAGATATCCGTTCCAAACGCTTGGCTGGCATAGGGATTTGCCCGATCCTCGCGACTACGTACCCGACCACGAGCGTGTGGCGCCTTTGCTCGGCGCGCTGGTGCCACAGGAGTTGCCGCCCAGCCACCTCGATTGGTGCGAATACTGCCCGGAGCCGGAGAATCAGGCCCCGTTGGCCGGCAGTTCGGCACACGCCTGCGTCAGCCTGGTGCAATACTTTCACCGCCGGGCGACGGGAGAGATCATCGATCCGTCGCGCCTCTTTGCGTACTATACAGCCCGCCGCCTGATGAATTGGACGGGGGATACGGGCGCCGGACTGCGGATCACCTGGAAAGCCGTTGCCCGATTCGGTCTGCCGCCCGAGGAGCACTGGCCTTCCGATTTTGCCAGTCTGGACAGCTCGCCGGACTGTTTCGCGTTCGCCTCCGCCAACCGGATGCCTCGGCCGATATATGTCCGCCTCGACACACCGGGCAAACGCGGAAAAGCGACGCTCCAGACAGTCCGGTCTTTTCTGGCCGCGGGTTTCCCGTCGGTTTTCGGCTTTTCGGTCTGTTCCTCGATATCCGCCGCCGCCGACATCCCCTCCCCCACCGTTTTCGATCGTTGTCTTGGTGGACAGGCGGCCGTGGCGGTGGGCTACGACGATCAACACTGGGTACGTTCCGACAAAGGCGCATTACTGATCCTGAACTCCTGGGGGCCGCAGTGGGGGGAGAACGGCTTCGGATGGCTCCCCTATTCCTACGTGCATGAGCATCTGGCCGTGGACTTCTGGACGGTTTTCCACCCCGATTGGCTCGATTCCGGCGAATTCGCGCGCCCTTAGGCGGCGATCTGCCGCTATCGGGATCACGTTTCACGATTCGTGAAACAAGCCGCCGCCGGGCTTTCCCGCTGGGAGCCCGCGAGTTCGATCTGAAAACTGAAAACTGAAAACAAGCCGCCGCCGGGCTTCCCGCTGGGAGCCCGCAACGGGACAAACGAAGTGTCCTATTTCGTTCTGCTCGTCTTCTGCTCGTCTGCCGCGTATGCGACATAAATCAAATCGCCTCTTTCTCAGAATCGTTCGTCAGAACGGTGTTTGAACAAAATTACACAACGGGTGGGTTTCGATGGGAGAACGGGGCCGGGTTTTCCGACTCAGAACCACGCTCCCGGCAAACGGCACCTCTTCCAGCCCATCGGGCCCACCGGCGTAAATGACGGCTGCACAGTAATTTAGCGTCTCGATCGAGTCGCCGCACCAAGTCTCCGCACGCCGTTGCCGGCTCCCCCGAACAGGCTCTCCTCTCATCTTCCCCCATCGGCCTTGCGGTTTCTGGCAGTTCCCTAGGTTCACCAGAGTGTCGCCAGATCTCCACCTGATCTTTTGTTGCATTCCCGGGTCTGGATGACATCATGATCTTCAGCCTGCGGGATGCCGCCGGTCCGTAAATGGTATTTGAACCGTAATGCGATTCGAGAATTCGCCGCCCTTTCTTCTCCGGAGAAACAACTATGTGGACGTCCAGACTTTTCGGCAAGCGGAACAAGACGCGTCGTTCATCGGCTCGCGGCACGCAAACGAAGCCGGCCGGGCTTGGTCGTCATCTCAAAGAGCGGCGGTTGCAGATGGAACCGCTGGAGCAGCGGCAATTGTTGGCGGTCGACGCATTCATTGCCAACAATGCGTTGGGGGTATCAACTCTCTGGGTCTTCGATGACGCAGGTTTCATTGTCACCCCCAACCAAATCCAGGAAAACGACGTCACGATCTCCCGCAGCGGAACCCTGGTCCGAGTGAGCGATCCCAACGGGGTGTTCTCCAGTGGCGCCACGAACACCGGGCCCGGCTATGCGGAGTTCGACACTGCCAACTTCGACAATTTCCACATCGACTTGCAGGACGGCGACGACACTCTGACGTTTGCCAATTCGTTCACAAGCGACGATATCGAAGCAATCAACATCGAAGGCGGCGGCCCATCCGACAGCGATGGCCTGTTCCTCAATGGCGTGACCGGAGCCGTCGCCCAGACAGTCATCATTTCCCCGGACAACAGCAATCCGGACGAGACCGATATTGTCGGCTATGCCGGGCTGGCGACGATCAATGCTCGCGGCTATGAGTTGATCCGCTACACGGGCGCGGACACCGACGACACGCTGGCCGTTGCCCTTGGCGATGGCAACGACGACGCGCGAGTCGAAGACGCCGAGCAGTGGGTCGACAGGGTGATCTCCAGCAGCTTGCCCGTGATCGAATACACCGGCTTGGATACGTTCGTCCTTGATATGACCTTGGGTCTGGACACTGCGACATTTGCCACAGGCGCATTGTTTGGCGCGCTGCCGGGCAACTACGAGGTGGCGGGAACGCTTGGGGATGTTTTGACGATCGAAGGGTTTGCCGGCGCCACGGCCAGCGGATCGCTAAACGACAACATCCGGGTGACCAACCCGGCGGCCGGGTTAGTGGCCGTCACGCACGTCAACGCGGACAGCGGCCCGCTCACCGTAACCGTCACGACCGGCAGCGTTGGCCAGGTCCAGGTTCTCGGCCTGGGCGGCGACGACAGCGTGACGGTCGACGTCGACTCGGCAACCCCGTCCGACCTGGTCAGCGTTCCCATCCTGTTCGATGGCGGGGACGGCGCCGACACGCTGACGGTCAGCGGGACGCCAGTTACGGCGGTCGACGAAGTGATCTACAGCCCAGGCCCCGCAGTGGGCCAGGGCCGGCTGGAGTATGAGAGCGCTGGCGGGACGCGCCTGATGCTCGTCGAGTTCGCAAACCTGGAGCCGGTCGTCGACCTCGTGCCGGCCGCCACGATGACTGTCAACGGCACGGCCGCCGACAACGCCATCAACTACACGCAAGGCTCCCTGGCCGCCAGGGGCCTCGTGACGGTCGACGCTTACGAGTCGATCGAGTTCTCGAACAAGACAAACCTCATCCTCAACGGTCTGGCCGGCAGCGACGAGATCAACCTCAACAATCCCAGTACACCCACGGGCCTGACGGGTATCATCGTTAACGGCGGCGATCCCACCGCCAGCGACACATTGATTGTCAATAGCCGCGTCGGGATCCAAGAGTTCCTGCTCATTGTGCCGACGGGAACAGGTGCCGGGCGCATTCAGGACCAAGGCTTCACAACGGACGGCATCGACGCCTCCTACACCGGAATCGAACACCTTAAGGTCGTCGGCCAGGAGGCCGATGGCGACTCACTCGGTACGACGAACACGGACGACCGCGACGTGAACATCGTCACGCCCGCGGCCACGCCCGACGCGGGACGGATGACCGGATACTCGACGGGCAATGTCAGCGGTGTTCCCTTCGCCTACGTGCCCGTCGAATACTCGGGCTTCATCAACTACGTCACCGGTTTCTCAAACGTATTTGTCGCCGGGGCGGAGCCGGACCTGCTGATCGTGGAAGGGACGAACGCCGACGACCACATCGAACTGGCCGAACTCTTCGTCGACGCTCCCACGCCGCGCGACTTCGCCAGTGTCGTCGTCAACGACCGGCCGCCGGTGGTCTACAACATCAATTCGACCCAGACCGTGGAACTCCGCGGCCTGGAGGGCGATGACACGTTCGACGTGGCGTTTCCCCTAGAAACGTGGGCCGGCTCCATCCGCGTTGAAGGCGGAGGCCCCGGCGCCAGCGACGTGCTCAATATTACGGCGGATACTGATCCTGGCGCTGCCGAAACGGTTACGATTACTCCCGACGCTGTGAACCCGCTCGAGCAGGATATTACCGGGCTGCAGAATCCGATTGACGTGGCGGGAATTGAACTGATCGCCTTCACGGGCACCGATTCCAACGACACGCTCCGTCTTACTCCGGTCGCTGATGACCAGATGCGCGTGGATGACGCTGTCGCGTCCTTTGTCGGACGCGTCACCTCGACGTCGTTCCCCGAGATTCACTTCGGCTCGCTGGAAACGTTCATCATCGCTGGGAGCTCTTTTGGATCGGTCGAAGCGACTTTTGCGACCAGGTTCCTGGATAGTGGAACGGACTACCAATTCGAAGGATTCCACGAAGATAAGCTAGTGATCGAGGGACTGGATGGTGACGCTGACAGTTACCTCGCGGTCAATGGCGGCGCCAATGGGAGCGTGGCGGTCACTGATTCCAGTGGGGTCACCGTAACCAACACGGTCCTCGGTGCACCAGCCCCGGGCCAGTTGCTTTTCCGGACCTTGGGAGGCGACGACATTGTTACGGTCGACAACAGCGCGGGCTTGATCGAAACGCCGATTCATTTCGAGGGGGGCGTCGGGAGCGACTCGCTCCATCTGACGGGCAATACGGCCGTCACTACCGCCGAGTACACCCCAGGCGCGACCAACGACTCGGGCACGATTGTTCACTCCATTGCCGGCGGCCCCACCCAGACCGTGAGCTTCACCGGCCTGGAGCCGGTACTCGACAACGTGGCCGCGGGCAATCTGATCATCAACGGCACGAACGGCGACAACGCCATCAACTACACCGCCGGTCCCGGCGGCGGCATCTTCGGCGCCAACCTGACCGGTCTGGTCTCCGTCGACGCCTTCGAGACCTACGAGTTCTCGCAGAAGACCACACTGACCCTCAATGGTCTGGCCGGCAGCGACACGATCAACCTCAACAATCCCAGTACACCCACGGGCCTGACGGGTATCACCGTTAACGGCGGCGACCCCACCGGCAGCGACACGCTGATCGTCAACGGCATCGCCGGAACCGCCGACTCGTACCTCTACACGCCGACCGGTGTCGGGGCCGGCACCGTCGTGAATCCTCCCGGTGGGCCGGCCTTGCAGCCGACCGTCACCTTTAGCGGGACCGAGCACCTCTCGGTCGTCGCCCAGTCTGCCGATGCCGACATCTTCCGCATCACCGGCACGACCAACAGCGACACCTTCGAGTTGACTCCTGGCGCGTCGATCGACACCTTCACGGCGACCGGATTCAGCGTGGGCGCCGGGGCGTTCAATTTCGTACCCGTCACCTTCTCGGGTTTCCGCGCCTTCATAGCCGCTCCCACCAATTTCGGACCCGTCGGCGGCTCCGACACGCTGATCGTCAACGGCACGTCTGCCGACGACGTCATCACCTTGCTGCCCCAGACCGGATTCCTGGCCTTCCCGGCCATCACGGTCAATGGCAGCACGGAAATCACCTTCGGCTCGATCGCCGGCAAGGTCGATGAGGTTATCCTCCGCGGCCTGGAAGGCAACGATACCTTCAATATAGCCTTCGACGCGACCACCGACGCCCAATTCCGCGACCTGACCGTCCGCGTCCAGGGCGGCGATTCGGATGCTTCCAGCGATGTGCTGAATTACACGGGAACCGGCGGCAACATCAGCATTGACTTCCAGAACCAGGTGCTGACCGAAGTGGGATTTGGACCGGTCGCCTTTACGGGCGTCGAGCGGCTCAACGTCGACGCGGCCAATGCCGACGTGGTCGTGCTCGGCGGTCCGGACGACGATCAGTTTATCGTCACACCCGACGTCACCGCCATCGAAGTCTTCCGTGAAGGGTTCACTCCGTTGGTGCGGGTGAACAACGTGGACGAATTCGACGTTGACGGCCTGGGCGGCGTCAACGAACTGACCGTCATCGCCACCGAAGCAGCGAACACCATCGACATCGACGACGACGAGGTGAACATCACCGGCCGGCAATTCGTCGACTATGTCAACATCGCCAACCTCAACGTCTTCGGCTTGGCGGGCGACGACACCTTCAACGTCACCACGTCGGCCACTAGCCCGACGATCTTCATCGATGGCGGCGACCCGATCGGCGAAACCCCCGGCGATCAGATCAACGTCGACGCCGGCGGTCTGGGGGTCGCGCTGGAAGCGGGACCGGAAACTGACGAAGGCGGAATCATCGTGGGAGCCCACGAGCGCATCAGTTTCGATCACATCGAGGGGGTTAGCATCGCGAACGTCGCTTGCGCTCTAATCATCGGCACGAATGCCGACGACGACATTACCGTCATCGCACGTGATGCCTCGACCCACCCCCTGGCCGACGGCGTTCAGGACTTCACCACGTCGGTCAATGGCGGGCTGACGATCCTCTGGATCGACGTCAACGAACTCTATATCGACGCCCTGGCCGGCGACGACGACATCGTGCTGCGCACCCCGGCTCCCAACGATGCCGAGTGGGGTGTCAACGTCCATATCTCCGGTGGTGCGCCGTCGGCCGGCCCGGATTTGTCCGAAGGGGATCGGCTCGTCCTGGAAACCCCCGGCTCCGACAACATCGTCTTCACGCCGACCGGGTCGGACACTGCCACAATTCTGATCGACGAAGCGGTCAACGATTCGCTGATCACCATCGGCCAATTCACCACGGTGGCCTGCCCGGATTTGAACTACACTTCCGATCCGGGTGGGATCGAGCTGTTCGTGTACGACGGCGAGGCGGGCGACGACTCGCTCACCATCAATACCTTCTGGATCGACGGCACGCAAGTGCTCACGCCCGCCGTGCAGTTCGACGCCGGCAACATTCAGTTCCAAGACAATGCTTTCCAGAATTTCGTCAGCTCGCCACTGTACTTCGAGGGGCTCGGCAACGGCGGGAGCCTGACGTTTACCGATGTCGGCCGAATCGACACCCTGGTGTATCGCGGCACCGACACCGACGACGATTTCGACGTCGATCCGGCGGGAGTCGTGCTGCTGAATACTCGCATCCCGGTCAATACGCCCGGTATTGCCGATCTCGTCCTTCAAGGCCTCGACGGCGACGATACCTTCGTCCTCCACGGACAATTGCCCTTCAACGCGGTGTATGTCGAGGGCGGCAACACCTCGGTGGGCGACGTCGTCGTTCTCGTAGCGCCGCAGCAGGACGTGGATGTGTTTATCCGCCCCAACGATGTCGAGTTGTCCGTGACCGATATTACCGGCCTTGGATCGCCGATTATGACGACCGGCGTTGAGGACATCCTCTTCGAGGGGAAAGAAGCTTATGATCAGGATCTGACTGTGGATCTTGGCAGAGGGACGGCCGTGGCTCGCGTCGAGAACTGGGTTCTCAGCGGCACCGATCGCGTTTCCTCGAACGTTCTGCCCAACGTGCATTTCACGCGAGTGGAAGACTTCCAACTTGAGGGCGGCAACGAGCCCACCATCGCCACCTTTGCCATCGTCGGGCTGGAGGGGGCCGAGACCTACACCTATGACAGCCAGAGCCCCGGCGACTCGCTGATCATCGAAGGCACTGCCGACGCCGACGACTTCACCGCCAGTCTCGACGGCAGCGGCAATGAGCAGGTCACGGCGGTCTACGCCGAAGGCCCGACGACGGTCAACACGCTCAACATGGACGGGCAGGACGAACTCGTTCTCGACATGCTGGGCGGAAACGATCTGGTGACCGTCGACGTCGACGGCACGGACGTGATCGACACGCCCATCGTGGTCAAGGGAGGCGCCGGATACGACGACTTGGTCGTCACCGGCACACCGAGCCCGAACAACGTCGACGAGGTTATTTACACCGTCGGCCCACTGGCCGATCGTGGCCGGATTCTTTACGAGGACGTCAACGACGCCCGGCTGATGTGGATCGAATTCACCGAATTGGAACCGGTCCACGACTACGTGCCGGCCAATCTCACGGTCTACGGCAACCACGCCGCCAACGCCATCAACTACACGGTAGGCCCCAACAGCGGCGACAATCAGCTTCCGAATCCCGGCAACCCGCTTAACCCTGGCGACGTGGAGACGGGGCTGATTTCGGTCGACGCGTATGAAACGATCGAGTTCGGCAATAAGCTCGCCGTGAACATCGACGGCCGCGCCGGCGACGACGACGTGAACGTGGCCGACACGTCCCATCCCGGCGCCTCCGGTGCGCTGACCCTTGCCGGCAACGATCCCTCGGCGAGCGACGCCGTGGTGCTCAACGGCACTACTGGGACCGATACGGTGGTGATCGAGATCACCGGCCCGCACTCGGCGACCGTCACGATCAACTTGGACACTACCCTCGTCTACACCACTGAGAAATTGATCTACAACGGCCTCGGCGGCGAAGACAATGTTTCCGTTTTGGGAATCCTCGGAATCGCCGATGGCGACAACCGATTCGTGTTCACACCGGGCCCGGCCCGCGATTCCGGCTCGATCACCGGCTACCACGACGCGGCGGCAACCGACGTGCCGTTCCTGCCGATTGACCTGTTGGAGTTGGGCGTCGCCGGCTCGATCGAGTTTGTCGGCAACAGCGTCGGCACGAACACCCTGGTCGTGATGGGCACCGACGGACGCGACATCGTCGACGTCGCGGCCACCACGGGCAATATCACCGTGACCACGCCCGTCGGCGCGTATGTGGAACTCCGCAACGACAACATCGACAACCTCGAGATCGAGACTCTCGAGGGCGACGACGACGTGAATCTCGTCTTCCCGTTGAGTGTGTTCAGTTCGATCAGGGTCAACGGCGGCGATCCCTCCGCCAGCGACTTGCTGACGATCGAAGCGGGCTCGGGCCGAATCACGCCGAGTTCGAGCGAGCCGGCCGAGACCATTATCAGCGGCCTGGGGGCAGGTAATCCGGATGTTGTCACGACCGGTATCGAGCACATCTTGTTCGACGGCATCGGAAGCGCCGCCGACCTGACGGTCGATCTCGGCAATGGCATGGCGACGGCACGCGTAGACGTTTCGCCGCTGAGCAACACCGACCGCGTGGTGTCGAACGTGTTGCCAACCGTGCTGTTTACCGATGTCAACGACTTCCAACTCGAGGGCGGCAATGAGCCGACCACGGCGACCTTCGCCGCCGCCGGCCTGGAAGGGGCCGATACCTACACCTTCGACAGCAAGAGCGACGGAGACAGGCTCATCGTCGAAGGCACCGAGGACGTCGATACGATGACCGTCAGCGTTGACGGCGGCGGCAACTTGCAGGTCGACAACGTCTACGGCCTCGTTCCAGTCGCAGACACGATCAATACGATCGGCATGGATATTACCGACGAGCTCGCTCTGTACACGCTCGGCGGCGCCGACCTGATCACCGTCGACGTCGACAGCCCCAATTCGCCGGTCTTTGTCGACGGCGGAAACCCGATCGGGGTGATCCCAGGAGATACGCTGGTTGTCAAACAAGCGTTCGCGTTCTTCGCTGGCCCGGAAGTCGATGAGGGCGGATTCTTCACCCTCGGCGGCACGGTCAGTTACGACCACATTGAGTCGCTCGTGGTCGATACGCCGGACAACGGGAATGGTGGCTGCACATTCATCATTTTCGGAACCGACGGCGACGACGACATCACGGTCATCGCTCGCGACGCTTCGACCCATGCCGGGGCCGACGGAGTGCAGGACTTTACCGTCAGCGTCAACGGCGGCCCGGAGTTGTTCTTCATCGATCAGCCGTCGCTGGCCATCGAGGCATTGGCGGGCGACGACGACAT
>JAAYEH010000002.1 GCA_012728855.1 Rhodopirellula sp. | reverse complement strand
GGAATAATCGTTACAACCGGACGTAGCGAATGGACCTGCTGTGCCGAGAAAGAGCATCGCGCAAAGAAAAAGGCGGCCCTGCTGTCAGCCGCCCATCCACAACCACCGCGAAGCGGTTTAGTTCAACCACGCAAATCTACACGCATGTACTGGATAGCAACAGTTGGGCGATTGAAAGCCCGGCGGATGAGCCGTAGTGAAATTCACCCCTCGGGCACATCCTACCCTTCATCCCCCTTCCTGAAACTTGGCCCGAAAACGGAGAAGCGGGCTACGCCCGGTCGCTGATCCGCCCCCTCACTGCTTCTTGCGTCCGATACTCCCCGCTTCCACCGACTTTTTAGACACCCGACTTTCGGCCAGTGCGAACTTGCGCACGCGCCCTCCAACGTAAACCCATTGCCACCGTCTGCTTACGCACTGGAGTCTCGCCCGACCAAAAACCCGGAAAAGTCGCTTTGGCGAAAAACTCCTTCGCTCCGCCTCCCTGCCGACCTTCTCCCCATCCCCCGGCCCAAAAAAGCCTTGCAAACACGCGCCGCAGCCACTATCTTGAACAAGGGGTAGTGAACCTCTGTACCCTTACTGCCACACCCCAGCACCCGTGGCCAACAACAAGCGACAAACGCTTCCTCTTCGATGCCCGAAACGATTTGGAACAATCAGCCGCAACGACGCTCATGCATCGCATCTGGCTCGAATGGCTCGAACTCTGCGATCAGCTCCCTTGCCGCGGACCAGTTCGACGACCATGCGAAAACATGAACCGTTCCACCCACAGGAAGGTGGCCACCAAAGCACCTCCGTTCTGAGAAATCGACGACTTGGTGGCCACACCGAGCACCCGGCGGTGGCATTCTCCGAAGGGGGAATTTCGCTGCCGACCGACGGGCTTCTCACTGCGGCCAACGGGTCGATCGCATTGCAGTGCTACGTACCGGAGGATTGGTTGGCCAAGGAAGACCGCACGCTGTTTCACCTTATCGCGCATCCGCACGCCCACGTGACCTTGTTCTTTCGTGACGGACTGTTGACGGCCGTGTATAAGGGCGGCAAAGACGATTTCGCGTCGCTCCGCTCGAAGCAGACGGTCCAATGGGAGCCGGGGCGCTGGCACCGGGTGCAGTTCAGTTGGCAGGCGGCAAACAGCAACGAAGTCGACTTTCTCCTGACCGTCGACGGCGAACTGATCGGCGTTGCCGTCGGGCGGATACTGCCGGACTGGCCGCAGCACTGCGAAGTCGCCGCGCGCAACGGCGGTAGTCCGTGGAAAGGACTGCTGCGCAACATTGTCGTTTCCAGCGAGCCGATTGCGCCGCCGGATCTCGTGCCAGGCAAGCGATCGATCACCATCTACGTCGACAAGACACACCCATCACACATTACCCTTCCAGTGATCCCGAGTGTACAGTGATTGGGGAGACCTACGACGAGTGTTGCGGTAGTCGCACAACGGGGCGCAGCAATGGGAGGTTTGATCCTTTGATGACAATCGTTGCCTCGAAGAGAGCCGGAGGTCGGCGGACTATTCCTGCGGATACCAGGCGGCGTCACTTCGCCGCGGCGGCAATTTGACAATACCATCAGCTTGCGCGAGAATGCCAATCGTGCCGCTTCGCGGGAAATCGGCTCAGAGTGGTTCTGGGGCCCGAGAACGGTTGCCGGACACACCACTATCAACCGTAGCGCACGTCCGCGAAACGGTTCCCCACTCGAACTCCTTCCCTTACTACCCTCGAGGAGCCTTAGCATGTTGTGCCGACGGTGTTGTGCGGTTGTGCTATTGACGATTCTCGCCATGCCATCCGCCGCTGGCGCGGAAGATGTCATTAAGAAGATCTACGTCAGCCCGCGTGGTGATGACGCACTCAGTGGCACGCTGGCGGAGCCTAACGCCGACAAAACCGCCGGGCCGCTGCGGACGGTTGCGGCTGCCCGCGATGCGGTGCGCAAACTCAAGGCCGGCGGTAAACTCACCGGGCCGTTGCACATTGTCCTGCGCGGCGGCAACTACCAACTCAACGAAACGCTGGTCTTCGGCCCCGACGACAGCGGCACGGCTGAGGCGCCGATTACCTACGCCGCCCAGCCGGGCGAAAACGTGGTGCTCAGTGGCGGTGTGGCCATCACGGGTTGGAAGCGAGAGGGCGACGGGCCGCTGTGGACGACGACCGTCGCCGGAGTGAAAGAGGGCAACTGGTATCCCCGTTCGTTGTTTGTCGATGGCCGTCGCTGCATTCCCGCCCGCACGCCCAACGAAGGCGAAGTTTTCGAGCCGGTCGGCCCGCTCGAGCCGTTGAAAGACCGCGAGGCGGCGCGGCGCGATCCCGGCACTCGGCTCGGTTTCATCTATCGTGAGGGCGACCTGACGTCCTGGGCCGACCTGGATGACGCCGTCCTGGTCTACTACCACTCCTGGACCACGTCGCGCCACGGCATCCAACGACTTGACACGGAGAAGAAGGCGGTTCACTTCACCAACCGCAGCGGTTGGCCGATTGGCTGGTGGGCGGGCAAGGAACGTTACTACGTTGAGAACGTCCGCGAAGCGCTCGACGCACCGGGCGAATTCTATCTGGACCGCAAGTCCGGCTTGTTGACGTACTATCCCCGCCCGGGCGAAGAAATGACCAAGGTCGAGACCGTTGCACCGCGCCTCGGTGTGCTCGTGCGACTTCAAGGCGATGCAGAAAACGGCAAGGCGGTCGACCACCTCCGCTTCGAGAACTTGTCGTTCTTCTACACCGACTGGGAAATGCAGCGTGACGAGACGATGGACGGCCAGGCCGCCGCCTTCCTCCCCGATGCCACGGTCTACGCCACCATGGCTCGACACTGTGCATTGGTGCGATGCGAGATCGCCCATACGGGCGGTTACGGGCTGTGGTTTGCCGGCGGCTCGAAAGACTGCCTGGCCGAACAGTGCGAGATCCACGACCTCGGTGGTGGTGGTGTGCGGCTGGGCGAGACGGAGCTACCCAAGGAGCCGGAGAAACAGGCCGAACGAAATTCGGTGCTCAACTGCTTCATCCACAGCGGCAGCCGCGTGTTTCACGCGGGCATTGGCGTGTGGATTGGACGCTCATCGTACAACAAAGTGATGCACAACGAGATCTGCGATTTTTATTACTCCGGTGTGTCGGTCGGATGGAGCTGGGGTTACGCGCCGTCAACCGCCCATCACAACGAAATCTCCTTCAATCACATCCATCACTTAGGCTACGGCCAACTCAGCGACCTCGGTGGCATCTACTGCCTGGGCATCTCGCCGGGCACGCGGCTGACCGACAACCTGATTCACGACGTCTCCTGCGTTCTCTATGGTGGCTGGGGGCTGTACACCGACGAGGGCAGTACCGGTATCCTGATGGAGAACAATATCGTCTATCGAGTGCAGGACGGCGCCTTCCACCAACACTACGGACGCGACAACATCGTACGTAACAACATCTTCTCGTTCTCGGCCGAATTGGGCCAGATCCGCCGTAGCCGCCAGGAAGAACACAATTCCTTCACCATCGATAGAAACATCGTTTACGCCACACCGGCGCAGCCGTTGGGCGGCAATTGGAGCAACGGCAATTACAGGCTCGACCATAACCTCTACTTCCGGCCCGAGGGCGATTTGCAGTTTCCCGGCAAGCTCACGTTCAGCCAGTGGCAGGGCAAGGGCAGCGACGAGCATTCGATCGCGGCCGATCCGAAGTTCGTCGACGTAGCCAGCTTTGATTTCAGTCTTTTGCCCGACTCACCTGCATTTAAGGTCGGCTTCCGGCCGATCGACACCAGCCAAATCGGCCTGACCGGTCCCGGCTCCTGGCGTGAATTGCCGAAGAAGCTCATGCTGCCCAAGCTGCGGTTGCCCGGCGAGGAAAAGTAACGGAGATCGTTCCGCTCTTCGGCAATTCACACGTACACAAATCTCCTGCCGGTCCACTCCGGCAGGAGTCTCGCCACGCGTACGCCCCCGTGATTCGCTCAACGCCCGCTTCCTGTCCGCTTTCCTCTCCTGAGGCGGATCTTTCGTCGGGACCGGACCGCGTGACGATTCTTCACGAATCCCTGGAGACAGGTCGCGTGCGGCTGGTGCCGAAGGCTTCGGGGGAGCCGGACCGATACGTCGTGTTCGAGGGGGGCGTGACCGGCGTTCCGCCTGCCTTTTCTGTTAAGTTGGGCAGGCTGTCGGAATTGAGCTAGGTAAAAAATGGCCTCTGTGTCACGCTAGGGTTGTGTCGTTCGGTATCATTCCAAACACCCTGG
>JAAYEH010000015.1 GCA_012728855.1 Rhodopirellula sp. | reverse complement strand
TCGCGGCTGGAGGAGCTGTTCGACTCGTTCTCCAAGTACGAGGACGATTTCGCCGACGTTCGCGGCCAGGAAATGGCCAAGCGGGCAATCACGATTGCGGCCGCCGGCGCGCATAACCTGCTGATGTTGTGTCCTAATAGACCTTTGTTTGGCATAATTCCGCGGACCCCGTGTTTTACCGGGCCAAACGGCTCTCGCGGGCGTTCCCAATGGCCCGTTTCACCTTGTGATGCCATCCCAAAGACCCCGCGAAGGTGGCTGAATCGTACCCGACGCCTCTGAGTTCGACCAACGTGGTCAAGCTGCTGGCCGGCACCAAATCGGTAGTCACGGGTCAGGCTTTCTTCGGTTCCTAGCAGATCTTCAGCCCGCGTAGCAGCTTGCTGAATTGATCGTCGAACGCCTTGGTCTTCCACTTCGAGAAGTCCAGGATGTTCTTGTGGATCAAGGTTCGCCACAACTTCTGGTGTGGTGCTCCGTGGTCTAGCTTCGCCTTCCAGCACTCGTCCAGGGCTATCGGGCAAAGCACGTCGCGTTTCTCTTTCTTTTCCTTGTCGTGGGCTATGTCGAGTTCATTTTCTACCCAGTCACTGTTGACCGATGCCTCGGACAGCACCAGCAACACCATGTCCCTCAACCGGATCGCCTCTATCACTTGTTCCTGCAAGGGGCGAGCTACCATGTCGTGACGGTCAAGCCAGACGGACACACCTTCGTACTGCAACCGTTGGTAGACCTTGTCCACGAAAACGGCATCGTCGTGTGAGTACGAAATGAACACCCCGCCGATATAGCGTTCGTCGCGGTCCTGCAGGTCGTGAACCTTGTACGCGATATCCGCGAGTTGTTCACCAGTCAGCGCGGCGTAACAAAGCTCGACCTCTAGGATTTCCCAAGAGGCAAGACCGCAGCCACGAAGGAATTCGATGGGGATGCGTCCTTGGTACTTCACAAGCGTACCAACTTCGACTGTGCTCGGTCCGTCGTGCCTAATCGTTTCCATCCCCTTTGTCGCCGAAAGGTCAACGTCTCTTAACGTCGTCCAGCCTACATTCGCCCGACTGAGGTCCGCCCCGCGGAGGTTTGCCTCGTCGAGGTTCGCCCTGCTGAGTATCGCCCTGCTGAGGTCCGCTCCGTTAAGGCGGGCCCCGTTAAGGCTCGCCCCGCGGAGGTTCGCCTCGCGGAGGTACGCCCCGCTGAGGTCCAACCCGCCGAGATCGGCCCCACGGAGATCCGCCCCGCTGAGGTCGAGTCGCACGTCGGAATTCTTTGCCCGCCATTCCCGTATCGCCTTGGCGCCCTGCTTGACCATCTCGACATGTTCTGGATTCGCCATCGTCGCGTGCTCCCTTCAAGCCATCGAGGGTAGCAGAGGGAACTGGCCGAAGCAACGCGGGGGGACATTGGCTTTGATCCTGATTGCCCCATTGGACCGGCTGCTCACTGCGACTCGAACGGCATTGGCCAATCTCGGCCAGTGGTCGACGAACCGGGCGACGGCCGAAGGGCGGTGGAATTATATCAAATTGGTTTGATTCTTGGACGCTACACCGGGCCGATGTTGGACAATCCTGGGCAACGTGGGCACGACGCGGGGCGTCACGGCGCACGAAGGTCAGGTAAGGGTCGTGCGTACCTTGCCGATCGTTACCAGGATGTTGTTTGGAACCTGTCCGGCTCCGGGGAGTAGGATGGGCGGGAGCAACGACCCGAGTCCGATGGTTTGGTTCTGCCATCCGGGAACCTCGCGAATAAACGTCTGGAGGGCGGACGCGTTGGTGGCTACGTTTCTTGGCTTCAGGACAGTTGAATGGAATTCGTGGACGATCAGGGCACAGATCGTCGCACCAGCCCGATTGGCCTCGATGACGGCAGCGGCGAGTGAATAGAGCAACTGGTATTGCAGAGGAGAAACACGGTTATCTACCTCGTGGCCGAACACGGCACGGCACAGCGTCTGCACACGGGTAGGAAGGGCACTTTGCCGCCGGGCATTGCCCTGTGCGTAGGCTTGATTCTTCTTCTGTCCTTTGGCGAGAGCCTTTCCGATGGTCCGCGATCCGAACGGTTCCTCCGCCTTTGCTTCCACGTCGATGACGATCTTCTTGCGTCCTCGACTGCCATGTACGGTGTTATCTGAGTTTCGGTGCTCCCCGTCGGCGTCATCCAGGCGGATGACGTGCTCCGGGTGGCTGACGCTGTACCAGAATCCGCGTGTTTCTGGGCGGGACTCCAAGAGGCGAAAGAGTTCTTCGGGCATGCACGGCCCGTCACGAAGCCAAGCTCGTGCGTTCTCCATCGCACTTCGATACGCCTTCCAGTGCATAGCCTTCTTCGGCGGGGCATGGTCTCGCCATTCGTCGAGCGTGGTGATGTGGAATCCGTCTGGAGCAATGATCTCCACGGTTCGACGCTCCAGGTCCCTCGCCCGAAACCAGTCGCAGCCCGCGTCGTATTCGAGTCGGTCCTGCTCTGCCAGCAATTCCGCCTCGCGTTTGACCGGATCGGGGCAGACCCTCCCGTTCCACAAATCTTCAAGCTCACGGTCGATCGCTTCCCACCGACTTTGTCGTTCTTCCGGCGTCATGGCTTCCTCCGGCCGTCGATTGTAATAATCGGAAGCCAGGAAAACACCCGCCGAAGCGGAGGCTGCCAGTTATGGTCAGCCGTGCCTGATGGAAACCCACAGGACGGCGTGGCTACAATGGGAACGCGTTGAGCCGAATGATTCAGCCTCGCAGCCCCAAGACAGCCACCATGCCCGAAACTGTCCGCATCATCCGCGTGTTCGTGTCCTCGCCCGGCGACGTGCAAGCGGAACGTGACGTGCTGGACGAGGTGGTCACGTCCTTCATCCGGACCCCGGCCACTACCAGATCGACGTCACCGGCATCGTGGATGCCCACCAGCACGGCTTGGTCTTCACTTCAGCGGACATCGACCACCTGATCGCCAATGCCGTTTCCGAGAAACGGTATTGGGACGCCCTGGCGCCGTTCAGCCCAGACATTCAGCGGAGATTCGAGGGGATACATAAGCCCGATGGCTGGGGCGGGTTGAGCCTCACTCCCTGGTAGCGATCAGTCACTACTACCTGCAACCCAAGTAGTTGACACCACCGGGACCCGACAGGCCAGTGCCCGCTTCCTGCGGCTGACAACCGTTCTGACGTGAATCGCCGTTCGCAATCGATGGGTTAATCTTTTTGAATGCACTTTCAAATAGACCTGCGAAAGGGTGGGGAGGTTGGAGACCGTTTCCTGCGAAGCGTCGCCGTATTCAGGCTGGATGCTGATCCACGGCGCCCACGCCAGTCCAGCATCCGGTGAAAGTCAGAGCGGTGCTTGATTTCTCCTGCGGTGCGAGTGATAACACGCTTCCCGGAACGAGCGTTCCGCGATCGTGTGCGGGTAGCGTTGACAACGGGATCTTACAGGAGCATGACATGAAAAAGTGGAAGAAAAAACCCACGGCTGCCGACTGCAGACAGTTCATGTATAACGAGACGGAATGGCCTGGCAAGAAGCCCAAAGCGCCGAAGACGCTCAAGGGCTGCCTGGTTGACTTGATCAAAGACAGCACGTCTTGGCTTCGCAAGTGCCCGGACGTGTGGTTCCAGAGGTACGAAAAGCCTTTTATCGTGGAGGCACGGGGAGCTGCGGAATCCGGAGAAGAGCTTATCGAGTTGTACGACGAAGCCATCGCCGTTGTCCAATGGGTAGCTGGCTGCGCAAAAGTGGCCGAAGAAAGGCTCGTGCAGAGCAAGACGCTCGCACTGAAGAAACAGGAGTTGACGAAGGCCAAGGGGCAGTCCGGCTGACCCAGATTCGGGCAGGTTCGAGGTCGTCCCAGCTTTTGTGTTTGCCGCAAATTGGAGAGAACAAACCATGTGTCGAACGACGCAACACAATGAAACGTCCACCACCACCCGCAGCAGGACCGTGTCGCAATGGTTGGTGTTCCTCCTGGTTCTGGCTTCCACACCGACGCTGGCGGCAGAAAGCCCGGACGCGGCGGGGACTCCCGATGCAGCCGCCCAGAACCAGCGACTCGGGCGTGGTGTGAACATCATCGGCTACGATCCATTGTGGAAGTCGCCCGCGAAGGCACGCTTCCAGGAGCGGCACTTTGCGCTGATCAAGCAGGCCGGGTTTTCCCACGTCCGCATCAACCTGCATCCGTTTCGCGATACCAAGATAAGCCCGGACCACAAGCTCAGCGAGGCCTGGCTGGCCACCCTTGATTGGGCCGTCCAGCAGGCCCTTGCCAATCGGCTGTTGGTCATCCTGGATTTCCACGAGTTCAATGCCCTGGGCGAGAATCCCGAAGCGAACAAGGATCGTTTCTTGGCATTTTGGCGACAAGTCGCAGACCGGTACAACGGCCAGCCGAGCGAAGTGCTGTTCGAGATCCTGAACGAACCGAACAAGAAGTTGACACCCGAAATGTGGAACCAGTGGCTGCGTCAGGCATTGGCGATCATCCGGCAAGACAATCCGAAGCGGACCGTTATCATTGGCCCGGCATCGTGGTACAGCATCAACCTGCTGGAGAAACTGGAGTTGCCAGAAGATGATCGGCAGATCATCGCCAGCGTCCATTACTACAATCCGTTCGCCTTCACGCACCAGGGTGCTCCGTGGACTGGAAACAGAGACAAAGTGGGTGTGTCATGGAACTGCACGGAACCAGAGCAGCAGGCCGTCCTCCGGGACTTGGACAAGGCTCAGAGCTGGGCTCGCCAGCACAACCGGCCACTTTACCTGGGCGAGTTCGGGGCCTACGACAAGGGCGACATGACATCGCGCGTCCGCTGGATTTCCTTCGTGGCCCGGTCCGCAGAGCAATTTGGCTGGAGTTGGGGCTACTGGCAGTTCGACGGCGACTTTATCGTCTATGACATGAAAAGCCAGAAGTGGGTCGAGCCGATCCGCGATGCCTTGATTCCCGGCTCGCCGTAGGCAGGATGACAACCGGGCAACGGCAGAGGGATGCGTCGGTCCTGCGAGTGGCCGATGCCCCAGGTGTCGTCCACTGAGCAAATACCCGCTCAGCGCGGCTCCGGCGTGGTGCCCAACTGTGGTGCGCAGTACACTAACTCCATGCGCATCCCGCACACGGAACTGTCGCCGGTCGCTCTGCGGGCCGTTGTCGAGGAATTCGTCACTCGCGACGGCACAGACCATTCGCCGGTCGAGTTGCGAATCGAGACGGTCTTGCGTCAACTCGACGCTGGCCGGGTCGAGCTGCATTTCGATGCCGAAGCTGAGACCTGCCACTTCGTGCCGGTGGAAGGGAGTCCGCGTGGGGACGGCGGGGCAGAATAGCGGCGTCTGGGCGAAAGGCCGCGGAAATGGCTGCGTTATCGCGGCCCACCGTACGCAGGGGTACACCTCGCCGGACCTTTGACAAAGCCGATCAGCCGACACCGTGATGGGGGCCGTCGCCGTTCGGCGAGTTCAACGATGGGCTGATCTGTCAGCACAACCCTGCCCGTGCCTCCCGGAATGCCCTACCGCGTTGCACCTGCTTCTCGCCGTAGCTACGCTAGTCGTCGGTAAACGAAAACTGCGATGGCGACAGCGTTGCGACCGTTAGCAGTTGCATCGGCCACTACCAACATGGACTTCTGGACCTACACCCCGCTCCGCGATGCCATGAAACAGCTCGGCGTCCAGGAAGACGCGGAGTCCTTCTACCGATCTGCCTTCGCCGGAGCCGTGGAAATGGCGTCCGGCGAGTTCTACGGCCAAGTGGAAAAGGAGGCACTCTGGGAGCAGGGCCATCGTCCGTACTACAACGTCTGGCCGTCGATCGTCCCGATGCTGACCCGGCTGAATCTGGACATCGACTCGGCGCTGATCCAGCTGCCGCTGCCTGCGCTCTGCATCCGGCTGCCGAAACAGCACAACCCGCTGACGTTCGAGTGGCAGAACCGGTCGTATGACATCCGCTGTATGCTGATGGGCGCGGCGAATGAAGGCAAGACGATCTTGATCTTGATCGACATCGGCGAGGTCGTGAACCAAGTCCCCGTGTATACCTACCAGAACTTTCTGCGGCAGGAAGGGCTGACGGTCGAACGCTCGCTGGCTGGGCTGCCCAAGCGGCCTTCAGCGGAAGTCGGCGTCCAGATTCCCGACGCCCTGATCGCCGACTGCGTGCGGCTGTGCTGTTCGCTGTGCCTGCTGGAGAACGATCCGTCGGTGATCGAGCCGGATGTTTTGTCCAAGGACCGGGACAGGTTCGAGAGCACCGGCGACCAGAAGTACGTGGACAAGGCGCACCGACGTGGTAAAGTGGGCTGGAACGTGGGGCGGCACATCGAAGTTGCGCCCCATTACCGGCGACCGCACATGGCGCTGGTGTGGACCGGTCGAGGCCGGGCGCTGCCCAAGATCGTGCCGCGTCGGGGCAGTGTCGTGCATCGGGAATTGGTGGAGAAAGTGCCGAGCGGGTGGGGAGACACTTGACATGCGAGCACTGAGCATCCGACAACCTCACGCCGAAGCGATCATGCGCGGCGTCAAGACGACCGAGTACCGGAACGCGCCCACTCGAATCCGTGGCCGAATCTACATCTACGCAGCCCTTGGTCGGTATTCCGCTGCCAAAGAGGCCGAGATGATGGCGCAATACGGCATCTCAGACGTGTCCTGCGACGATCTGCCCCGTGGCGTCATCGTGGGGACGGTCGAACTGTACGACTGCGACGGTGGCGAGTGGTACGTTCGGAGCCCTGAGCGTGCGAAAACGCTCCGCAAGCCAAAGAACCATCCGCAGCCGGTCTGGTTCAATCCGTTCTGAGGCGAAGACTCCGGCCTTGGTATGGGGACCGCCGATGATTAGACGCCGGTACAACTTGGCGCTTGTGATCTGGGCGATGGCGTCAACGGCCCCGGTCTGGACCGTTTCTGCCGCCGACTTCCCCGCCCAAGTCGTCCGCATCAAAGACGGCGACACGATCGTCGTCCTGCACGACAACAAGCAGATCGACATCCGCCTCGAAGGCATCGACTCCCCGGAAAGCGGCCAAGCCTTCAGCCAGAAAGCCAAGCAGGCCACGTCGCAGTTGGTGTTCGGCAAGACCGTGACCATCCAGCCGACCGGCACCGACAAGTACGGCCGCACGCTCGCCAACGTGCTGCTGCCGGACGGGCGCAGCCTGAACGAGGAACTTGTGCGTCAGGGATACGCATGGTGGTTTCGGAAGTACAGCAAGGACCAGACGCTGGCCAAGCTGGAAGCCGACGCCCGGCAGAGCAGACGCGGGCTGTGGGCAGATCCGAAGCCGATTCCGCCCTGGGATTGGCGCGACCAGCAACGCACGCCTGCCAAGACGCCGTTGTCCGAAGTGCCGACCGTGCCCAACGGCGTCGAGATCGCGGGGTTGCTGCCGAACCCCGACGGGCAGGACGAGCGCAACGAGCAGGTCAGCATTCGCAACGGCACCAACCGCGATGTTGATTTGGCTGGCTGGAAGCTACTGGACCGCGCCGGGAACAAGTTCCAGCTTTCGGGCAAAGTCGCCGCTGGCAGGGCCGTGACGATCAGGCTGGACCCGCCCACGATGCCGCTGAACAACGACGGGGACGAAGTGCTGCTGTTGGATGCCAATGGCGTGCCGGTGTCACGGGTGGGCTACACGGAGCGGCAGATTCGGACGGGGGAGTGGATTGAGTTTGGGGTTCCGATCAAGTAGGAGCGATCATGCGATTTCTCGTTACCGGCGGCCGGAACTTCGCTGACCGTGATTTCCTGTTCGCCACACTGGACCGCCTTCGCGCCGAACACGGATTCACGCTGCTTATCCACGGCGATGCCAGAGGTGCTGATCGGCTGGCAGGCGAATGGGCGCGGGATCGCGGTATCCAGATCTTGGCCTGCCCTGCCGATTGGAAGCGATTTGGCCGCGGCGCTTGTCCCAAGCGGAATCGGCAGATGCTCGCTGAGAAACCGGACTTGGTCGTCGCCTTCCCCGGCGGATCGGGCACGAGCCACATGGTGATCATCGCGGAAGAGGCCGGGGTGAAGGTAATCCGTGCCGAGGAAGTGACGGCACCGGGGTCCGGTGGCGGTTAAGTGTAATCCCATCGGTGTTGAACGTGATAACCGCGAAAGCAAACTTGGGAGCGAGGCGACGATGGACTTGACCGGCAAGAAACTGGACCTCGAACGGGACGGCTACATTGTTGCCGCGGATCTGCTAACCGGCCACGAAGTGGCGTGGTATCTGGAGTGCTACGACAAAATCCTGTCCGGCGAGATCGACGCAGGGCAGTGGCGTTCGGATCTTGGCTCCGGCGAACCCGAAAAGCGGGCCAGCGTCGAGAACATCACGCAGGTGATGTGGCCCAGCGAATTGATCCCCGCTCTGCGCACCAGTCCCGCCTACGAACGCGCCCTCCAGATCGTCCGGCAACTGTTGGGCGACGACATGGCCTTCGACTTCGACATGCTGATTGACAAGGCGCCGGGCACGGATACTCCGACGCCGTTCCACCAGGACATGGCCTACTGGATGGATCTGCCCGACAAGCGAGCCCTGAGCTGCTGGATCGCCCTGGACGAAGCCGCCGTGGACAACGGCTGTATGTGGTTTGCACCCGGTTCACATCGACTTCCGTTGCGGAAACACCGCTGGCACGGCAAGAGCGGCGGGGCTCTGGAATGCGACGGCAGCGAAGCCGAGTGCGTCTGTGTGCCGCTCCGACCCGGATCATGCACGTTCCACAGCGGCGGAGTGGTCCACTACAGCCGTGGCAATTCCACCGCTGGACATCGCCGGGCGCTGATCATCAACTTCCGCCCCGAAGCCATGATTCGGCTGGAGCGAGAACAGGGATTCGACCACGGCAAGACACGGAATGTCCGCGAAAACAGGACGTGATGTGCAAGGGGCCGTCAGAATGACCAGACAAGACAGATTGCTCAAAGCCCTTCTCCGCGTGATCGGCACAGCTGCACTGCTGGCCATTCCCTTCGTGATGGTGCCGCATTCCTGGATGGACGCAATTCATCGAGAACTGGGGATGGGCAGTCTGCCAGATGCGCCCGTCGTCGGTTACTTGGCTCGATCGGCGTCGGCGTTCTACGCGATCCTGGGCGGACTGCTGTGGACGGTTTCTTTCGACTTGCGCCGCCATCGGCTTGTGTTGGGCTACATTGGCGTCGCCGTCATCCTGTTCGGGCTGGCCATGCTCGCGGTGGATTTCGCGCAGGGGATGCCGATTTGGTGGAGCCTTGCCGAGGGGCCGGCGAATGTTGCCTTCGGGGCGGCATTCCGTTGGCTCAGTTGGCGAATGGACGAATCCGACAGATCGCCGATTTCAAACGCGGACGATCAGTGACTCGGTCGCTGGACGACTGCCCGCAACTCCGTCACGATGGGGTCATGACCCGGATCATCTTCGAGTTCTTGGGCGGCCCCAACGACGGTAGCTCCGTTCACGGGACCCTTGGCGACGGCGGCGACGCGGAGCGGTACTACCTGTTCACGAACCACGGGACCATCGGGCACCGCTTCAAGGTCGCCTCGGACTATGCCGTCGAGGCACTGGCGCACGAGGAGCTGAAGGTCGAAGAACCGCATCACTTCCAGCGGCATTACTACGTCGTCACCGAACGCTTGGAAGACGGCAACGAAGTCTGGGTTCGGGCCGCGTACCAGCCGGACAGGGGCAAGTGACGCACGGGCGCGTGTTTTGACTCAGGGGCGGCGTGACGGGGCTCAGCACGGTCCGGTCCCAGAAAACACCCCTGCGAACGCAAAAAGGGGCCGAAGGTGAACGCTGAGAAAACCAGTCTGATACGGTGTGGCGACCATAGTCTAGCCCCGTGGGCCATTACCTGCGTTCACATTCTCGAAGGGACGGCCGACGACGTTGTGGCTGTTCGGCAGCCGGAAGGCAGCGAAGTTGAATTCGACTGGATTTGCCCGGAGTGCTACGAGAAATACTTGCGTCAGGATCAGGATGGCAGCGCGGACGTTGACGATTTGCGGGCAGTCTGCATCCACTGTCTGCGCTTGCTGCTGAAGCGTTATGGCACGCCGGAAAGTCTTGACGGAACGGGCTAAAACGCCTCCGAACCGCCGACACGGCTTCCGAGTTGCACCAGTCCGTCCGGAGCGTTTCTGGCTCGTTTTGCGGCGCGTTACAAGCGTGCGGAAAGGGCAAGTTCGGGTCCGCATCCGGGCACGGCTGGATCGCCGTGGACGTGGTGAGTCTGGCCGGGACGCTTTATGACAAACTGGGCAAGATGCTGGCGCTGTCCCAATCGGCATCAACGTGACACGGTTGAAGGCGTTGCCGAACGTGCAGATTCAGCGGTGACACGAAGGGCGGCGTGACAAGCACCGTTCACCGTGTCACGTTTCCCAATCCTCTGCGTCGCCCGCCGGGATCGGCTCGTCGCCGTCGTCCGGTGTCCCTGGAGCCGCGCACAGCTTAACGTACCACCAGTCGAACGCATTCCGCTGAACGTAGTGCCCATCGGCGAGCATCACGATCACCGTATCCAAACCGGCAGTCCGCTCCTGGTCGTCAGGGGCAACCTGGAATCCGGCGCGTTCCAACTCGACGCGGACGGCTTCCTTGGCAGCGGGAATGTTTCCATCCGTCTGCGCCATGACGCGGCGATACGCTGTTCGGCAGACTGCGAGCAGAGCGTTGGTGCGCATGAAACAAACCTGCGAAATGACTCGCGTCTCCGATTATGCAACATCTCGTCCGCCGACCGTTCGCAATGCCACGATCTAAAGGCAGGCCGTTTCAAGGCGTGCTCGCTGGTGCCTGCCCGATGGTTGCCACGGGAAGTCGCTTTCTGATTTCTCGAAACAGACTCTTGGCGTACGCTCGATCCCCAATGGTCCAAGGCAGCAGGTTCGCTTTCCCGAAGTCGTCCCCGAAGACCTTCTGGAATTGGTCAATTACGCCATTCGTGGCTGGTTGATCGTCTTCATCGAGCTTCGTTACGACTAAGCAGTTCAGAGGCTTCAGATCCTTTCTGCGCGCGTCACCTGATCGGCCAGCAATCGCGGAACGAATGGCCGCGCGGGTCAGATAATCGTCGGGAGGCACTGAGTAGCCCAGGAATATGAATTCGTCCGCGCGACCGCACACTTCGATGATGTCCCTCCAGATCAGGGCTTGTTCGCGATAGGGGAATCGCTTGGCGAACGTTGGCGGCGTGATGACCGGCGGACATTCCACGGCAAAAACGCCTCTTCTGCCGATGTCTTTCGGTAGGTCGAACTCACCGTACGACACCAATCGCTTGTCGAATCGGTCGATGCGCCTGTCCTTGTGATCGGCGATGAAGTACATGTCTTCGTTGCCAATGCCTTGGGCCAAATCGTACCATCCGATGGAACCGTGGGGCTTCAGCACAAGAAACCGATCTTCCTCCCAGCTATGCGCAGTGTAAGCAACGTCGTAGGTGTGGTCATCGTCGTCACGGTTCATGGTCAGGAAGAAATCGACTTCCTCGTCCCAGTTGAAATTCACGATCGCATCGTCACTCGGTTGAATTCCCTTTAGCACGGACTTGAAATCGGGCGGCCAGTCACCGACCGCGTTGCAGGTATCCACAAAGAACGTGCGAGTCACCGCGGCAAGGTCGTGGTACAGCTGACGCAACGGTACGGCACCTGCCTGGGAGCCAGCCTGCAATGACGTCGGCCGCGTGCTACTCAGCACTTCCTGCTCAGCCAAGGCGTGGGCGACCGAGAAGAACTCCGCCACATCGGCCGTCTTTAGTTCTGCGAGCGATCGCGCCAAATACTGCCTGGAAAAGCACTCGATGTTCTTAAGAATTCGTTCCGTGGCGTCGGCGTAACGGCGGTTAGAAAGGGTAATGCTGAAGCGTTCGCGGACGGACTGCGGGGCGGCCGTGAGCAGACGGCCCATGTCACCTTGCAGGTACGCGATCAGGTCAGCTACCAAATCGCGCCCCAACGGATACCCGACGGCAACTGTGAATCCTGCACCGATGAACCACACGCGATTGAATTTCGGGAATTCCGACTGTTCGGCGCTGGCTGCCTTGGACGCGACTTCTTGGCGTAACGCTTCTCTTTTTCGTCTCACCATGTGTTACTCCTTTTGTTCCCGTGACGATCACCCCTGCGGCGTTTCAACTTGCGATTCCGGATACGGCATCCACCCGGAATCGAACACATCCCCCAGCGACTCGATGTAGTCGCGCATCTCCGGCGTCAGCAAGATTACCCGTCCGTCGTTCCCGCCGTAGAGCCCGTACAGCCGCTCGGCGGACCCCGCTTGCTCCAACAGCCCGTTGACGATTTCCATGAATCGTCGCAGCGCGATGGACCAGATGTTGGTCGACGCCACGGCTTGGCTCTCGTAGATCAGATGCCGCTGTCCGTTGATGACGACTGCATATTCGTCCCGGCCGAAGTCGTCCACCACGCTGTCGAGCTTGACGTATTCTTTCTCCAAGGCTGGTCGCATCAGCAGGATGGTGGCGCCCACCTGCCCCTCGGCCAGATCCTCGTTGTCGGCGGGGTAACTGCGCAGATCCGCTGCCACGCAGTCGTCGTTCCACTCGCTGTCCAGGTAGCTTTTGGTGGCCGTCTCGACGAGTTGCAGCCGCACATCGGCGTGTTGGGTTTCCGGGACGAATTTTAAGTAACCCATCCGGACCAGACGATCAACTACCTTCTCGGCTTCCGCCGTTGACAGCGACGGCTTGCGAACGGTCGCTCGTATGCGTCCGGTCCAACTGTCGATCCAGTCGCCAAGCCTCGTCCAAAGCGGCTTCATCTCTGGCTCCCCGTTTTGAGACCCTGATGAATCCGTCCGATACAACGAAACAGCACCAACCAACAAGCACACGCCGGCTATTTGGCTGAGCCAAGCCAAGGCTACGCCGATTCGGCCGGCCCAGCGGTTGTGCTTCGGGCAAGTCGTCGCGCGGGACTGACGGTACAGGGCAATCGTCCCGACAGCGGCGAGACCAGCACCGATTCCACCGATCACCAAGCTCATGATGCGCGCCTCAGCGACCAGCATAGCAGTTTCTTGCCGTGCCGTGGTGCTTGTGCGACACTGACGGTACGATGGTGGCAGGTAGGGTCGCACGCGATGATTATGCTCAACAACCCAACCCCGGACTGGCCGACGACGGTCGAAGAAGCCGTTGACCGGATTCTGGCCAAGCTGGCAGATGCGCAGAAGGACGAAGTGCGGACTACGCCAGCGGCCGATCTCGACTTGCTGCACTTTGGGCTGGGTACCGCCGTCAGGAACGAGTGCGGTCTGTGGGAGGGCAACACGGCCCTGCTCGCTGCCTGCGGATCGCCGGACATGCACCCGGATTCGGCTTCGGACGTGATTCTGCGAGCGCTCTGGGATAGGCTGCGGGCAGAGGGGTGAAGTAGGGGACCACGCCGCCGGCCTGACGAGCGGCGCGGTCTCCCTTCTCCAATCACTGATTCTCCACCGGCTTGGGCTGGAACTTCTTCCCGCCTGCCTTCTTGGCCGGCTTGGCTGGTGGTTTCTGCCCAGCTTTGAATTCGTCCAGGGTCAGGCACTTGTCCCCGTCGGTGTCCATCCGCTTGAAGTTCTGTTCTGCCTGCTCCAGTTCTTCCGCCTTTCTCCCTGCCTTGAATTCATCCCATGTCACCTTCCCGTTGTTGTCCCGATCCATCGGCTTGAAGCGGGCTTCGGCGGGGCGGTTGATGAACTCCTTCAACGTGACCTTGCCGTCGCCATCGGTGTCGATCAGCTTGAAGATCTGCTCGGCCTGTTCGATGGCTTCCGGCTTCTTGCGTGTACTCTTGAACTCGTCGAACGTCAGCGAGCCATCGCCGTCCTTGTCCAGCATCTTGAAGTTCTTCTCGGCCATCTCAGTCCACTTGTTCGCTGCGGGTTTGGCCGTTGGTGCGTCCTTCGGTTTGCCCGCATCGTCTGCGGCCTTGGCAAGAGCCAGCGGAACGAAGCAGAACAGCGCCACAGCCAGCAGGTGCAATGCAATCTTCACGTTGTCGCTCCTTGGTGAAAGAAAAGGATCGTCGGGACACCCAGCAGCGTACTGCCGGCACAAACGCGAATCAAGCAGCGTTGGGGCGCTCCAGCATGGTTTCCTTCAATCAAGAGTTGCGGCGCGACGATCGCCGCGTTACGCTGACAGCAGGCGGGGTGGGCTGTCCTTGAGCTTCCGGATGCCGCCTTGCCAGCGAAGAACTGTTGGCAGAGGCGCATCTCGATGTCTCACCGTAGCTGGGTGACCGTTGACCGGAGATCGTTGGCGATAATCGGCGTTCTGGTGCTGGCTGTCCTGATCCCCGTGGTGGTGTGGCAGTTCCAGGGCGCTGGGATGCATTCGGATTTTGTCCAGGCCCTTCGTACCGGGAATGTCGGCGGACTGCCGGTTAACCTTCAAGGCAAGCGGTGGTCGGAACAGGAATTCGCGCAGATTGAAGTCCTCGCCGTTCCGGACAGTGCCGGGTCCGAGAGGGCCATTTCGACGGAACTCTACTCTCGTGGCCGAGTGCTGCTGGCATCGCATCAGTACGCGTATCAGGGCACGATCCAGGATGCCAGCACCGGGATTATTCACGTGTTCGGCTACCAGCGCCGAGAACGACGCGGGTGGCGATGGGTTACGATTCACCCATCAAGCCACAAGCTGCACATACAACGTCGCCAAGAGCAACTCGACGAAATGTTGCGCAAGGCCAAGCCGAGTTGAAAGCCGAACGTCACTCGAACCGCAGGTACTCCGCAGGCACGCTTTCCGTCAGCCACACGCCGTTCTCGGCTTGATAGAACGTGCGTCCGTCTCGCCACATCCGACCTGACTCGACAATCAGGATCACCGGCCGTCCGCGACGCTGTCCGACCTTGCGAGCCGTTTCCACGTCCGGTGACAGATGGACGTACTGACGACTTCCCCGTACCAGCCCCGATGCCCGGATCGAATCCAGGAACTTGGCGACGGTTCCGTGGTACAGCAGTTCTGGCGGCTGAACCGATTGCAGGCCGAGATCGACCTCGACGGAATGCCCCTGTCTGGCCCGAATTCGCTTGCCGTCCGAACTGATGGCGAATCGCTGCTTGTCGTTCTCGTGGACGACACGTTCCAGCAACGGACGAGTCAGCGTCCGGCCTGAGCGATTTGCGGCTGCCAGCAGCACGTCGATTTCTGCCCAGCCTTCATCATCCAGGCTGATGCCGATCGTCGCCGGCTGGTGCCGCAGGACGAGGCTGAGAAACTTGCTGGTCGAAATCAGTTCGCGGTCCATTGGGTCAGCCCGTCAACAACACAGGCCGGGCCGCCCAGAGACTGCTTGAAAGGGGCGACCCGGCCATGTGGTTTCCGATCCGCAATCTAATCCGTTTTCGCGCCAAGTCAAGCGGCCGAACGCATTGGCTAGTCGCCGAGCTGCGCCAAGGCCAAGATCGCCTTCTTGGCGCTTTCCACACTGCCCAACTTCGCAACCAGCTTATTCGCTTCCAGCAGAGCCGACAGGGAGATCGCGTCCTTCGCGACAGGTGCCTCGGCGGCTGCGGCCTCTGGGGCGGCTGCTTTCCGGCGTCCCTTCTTCTTCAGCCCCATCTGGTACTTGATGTTGCTGACTTGGTTTGGCGTAACATCGATGCCCTGGGCCTTCAGCGCCTCGGACACGGCTACGGGCAGGGCGCCGCGATGCTGCTTCAGGTAGTCCCTGACGGCTTGGCTCTTGCTGACTGCGGGCTGGCCGCCGGCTTCAGGCTCGGCTGTTTCGACGACGGGTTTCTTGGCTCTTGGCATGGTGCGTACCTCGCATGCTGGTGTATTGGACTTCGACCCTCGGCGATTCAGTGTATTTCGGCCAGCGCGGGCTGGCAACAAGCCACAAGCCGGATCGCGGTGTCTGAGAGCGAAAGGCGTCGGCAAACACGGCTGTTCCCCTGCGCTGGGATCGCAGCCCCAATGCCAAACCAGCCCATCTCCAGACTACCGCAGTTCGCCTCGTTGCCGGGCCACATCGAGAATCACCCGGTACACGTACCGGTTCGGCCAGTACATGTGCGGCAGGAAGTACTCGCGATCCTCGCCCAGGTAGATCCGCGAAATCGCCGCAGCCGCGGCCGGACTACGGGAATTCCCCTCCTCGCAATGGATCAGCAGCAGGTCGATGGCATCCCACGTCTGCTTCACGAAGTCCAGGATGCGGTGAGCGTGGTCCTCGGTGAAAGCTCCCGGTTCGTCGCCTGAAGCATTGCCGATGTCGGCAAATGCCAGTTGCAGCAGGCCTACACGATGATCGTCGCTGATCGTCGGCCACGCTCCAGATTCAGTGACGATGCTGATACAGGCCCAGGGAACTTCGCACGTGAAGTAGCAGGCTTGGATCAAGGACTTGACGAGGATCTGCTTTGTGCTTTCCACGGGCGATCGCCTCCCGAACGAGACAACGTCTGCCCACAGCGCCGGCTCAGTCTACGCCCGGTAGCGGCGACGAGCAACAAGCCGCGAGCCGAATCGTGGCGTTCGAGGGCAAAGACGCCCTGTGCCATGTTGACGGGGCGCTGCGCTCGCCACATCGACTGCAACGATCTCGCCAGACGATGTTCGGCGAAGACGACTCCTATTTGTCGAGGTTCGGAGCCTGCTTTTTCTGATTTTCAAACCACTGATAGTAGGAGGCCGTGTGGCCGGAGGCGTTCATTTCCTTCAGGAAATCCATCACCAACGGCAGTTGGTACTTGGCCACTGTGTCAGGCTTCGGGTTGCTTACGAAGAAGAACTCCGAGGGGATCTTGCCGAGGTGGGTTTCGATTTCCACAAGAATCTCACGGTGCAGTCGTAAGCCGTCGTATTCGAGCAACTCGTGGCGCAACGCGAATTCTGTCTTGGTCGTGATCTCACCGGCAACTACCGCCAAGTCGACTTCCTTGTGGAGCCGTTCTTGAAAGGCGTTGGTCATCTCGAAAGCGACGATCGACGCGCGATGTGCCCCGGCTAGCATGGGGTTCAGTTCGATCGTTCTCTCGGCGGCGTTCCATTGCCCACCGCTGATGCCCTTCCTGTCTGAGATCGTGTATCCTCCACGGAACTCGACGATCCTAGCCATTGCGCTGTAGAGCGGACTCGCCTTGCGAAGGAATGTATCGATCGCGACGTTGTCCTTGCATGCGGCGAAATCCAGTTGAACGGGCGGCTCCGTAGCGGCCAGATGAGCAGGCAGAACCAGAATGAACAGCAGGATCAGCGTTACGGTCTTCATGAATCTTGGCATTGCCTCGTGTCGAAGTCCTTCGTGCGTTTCTACCCGGCGGTTCCGATTCGCCGGGCTATGTCGGCTGGCTGTGCAGCGTCCATGCTAACACGGCCATTGTGTCGTTGCCAAGTCGCAGGCGGCTCCATGAGCGAGCCGGGGGCCAGATTCTGACCGGAAGGAGTTCCTGCGCTGGCTGCGCAGCTCTGGCCCCCCGTAGTTGCATCGGCCTTGTGCTGCTGCTACGCTCGATCTATCGGTGGCGGTCGATTTCGTGGGCAGGCAAGGCGAAAGCGACAGCGACCGAAGACGGCTGGTTCTGCCGCAAGGGCGGCACTTGACTGCGCGTGCCTTGGGTGCTGTACACGGTTGATCCGGCGCGAAAGATTCGATAGAGGAGGTGTCAAAGATGATTCAGTTGCAGCGACTCTCCGGTTGTTTGCTTCTCTGGGCTGTGGTAGCAGCGGCGAGTAACGCGGCGGAGTTGCCAGCCCCAGATGCCGACGCTCTTGCCCGCTGGCAAGCCATGCGTTTTGGTATGTTCGTTCACTGGGGGCCGGTGTCCCTGAAAGGCACGGAGATTGGTTGGTCGCGGGGCCAACAAGTCCCGGCCGAAGAGTACGACAGTCTGTACAAGACCTTCCACCCGATTCAGTTCGACGCCGACGAGTGGGTCCGCACGGCCAAGGCTGCCGGGATGAAGTACTTCGTCATCACGTCCAAGCATCACGACGGGTTCTGTCTGTGGGACACCAAGACGACCGAGTACAAGATCACCGACACGCCCTTCAAACGTGACGTGCTGAAGGAGTTGTCCGACGCCTGTCGCAAACACGGCATCCAGTTCAGCACGTACTACTCAATCTGCGACTGGCGACACCCGGATTACCCGCTCGGCAGCCCCGGCGGCAAGACGACCAAGGCAACCGCCGACATGAAACGCTACGTGCCGTACATGAAGGAGCACCTGCGCGAGATCGTGAAAAACTACGGGCCGCTAGGCTCGATGTGGTTCGACGGTGAGTGGGAATCCCCGTGGACGCACGAGATGGGGCTTGACTTGTACCGCTACGTCCGCTCGCTTCAGCCAGGCATCCTGGTGAACAATCGCGTGGACAAGGGGAGACGCGGGATGCACGGCGGGACGATGGGCCATGAATACGCCGGCGACTACGACACGCCCGAACAGCGCGTTGGCACTTTCCAAACCGACCGCCCGTGGGAAAGCTGCATCACGATTTGCCAGCAGTGGGCCTGGAAGCCCGATGACCGCCTCAAGAGCCTGAAGGAGTGCATCCAGACGTTGGTGAACACGGCAGGTGGCGACGGGAACTTGCTGCTCAACGTCGGGCCGATGCCGGATGGGCGCATCGAACCGCGGCAAGTCGAACGGCTCAAAGAAATCGGCGAGTGGCTCGAACGGTACGGCGAGTCGGTTTACGAGACACGCGGCGGGCCGTTCAAGCCTGGTGCCTACGGTGCCTCGACATCCAAGGCCTATCGTGTGTACCTCCACGTGTTCAACTGGCAGGGCGAAACGCTCAGGTTTCCGGCGATCAACGCCAAGATCGTCAAGGCAGCCTTGCTTGGTGGGGATGGGCAAGCCGTCGTTGAACAGACCGACAACCAGATCCTGGTCAAAGTAGCCGGGCCAGACCGCAAGGAACCGGATACCGTTGTGGTGTTCACGCTCGATCGGCCCGCGAATGCGGTTGCGCCTGTCGCCGTGGCTCCGTAGCCAACAGTCGTCGCACACATTGCGGAGGGGCGCAAATGACTGCCCGTGCGATGAAAGTCCCCATCGACGAAGTTGCCGTGATCAGCCTCGACGCGCCGGTGCTGTCCGCCTACGAAGCCCGCGTCAAAGGCGTCACGCGCTGGTTCGTGTGGTGCCGGTACTGCCGCGAATGGCACAGCTACGGGCCGGCTGAAGGGCATCGGGAGGCCCACTGCTTGGACCCGAGCAGCCCGTATTGGACGACGGGCTACAACTTGGCGTTTGCGGGGAGGGTGGAAAAGGATTCGCGATGAAAGTTGGCTCACGACCGCACTTTGGCGACACTTGGACGTAACCCGATAACATTGTCCGCTGTCAGTGACTTGGTGCGGCGGTATCTCTACTCCCGATCCTGCGGCCTGATTTTGGAAGCTTGCGGCGTGGGGGGCAAGGGCGTGATGCGATCCTCGATCTGTATGCCGTAGTGGACCATCGCGTCCTCAATACGCACATCGTCCCCCAGTAGGCCGCCGGTTCGGGTACGGAGCCCGGTTCCAGAGCCGCGCGTGACACCATCGTAGCTGCTGGCTCGCTGCACGCGGCGGAGGAACTCGGTGGCAGCCTCTTGCTGACGCGCCGAGTCGGGCCGATACGCTGCGGAGCGTTTCAGCAGCACATCCACGGCATAGGCGTCCAACAGCTTGGGCAAGAAGGCCATCGCCAAACCAGACCGGCCGAAAAACTCGGCCCCCAAGGCCCGCTCGCCGTCAACGACGATGATCCCCACGGTGTCGGCGGGTATCTGCGGCAGTAGACGCTCCCGGATTTCGACCAACTGGCCGCGGACCACATCAGCGTTCAGGGCCGCAGCCAAGCTGTCCGTGCGGTTCTGCGCGCCGAGCAGGGCGTTGTTCCAAGCCACTTCCTTCCAGACCCGCTGTTGCTCGGCACCGCGGCGGAGTTCCTGCTGCAGCGAGGCGGGGGCCAGCGTGTTGGCGGCCCAAAAGTCGGTCGTCCCTTCCCAGCGATGGGCCTCGACACAGAAGACAGACAGCTCGGCCGTCTGGCCCGGCGCCAAGGCGGTGTCCTGCCGCACCATCCGAGCCTGCTTGCCGCCCGCCAACAACTCGCCGGCAAGAATGAAGACGTACTCGCTGGGGCTACGGTTGTGGGCGTTCACCTGTGGAACCGCACCCTGCGTGCCTTTCTCCGAGACGTTCAGAACGCCTCGCGTCAGGGCTTGGTCCATTGTCAACCAGTTCCCGGGTAGCTCGGCATTGTCACGCACGCGGACGGGGAAGACCGCCAGCTGACGAAACGCAACGGAGCCATAGATTTCGACGCGATCCAGGTAGCGGGCCAACTGGGGCACGTGTCTGCCTGTGGGGGGAATCACTGGCAAATCCTGGCCCCAGGAGCCACGGTGCCAGGCGATCAGCACCAGCAGGACGCTGACGCTCAAGATGCTGCGGTTCGCAGCGCGCAGCAGCCGATGGAATCGACGGCAGGCTGTCATGGCTGGATTCCTCCTCCCCTCAGCGTAGCGAATCTGCACCGTTATGCCCAACTGGAGAGGCGAGAATGTCCACATCCCCACGGCATTGGCGGTTCAGCCCGTCCTTAAATCGGAGCCGCCTTGCACGCGCCGCATCATCTTGGTACGGTTCGGCGTGTTCACGCCTGCTGGCGAACCTCACGGCAGCCTCTCTGTGCCGCGGTGAGCCAGCAATCCGTGCCCCGCCTTGATCTCAGACCCTCAAGGAAAACTCCCATGAAATGGCATTTGGCCCTGCCGTCGATATTCGTCGCTTACTCATTCGCGGCTTCGTTGTTTGCTGGCGACTGGCCCCAGTTCCGCTACGACGCGGGCCGTACCGCCGCATCGCCCCACGAATTGCCCACCGAACTCCAGCTTCGCTGGACGCGCACGCTTTTAGTTCCCCGACCAGCGTTCCCGCAAGAACTCCGCCTCGGGTACGACGCTTCCTACGAGCCCGTGGTACGCGGCCACACGATGTTTGTCCCGTCGATGGTCAACGACAGCGTGACGGCGCTGGACACCGAGACGGGGGCTGAGCGATGGCGGTACATGACTGAGGGGCCTGTCCGCTTCGCGCCCGTGGCTTCGGAGGGGAAGGTCTACTTTGTCTCTGACGACGGGTACTTGTATTGCCTGAATGCCGACGATGGTTCGCTACGTTGGAGGTTCCGGGGTCTGCCCGAAGGCCGACGTGATCGCAAGGTGCTGGGGCATGGGCGGCTGGTTTCGCTGTGGCCCGCGCGCGGCGGTCCCGTGTTGGCCGATGGCGTGGTCTACTTCGCCGCCGGACTCTGGCCCACTGAAGGCGTCTTCGTCCACGCTGTAGATGCCGAGTCAGGCAAGGTCGTTTGGTCGAACACCGACAGTGATCGCATCCCCAAGAGCAACTTCGACCACGGCCAAGGGCAGGAGGCTGGCTTGACGCCCCAAGGCTACCTGGCGATCGTCGGTGACAGGCTGATCGTCCCATGCGGCACACAGTTGCCTGCCTTCCTCGATCTGAAAACGGGTAAACTCCAAAGCTATACGACGGGCTGGGGCGGCCGACTCGGGTTGCCAAAAGGCAGTTGGTTCGTGGCCGGCACTGGCCGTTACCTCAGTCACAGTGGCGATCTGTACGACATCACCCGTCTCAACGAAGAGCGTCTCCCGAAGACCAAGCCGGGCGAGACCGATTACAAGCCCATGCTGTATCCGGGCGGCTTCACGCGATTGGACATCGAACGCGCCAACCAACGCGAACTGGACCGCTTTCGCCAACCGGTGTTGACGCCCGACCTGATGTACGAAAGCGATCAGAGCATCGTCGCCCGCGATCTGACGGAGTACTCGTTACAGGAGCGGACGAAAGAGAACATCCCGGCGCACCGTTCCAAGGACGAGGTGCCGGACAATTTCGGCGGCGTCATCCGTCAGATTTGGGAACTGCCATTGAAGCTCGACGTTCACATCAAGGCCGGAAATCGCCTGTACGTTGGCGGACCCGGAGTTGTGGAAGCGATCGACTTGTCGGCTCAGGAACCCAAGGTCGTGTGGCGGGCGGAGTACGAAGGCACGCCGACGCGAATGCTGGCTGCCGACGGGAAGCTGTTCGTCATGACGGCCGAGGGAAGCATTCTAGCCTTCGCCACTCCAGGGGCAGGCGAGGCGACCGGGCATGTGGCGGCCGAAGTCCCGCCGCCTGCAGGCGACGAGTGGACGGAAAAAGCCAAGGCCATCCTTGAGACTACGGGCGTTCGCGAAGGCTACGCCTTGGTCTTGGGGATCAACCGTGGCCGCCTCGTCGAGGAACTTGTGCGGCAGTCAAACCTGCACGTGATTGCCGTTGATGACGATGCCGACAAGGTTGCCGCGCTCCGCGAGCGGCTCCACCTCGCGGGGTTGTACGGCGCGCGGGGGAGCGTGCTGGTCGGAAATCCCGTGACTTATCCGTTCCCGCCGTATCTGGCCAGTCTCGTCGTTTCGGAGACTCCCGACGAGCTGGAGCAAGCAGGGCACTCGGCGCTGGCGAAGGCCGTATTCCACACCTTGCGTCCTTACGGCGGCCTGGCTTGCGTGTGGGGCGTGTTGGCGGATCGCAGCCGCATCGAGGAGATCGTGCAAGGCGATGCGTTTCCTGGTGCAAGCGTGCGGCAGGTTGGCGACTTTGTGCTGCTGGCTCGCTCGGGTCCGCTGCCGGGAGCGGCAGACTGGTCGCACGCCGAAGCTGACGCAGCCAGTACGGGAGCGTCGGCAGACGAACTCCGCTCGCCCACGTCGGTGCTGTGGTTCGATGCCGCGCAGCGTTGGCACAAGTATCCAGGGCAAAACCAAGTTCGCGTGGTCGGAGGTCGTCTTGTTCTCCTCGAACAGGGGTTGCTGCGGGCGTCGGACGTGTACACGGGACGCAAGCTGTGGGAAGTCGATCTATCCGACGAGTCGATTGACCCCCAGGGCATCCGTTACGCGCTGCACCGACAATGGGGACCAAAGGCAAGCCTGTCGGCGTCAACCGAATTCGTCGCGGTGGACGACGCAATCTATCTGAGCGATGGCACTAGCTGCCAAGTCTTCGATCCGACGACGGGCAAGGCAACCGGAAGCATCAGCGTTCCCGAAGACCTCCAGACGCCCTGGACGAACCTGCGCGTCAGCGGCGACTGTCTGGTAGGCACCAGCGGCCCGCATGTGCTGTGCATGGATCGGCGCACGGGCAAACTGCTTTGGCGATCCGAGGCTGCCCGCTCCGCGCTTTACCTTGCCGTGGGCGGGAACAAGGTGTTCTGCGCCGAGCTTGCCAACCCACAGCGCGGCGAAGACGAGACTCGCGACGGCAGCATTTTCGCGCTGAACGTCGCTACGGGCGAACGCCTGTGGCAAAGGCCGGGCGGCACCAGACTGCGGTATAGCCCGCCGCTCGACCTCGTAGTCACGCCTGCCGGGTTTTATCGGGGCAGCGACGGTGAACCTGCACCGCAGCGATCCGCTGCGTCGCAGACGCGGTTGGTCGTCACGGGGGGCGGTCTGCCGAAGACGGGCCTGCCGGGATTGATCGCCGGGCAGAAGGTGCTCACCGGGAGTTATGACACCCTGCAGGTTTACGACCTTCAGTCAGCCGAAGAAATCGGCGACCCGCTGAAATGGGTCACCCGTGGCTGTACGGGCACGCGGGCGAGCACTCATCTGCTGACGACGCGCTGCTTTGGCAATTCGGCGTGGATTGATCTCGACAGCCGCGAGGTCACGCGGTTTCTGGGCATCCGTCCGGGTTGCTCGGTGAACAACAACCTGTACCCGGCCAACGGTGTGATGAACATTCCCAATCTCACGGGTGGATGTACGTGCAATTACGCTCCCGTCTCGATGGCTTGCGTGCCGGCTGGAGTCGTCGAGCGGAGCGGGGCGGAGTGAAGTGCCGCTCGTAGTCACGAAACGTGACTGACGCCCCTCAGCACTCGCCGCCGTCCAACGCCAATCCTTGGGCCGCGTGGGTCAGCACCTGCCGGATCGCGGCCGGGCGGCTACGTCGCCCACGTCACGACGCCAGGCCGCCTGACGACCACGATGTGACTTCCGCCAGTGAACGCGACACGAGCGAACGGCGGGCCAAACGGTACGGCGTCTTTTCGCCCTACTGCCAAGGGGCGAAATCTCGAATTCGCCTCTGGACGGATGTGACCTGAGTTTGTGGCTCGGGTGGGCGCGACGAATGGCACTAGGTTGAGGATCAGCCGTGTTGCGCTACTCGCCGGGCGGCAAGCTGTCTCTCATCACCTTGAGAAAGCGCCGCGAATGTGGTAACAACGGAACCGCCGTAGCAGCTACGCAACTCGAATTCACCCTTGACAGGAGACCAGCGATGAACACAGGTACGCTTTCGCGCCGGGCCCTCATCCACGGAGCTTCGCTCGCCGCCGGAGCCTTCGCAGCTCGCGTCCTGGCCCAAGACACCGCCGCGGAGATCAAACGCGTCGTCAAGAAGGGGCGGATCAACCAGTCGGCCAGCCGCTGGTGCTACCGCAAGCTCTCGCTCGACGAGCTATGCGAAGCCGGGGCAAAGATCGGCCTGAAAGGCATCGACCTGCTCAAACCT
>JAAYEH010000171.1 GCA_012728855.1 Rhodopirellula sp. | reverse complement strand
CGTGCCGCCCAAAAAGTGCCAGCGCAAATGAAGAGCAACGTCCGGTGAGCGACGTTGCTCCACACGACTAAGCCACCGCGAAGCGGTTTAGTTCAACGAATTTCTCCAATGGGACAACACGGTTGTGTTTTGGCAGAACCGCGAAACGGTGGAACAATCCTGGCCGTCACAAGTCGTACAATCCGACTTACCCGACCTGTAACGGGAGTTAAGTTTAGCGGCACGGGTTGTTTTGCTTTTACGGCGTGTACGAATCGGACCGATACTGCGCACAATGCCCAATGTTCCGCAGTGCATGGCGGGACGCGGGAGTGTGCTGATCCGAGCGTTTAGGATGCACGTAACGAAGCGGTTGATGATGAGTGCGGGGGATGGGAATGATCCGGAACTACTCGCTGATTGGGGTATGCCTGATCAGTTGTGGATGCGGCATGAACGCAAAATGCATGACCGGAAAGTTTTTCCGGACCATGATTGCCGAACCGGCGGTCTACTGCGAACCCAAGGACGACCGCCGAGCAAAATCGCGCTACGATCGGATGGCCGAACAGGCTTGGGTACCGTTTTCTGGCGAACATGCGGAGTGCATGTTGTCAGAGCACTTTCAAGGGGGGTTTCGGGACGGGTACTCCGAATACCTATATGCGGGCGGCAACGGCACTCCGCCAGGGGTTCCGCCCAGGCGCTATTGGAACGACGATTGGCAGACTCCGGACGGCCACCGGGCAATTGAGCAATGGTACGACGGCTATCGTGCCGGGGCGAACATGGCGATCTTGCAGGGGCGCCGCCACGTCGCAGTCGTCCCGTCTGCGCAGAGCACCATGTTCCCAACTTGGCAGCCACCGCAGGATTGCTGCCCCCCCACGGTAACGAGACTGCAGCGCGATGCCATGAATCCGCCGTTGGTAACCAGACTTCCACCGCTCGCATTGTAACCCATGCCAATCTCTCGTTTCGAATCCGATATGGAGCGTCTGTGCGACATGGAATTCCTTCACCGTCATTTGCATAATCGGCATTTTTTACCCAGCCGGAATTACCCGCGCCGCTGCCGATTCAAAGTAGGTTGCGCCGCTTGTTGCGGCTATCGGATGCGTGCCAGTTGGACCGATAGTAACCATTGTGCCGACTGTTTTGGCCCCCTCTATCGACTGGGGGATGCCGGTGAGCGACGCGAAGTTTCGCTGCGGGGTGCCGGGGATTGGCGATCTCACGTTGTGGGGAGCGGGTCAAACACGACTGGCAGGCATGTCTTGCGCAGAGAGCACGCGAGTTTGAAAAGGGCATGGGGGACATGCGAAGGATAAGAACAAGGCAAGTCTGGCTGCTGATTGGGCTATGCCTGGTCAGCTCCGGATGTGGCATGACGGCGAAAAGCCTCACCGGGAAGTTCATCCGGACCATGATTGTCGAACCGGCGGTGTATTGCCGATCGAAGGACGATCACCGAGCCAGATCGCGCTATTATCAAATGGCCGACGAGGCATGGGGGCAATTCACCGGTATACATGCGGGGTCCACCTTCTCGGACCATTTCGGAGCCGGTTTCAAGGATGGCTATTCCGAATATCTCTACGCGGGCGGCAATGGATCTCCACCGCCGGTGCCACCCCGACGCTACTGGAGGGACGATTGGCAGACGCCGGAGGGGCATGAATCGATCGAGCATTGGTATGAAGGCTATCGCACCGGCGCAGCGATCGCGATGTCTCTAGGGCGTCGAGACGTGGCCGTCGTGCCAGCCTCCACCAGTAATGTGTGCCGGGCGCTGCCACCACCAGGGGTCGTTCATCCGGAAATAATACCCAGTGGGTCGCCATCTGACGTTCCGGTTGTGGAACCGGAGATGCGAGCCCCTTTGCCGAATGAGATCCTTCGTCCGACACCGGACAGGACTAGTTCACTCTTCGATGTGCTCAACTCCGTGGTGGGAAGAGATAAGGACACCCCCTCAACCTGACGTTCCTCGTTTTTGCATAACTCGTAATCACTTGGTGGAAGCGGGCCATGGAAGCGACCTATACCAGCGGGACGGAATCCCCGAGACGCCTTTCACCGTCGGGCCGCATTTTTCGCGCGGTTGGTGTGGCCATCGTTCTTGGCAGCCTTGCGGGTTGTGCGGCAGTAACCAACCCGGTAGCCCACGGCATTCCCGTGCATCGACTTCCGCCGGAACTGCTCGCCCCTGCCAAGGAAGGCAAGATCCAGATTCCCTTGGTTCTGCTGGGACAAGAGCGGCCAAACGTCTATCGGCTCGCGCACGGCGATGTGCTGAGCGTTTACATCGAAGGGGTGCTCGGCAATCCAAACGAGCCGATACCTTTGTACTTGGCCGATGCAGCCAACCTGCCGCCCGCTCCCGGCTTCCCTATTCCGGTTCGTGAAGACGGGACTTTGCCACTGCCGTTGGTCGCCCCGGTGCGTGTTGCAGGGTTGACGGTTGCGGAAGCGGAACGAGCGGTGACGGCCGCTTACGTGGCGCCGCCCGCGATCCTCAAGCCCGGCCTCGAGCGCGTTCTGGTCACACTGCTTCGACCGCGCAGCGAGCGGATCATGGTTGTGCGGGAGGATCGGGGAGAGACGGACGTAAACATCAAGCGGGAGGGAATCCTGCGAAGCACTCGATCGGTACGCGGCGGCATCGGACGCATCTTCAATACCGAGGAAAGCGGCACCGGTATTGTGCTCGATCTGCCCATCTACGAGAACGACGTCCTCAATGCGCTGATTCGAAGCGGCGGCCTGCCCGGACCGGACGCCGCACCGGAAATCATTATCGAGCGAAGGCAGCCACCGGCGTCGGCGTATGGCAATGGTATGCCGCCGAGCGCCGGCGACGGCCACACGCTCCGCATTCCGCTGTTCGTATTTCCGGGCCAACCATTGTCGTTTGGGCCGCAAGACGTGATCCTTCACAGCGGTGACGTGGTCTACGTGAGGGCCCGCGATCCCGAACTGTTCTACACGGGCGGGTATTTGCCGCCCGGCGAGTTCCCGTTGCCCCGCGACTACGACATCGACGTCGTGGAGGCGATCGCACTGGTCGGCGGCACTCTGAATAACGGCGGCGTTGCCATCGATAATCTGCAAGGAGAGATCGTGGCCCCGGGAATCGGAAGACCGTCGCCGACATTGCTCACCGTGTTGCGGCGAACGCCGGACGGTCTGCAAGTGCCCATTCACGTGGATCTCGCCGAGGCGCTGCGAGACCGGCGAGAAGCGTTGCTTGTGCAAGCCGACGACGTGCTAATCTTGCAGGAGACCCCGGACGAAGCGATCGTGCGGTACTTCTTCTCCGACGTGCTGACGCTGAGGATTTTCTCCGACGTCATCAAGGGCAGCCGAACCGTTGCGACGGTGGGAGCCTCGGGGCCATAGCCTTGGATGATCCGATCATGCGGTCGGCAGGATCAAGTTTGGGCCTGCCGACCGCAAACTACACCCGGGGCTGCAGGGGCGAGATCATCTGCTAGATTTCGAAGTCGACGATCAGATCTCCGAACCGGGTGTCGCCGCCCTCGACCAGTGTGTCCCTGCCGCCCTCGCCATAGAGGCCGACTCGGTCGAGAACCTCGACTCCGGAAACGGTCAGGGTATCGTCGCCGTCGCCCAGCAGCACGTTCAAATCGTCTTGGACGACCAGGCTGGCACCGGCGGAACTCGTCGTGAGCTGAACGCGGTCCGTGTCTCCGCCACTATGGATCTCCAGATCGTTTCCAACCAGCACCGCCGCTCGATCGTTTCGGGCTTCGATGTTCAGAGCCAGGCCGCCGGCCCCGGAGAAGATCTCGAGGTTTCGGGCGACGTTGACCCGGGCTTCTCCATGTTCCGCCAGGATTTCAACCCAGGCGCCGTATGCGGCAGCATCGTCTGCCTGGATTATCAGATCTCGCCGAAAATCGACCGCCGCGTTGCCAGCGGCAGCCTTGACTTGGACGAAGTTGCTGCCGTCCAATGAATCGCCGGTGCGGATCCAGACGTTCTTCTGAAACGTCAACGAAGCATTGCCGGAGTCGGCCCAAATGACGGCCGTGTCGCCTCCGGCGTACAAACCTGCGTCGCCGGTGTCGATGTCGACGGAGCCTTGGACGATCACTTGCGACTCTTCCCGGTTGGCAAACAATCGCACGAAGTCGGCCCCACCGCCGGAATGGATGCGGACCTCGTCACCGACCGTCAGCGTGGCCGCCCCGAACTCCGCCTCGAGAAGCACGGCGTCTTCGGAATCACCGGTTGCAATCTTCACGTCGTCCATGAGAGCGACCCGTGCGTTGCCGCTAAAAGCCGTCACGCGAACCATGTCTTCGCCGACGCCGGTTTCAATTTCCAGGTCATGGCCGACCGTCAGTGAAGCGTCGTCACGAAAAGCCTGAACGGCGATGGTGTCTTCTCCGTGGGGATCCTGGATCTTCAAGTCGTCTCCGATCGAGACCGCCGACCGGCCGTCTCGGGCCGAAACGAGCACATGATCGTCGTTGTTGCCCGGATTGACGACCAGGTCGTTGGCGACGTGGATCAGCGCGTCGGCGCCCTCGGCCTCGATGGTCACACCGTCGTCACCGATGCCGCCGTTGATTTGCACACTTCCGTAAACCTCGAACAGCGCATCGGTCGCGGTTAGCGCGATCCGGTCGTTGCCAACGCCTCCGTAGACCTTCAGCCCGCGCAGCAGTTCAACATCCGCTCCGGGGCCTGCCTTGAAGTCGAGGCGATCGTTTCCATCGCTCAAATCGATGACCACGGCGCCGGTTACGCCGCTGACGACGGTCGATGGCCGGCCGTTGATCGTCGTCGCCCCGGCAACATCGAGACCGGCAATTTCAAACTGGTTCGGCAGGCCGCCGGCAACGATGGCGAGGCCGTTGTCCAACTCGTCGCCGGAAACATACAGGTTTTCGCCCTGGACGACCGCTGTGACGTCGCCCGCCAGCAAGTCTCTCGCTTCGAGGTGTTCGACGTATCCGCGCCAATGCCGCCGGCGTGCTCCGCGCGCCACATTCGCCCTGCAAGATCGATGTGCCGCAAGTGCGGTCAGGTTTCTCAGGTAAACGCCGATGTGCCGTTGGTGAGTCATCGCTGAGCCTTTCCTAGGATAGTGGGCCGTGATGTCAGAGGATCTCCTGAGGTGTTCGTGCGGCGGGGCATACCAATTCTGCGGAAGTGTTCATGGGGCGGGAAGGAAGGGGACAGGTCCGTGTTTTCAGCCGACGTCTTGGACGCCAAAACACCTGAACTGGCCGCAAAACGGACGAGTCCCCGGCCGGTCAAATCGAACGCCAGATCGCCTCCTTCGCCATCCGAACCGTGTCTAGCAGAGTGCCATCGCCAACAATGTCGTGGACGTTTCTTGTTCCCGATTTCCGCCACGGGACGTTGTGTCGGTGCCGAGACTCAACGAAAGCTTCGTCGTCCCTTTGCGCCTCGGGACGGTCGCGATTTCGCTGTTTGGCTGTGTCGAGCGAGACAGAAAGCCGCAGCACCACGTCGGGCGGGGGAATCTGCCGGTAAAGCCGCATCTCGATCCGGGCCAACCCGTTGCGGACCGCAGCGAAGAGCCCCTTTCGATTAGGGCCGACGCACAATCGCGGGCTGTCCATGGCACCGAGCGTATCCGACGGATAACGGTCGCAGAGAACCAGTCGGCCCTTCGCAGCCAGGCGCCCGCAGCGAACGAGCAGTTGACGCCGCTCCCACGCCAGGATCACGGCTCGCAGCGCGTACACCAGTGAGGCATCAACCAGATCCGGCCCGGAAACTGTCGGGATGTCCGCGGCAGGCCGGCCTTCGGAAGGAGTGCGCCGCCGCTGCCGGGCGCGTCGGTAGAGGGCCAAGGCTACCGAGCAGGGGAAGGTCAGCCAGGTCGCCGGTGGTTTGCCCGCGTGGACCTTCTCGACGTGGAACACCCCGTTCAGCCAGCGTTCGCAGTGGGAGAGAACGGTGGATTTTCCGGTGCCGTCGCTCCCCACCACAGCGATCAAGACTCCGCCCGAGGCGAAACGCATTCGTTCCTGGCGGCCCCGGGGACGCGACCGCGACTTCGCGAGCGGATAGCCGGCGGATGAGCTATCCTCCCGAGTCGCAGGTCGGTAGCGGACGTGAAGACGCAGGAAATCATCGGGACCGGAGTCCCATCCTACGAAGTGACAATCCAATGGCCACGACTCCCTCGTTGTGCTCAAAACTCGCTTGAACAGCAGCGAGGTCAGGACCGACTCGCAACGTTGCGTGTTGTCGCGGTTCACAAAAAGGGTCATATCGCCGAACTCGCCCCCGGCATCGGGACTGAATCGTCGGCTGCCACTCCCAAGATGGTAAGCTACGCCTTGTTCTTCCAGTGTCCTCAAGAGCTGTTCGCTCAGGCCCGCCTTCATGGAAGCTTGCTGGTGTTCGATCTCGTGACATTGTGTGCGCATTTCAGATTCCCAATTTGTAGAAGAAACCGTCGGCCAGCGCTGTCGGCCAGGCATTCGGATCGACGAAAGGATTTTCGTCCGTCTCCTCCGCGCCCTCCGACGGGAGGTCGAGCAACATGGTGTCAGGGCGCCGTATGCCAGCGGACGCCGTCGAGATCGCAAGACGCGGTTGACGAGCCTCGCCGGTGCCGACGGCCAACCAGAACTCATCCAGGGCGACCACGTTCGCCGGCTCGCGATCAGGCTGATCCTCTGTTCTCGGGGACGCCGCGGTGAGAATCGACAAGCCGGACATCGCGAGGGCCGGATCGGTGCCGGCGTCGAGCAGCGGGGGCGCGTTGTGTGGCGTTTGAGTGCCGGTCAGTTCGACATAGAGCATAGGAGCGGCGGCGGGCACGCCATCGTAGGCCTCCGCGGTTCGCACGCCGCTGCCGGTGATGAGAATGGCCAGCGAATTGCCACTGGCCCAACCGGGCCGGTGGACGATTTCCTGGATCACGGCGGAAATATCCGGCGTTCGCTGTGCGGGCCCCGCTTCCCCAACAGTCGTCCACGGGGCTGGAGACCACGGCACAGAAGCTGCCGTTCGCGGGCGCGAGGAAATATCGCGGTCGGTCGTCGTGAAGGTTGCCGCATGGTCCGTCGCTTCGCCTTGAACGATCAGCGAGGTGGGCTCGTTATCGGCTTCCTCGACTTGGAACTGGATATAGGCGTTTTGGATCGTGGCTCCGGGCGGGATTGCCAAATCGTTGAATCGCAGACCGACGATCTGGTCCCGGCTAGCGTCGAAGGCCATCTCCAGGTCGCCGCTGGTCGTATACATTCCACCGGAGGAGAGCCGCTCTTCCGCGTCGTCCGAGCTTGCGGCAATCCGCGAATGGATGGTTGGTTGGATACCCGGTTGGCCCGGGCCGATCCGTGCCTCATAGACCCATCCGTCCGGGTAGTTGTCCGTGCCGCCGTCGACGATGTACAGCGCGATCGCATCGGGGGCGTCGTGGGGGTCCGAGGTAGGCGCGAAGACCAGACCCTGTTCCGTTCTCGGCTTTGGCGAGAACCCGCTGATGTCGTATTCCTCCACAAAGACGCCGTCGAGCGTGTACTCGAAGATCTTATGGTCCGGTTTCGAGGTCAGGAACAGGCGCCGAAGGGTGGGATGGAAGGCGATCCCCTCGGGATCGGCCACGTGGGAAGCTACCGAGAAGCTGTACTGGAATACGAGATTGGCATTGTAGACCAACACCTGGGTGCCGCCGGATTTTCCGTCGGCCACGTAGAGCATGCCGGAGACGGGGTCGGCGGCCACGTCTTCCGGATCTCGGGCGCTGGCTACGTCGTCGCGTGGATCCACGGTCGCCAACGGGGTATCCAAGCGGTGGTCGTAGCGCGTGAGAGTTTGCTTGTCGTCGTTGGTGACATAGAAGAAGCCGTCGAAGGGACTGTACGTGATGCCCGTCGGCTCGATGTTGTTGCTGGCGATTTCCCGAAATACCTCGTCGCCCCGTAGCGACACCTCGAAGATGTTGTTGCCGTTATCGATTTCGTCGTAGGGGGGAGCGAGTTCATCCATCTCGGAGTCGACCAGGTACAGGTGCCCGGAAGGCTCGTGGTAGCCGATGCCGGCCACGTCGGTGCTGCGGATGATCCCGCCGTCCCAGACGTCGAAATACCGGATCAGGCTGATGTCGCCGGCCAATAGCGTTCGTGGCTCCAGCCTTTCGAACATGGCTCGCCGGTTCATTCCCCACTTCCGTAAGAACCACGGGCTACGATGTCGTGAGAGAACCGGCATGTCATTTACCCTCTTGTCGGTAGCGCAGGATTGAAGTCTCAGGTTCCCAACTCGTTGAAGAAACTGTCGACCAACGGTGCCGCCATGCCGTGCAGGCCGCCGGAAACCTCCTCCTCGCCCTCATCTGCCTGGAGGTCGAGCACTATGCCATCGAAACGCAGTACAACAGCGTCGTCTGAAGATACGGTAATGTGTAAGGGATGATCCTCCTGCTCGCCGAGAACCCACCAAAACTCGTCCAGGGCGACGAAACTGATCGGCTCGG
>JAAYEH010000170.1 GCA_012728855.1 Rhodopirellula sp. | reverse complement strand
CCGCCCTGATAGATCAGGTCGACGATCAGCTTCAACTCGTGGACGCATTCAAAGTAGGCCATTTCCGGTTGGTAGCCCGCCTCGACGAGTGTCTCGTAGCCGGCCTGGACCAACGCGCTGACGCCGCCGCAGAGGACGACCTGCTCGCCGAACAAGTCGGTTTCGGTCTCTTCGGCGAACGTGGTCTCGATCACGCCCGCGCGGGTGCCACCGATGCCCTTGGCATAAGCCAGGCCGAGTTGGAGCGCATCGGCCGCCGCGCCTTCGCCCAGGGCGATCAAGCAGGGGACGCCGGCGCCGCGAACATATTCCGCCCGCAGAAGATGGCCCGGACCCTTCGGCGCCACCAGAATCGTCGAAACCCCCTTGGGCACCTGAAACTGGCCGAAATGGACGTTGAATCCATGCGAGCAAACGATCGCGTTGCCGGGCCGCAGATTGTCGCGGATCTCGGCGCGAAAGACGTCGGCCTGCAGTTCGTCGGGCAGAAGAATGGTGATCAAATCGGCCTTGCGGACCGCCTCGGCCGTAGAGAGAGGCTGAAAGCCGTCTTTGACCGCCGTCTCGTAGTTGGCCGTGTCCGGCAACTCGGCGACGATCACGGTGCAGCCGCTGTCGCGGAGGTTTTGGGCGTGGGCGTGGCCCTGGGAACCGTACCCCAGAATGGCAATGGTCTTGCCCTTCAACAGCGAGAGGTCGGCGTCTTTGTCGTAGTAGGTCTTCGCAGGCATGGTGAAATGCTCCTTAGAGGAATTCGTGGTGTTCGGGGGAAGGGAAGTAACAGAGAGGGCCTAAGTGAAACGTCGGCGCTGCAAGGTCACTCGCCGCGGGCTTCGCTTTCCGCAAGGGGACGGGCGCCTCGCACCATGGCAATGCGGCCGGTACGAACCAGCTCGATGATGCCGAAGGGGCGCATCAGTTCAATAAAAGCCTCGACCTTACGCTCTTTGCCGGAAATCTCAATCATCACCATTTCCGGGGCGACATCGACAATGCGGCCGCGGAAGACGTCGGTGAGTTCCCGAATCTCGCTCCTGCGGCCCGGCGGGGCCGATACCTTGATCAGCATCAGATCCCGTTCAACGTGGTCGCGTGAACTGATGTCGTCCACCTGGACGACCGTAACAATCTTCTCCAACTGCTTGCGAACCTGCTCGAGAATCGCGTCGTCGCCCACGACAACGAAGGTCATCCGGGACAGTCGGGGGTCTTCGGTCTCCCCTACCGCCAGACTGTCGATATTGTAGCCGCGAGACGCCAACATACCCGAGATGTGCGAGAGCACCCCGGGAACATTTTGCACCAAAGCCGACAGGACGTGACGCATAAGACGCTCCGCAAACAGAAAAACAAAACGACCATATTACCCCCCGCCGTAGCCTGGGACAAGGGGCGGGAGGGAAGGTTCGCGGCGTCGAGCGATGGGGGAACAGAACGCCCCGGCCTGCCGAACCGCAAAAAAACGTGTCGCGATGAGGGCGCGCCGCACAAGGGGGTCGGGAGTCTTTTTCCGTTTCGGCCGCCGACCGCGCTGGAAATGCCGAGCGGCGGTGATGCCGAAACGGAAAAAGACTCCCGACCCCTTCCTGGCTGCCAAACGGCTAAACAGGCACCGCGCGGACGACGTTCTCGTCGAAGCTGGGCTGCACGCGGTGACCGGGCGGCACGACGAGGAACCGCTCGTCGTCCCACGGCCCGTCGACCAGCGATTGAATCAATCGCATGTCGCCTTGGAGCTTCTGAAAACGCCAACCGCGGTCGTCGGCCACCTGGCGGGCGTGGCGTTCGAAGCGGTCGTCGGGCTCGATGCCCATCTCGATGTAGGCCAATCCACTGTAGTTATTGGTCATATCGCCCAGTTGGGCTCGCAAAAACTGGGCGTTGTCCTCTCCGTACTTGGCGACCATCTCGTCATAAGACTGCATCATGCCCGACTTCTGTTGGATCGACTCCGGGCCATACTGCCGCAGGTCGTCTCCCCGTTCGATCCAGCCGCTGGTCTTAAAGTAAACGCCGGGATTGGCGAAGAAGTAATCCTGATAGCGATGTCTTGACCCCAGAAAGAATGTAATGCAATCGTGTGCCCTAGGGATTACCAGCGGGACGGTGTTGGCTTCCAGGCCCACAATGCCATTGCTGCAGAGGCCATAACCGAAAAGCACGGCGTCGTAGGTGTCCTGGTCGACGGCGGCGAGAGTGTTCTGCAGTCGCTGCCGCATACGATCCTGGCCAATGTCGTGGAGACCCTTGGGGAGGAATTCAATGTCGATGCGGTTGATCGAACGAGCGACGGCGGCGCAGAGTTCCCGGAAGAGGATTTCGCAGGCAAGAAGCTTGAGATTCAATGATCCGTTCCTGGCTGGGCCGGGACTTTTGCTACATCCGTGTGTCTCTATCCGTATGCCGAGAACTCCGAAGCGCACACGGATAAGAGGGAGAAACGGGCGAAAGGGCCGCTGGTTTATGGCCAGTCGGAGCAATTATTATACCCTATACGGCCGGCAATCAAGGGTGGCAAAATCGGCGACATCGGCCCTTCTTGTTTCGTACCGCCCAATTGAGGCATTTTTTGTGCCTGTGCTCCCACGAGTGTGGTAAACTAGGATAAGCAGGTTTATTTGGTAAAGAGCCATCGCAAAAAAGCAGGATTCCATTGTGCCCCCCGATGACGCGGCCAAGATGCTTCGCGAACTTCGCATGGTAATCGCTCGGCAGCGGCGTCAGGTCGATCGTCGTCTGCGATCGATCGAGCGCGATGGGCGGCGGCTCGTCTCGCCGGGAACCTACCTGGTGCGTCGGCCCGCTTGGGCACTGGCGGTGCTGGGCGCCGGTTTGATCGGTGCGGCAAGCATTCAGCGGGGTCGATCGCCGCGCCGCTTACGATGGTCGCTGTTTTATCGATTCGGCCGCGCCATGCTGGGGCGGTTCTCTGGCACGAAAGAGCCTGCCGCCGCCACAATCGCAACGGCCGAGCCGAAGGACGAGGAGAAGGATGGTCATGGAAACTGATCGCCCGCTGCTGGCCGACCTTCGGCAAGATATCGGCGGTCTGGGGGCCGACCTGCGAGAACTCGCCTCTCAGCGCTGGCAATTGTCGCGACTGGAGATTCAAGCCGGCCTGGAATCCACCAAGCGTCTATCGATTGGCGCCGTCGCAGCGGTCATTCTTGGGCTGACCGGTGTGGCACTGTTGTCCGTTTGTGTTGCCGATCTGCTCGAAGGCGTCTGGGGCGTTTCCCGCGAAGGCTGGCTTGCCATGTTGGGCGCCGCACTGCTGGCGGCGGCCGGGTTGCTCGGCTTCAGCGCTTGGCGCCGGTTCCGCCGCGAGTTCCGCGGGTTGGAACAAACGCTGGAAGAACTGCGGGAAGACGTTTCGTGGATCGAGGAGTGGGTCAACCGGGCTGAGGACACGTAGTCTACTCAACCGGCAACCACTCGATTCCCGACGGCGTCGCCCGCAACCGTTTGGCGCGGATGTTCGAACCGCCGCCTTCTTCGTAGTAGACGATGAGCACCGTACCGTCCTTGAGGTTGACCATCGACGGATAGGCCCCGCCCACGGTGTCGACCGGCACGTTTTCGCTCCAGGTCTTGCACTCGTCCATGCTGTAGTGGAGGCTCGTCGCGGGAACACGGTGGGCCAGGAGAATGATGCCGTCGGCGGTGCGAAGGAAGTAGGGGCAGTGGCCGGGAAAACCCATCGGTTTGGAGACGGTCCAAGTCTCACCGCGATCCTTCGACACGGCGTAGCACATTGCCGGCCGCTGGGCGGCGTAGAGCGTGCCGTCGGTAAGCTCAATGACGTCGGTTTCGGCATCGAGCCGAACACCGCCGTTGTCGATATCGACGGCGGGCCGCCAGGTCTTCCCGTTATCGTCGCTGATTCCGACAGCCCCCTGCGCGGAGCCGGCCGTTTCCTTATAGAGCCCGAGGATCAGCCGTCCGTCGGAGAGTTCGCGGATCGGCGAGCTGCAGTAGTACCCCTCGTAGATCTGCCTCGCTTCGGACCACGTCCCGCCGAGGTCTGTGGAGGTGACGATCCATGTGCCGAGCCCTTTCCATCGCCCCTCTTGGCCCTCAATCCGGCGGAGCGAAAAGAAGTTGCAGATCAATTGCCCGCTTCGCAACTGGACGATCGACGGATCGCGATCGTCGTCCGGACCATCGTAGAGGATTTCGGGCTTGCTCCAGGTGCGGCCTTCGTCGCCGGAGACGGCATAGCTGACGCGGCCCCCCTTGGGCAACTGCTCGTTGGGCAAGGCGACGTGGCCGTAGCCGGCATAGAAGACCGACATGAGTCGGCCGTCGCTGAGGCGGCAGACGTCGGGAAACGCCTCGTAGGCGCCGGCCCCCGCGTCCTTGGCGACGAAGACATGCATCGGCGGCGGAATGACGAACTTGCTTTCGGCCTTGAGAGCCTTTCCGTACGCGACGATGTCCTTCACGTGCGCGACGCCCTGGTTGGCATAGAGCCCGATGCGGCCGCCGTCGATCGTCGCATCGTCGGCTTCGAAGAGCATCTTGCCGTTGAGCCAGACGCGGAGCGTGCCGCCGGTAGACTCAAGCCGTCCTGTGTGCCACTGGCCTGCCGGCTTCTCCAAACCGCCCACCCGCTTGATCTCGTTCCACATGCGGCCCTCGTCCGAACGCACAAGAATGGCCTGCGCGCGATCGAAGTGGACGTAGTAATAGCTGTTTGGGTCGCGGGCGCGCACGATGAATCCGCAGGCGAGCACGCCCTCTTGCTCGGGCTCGACGAGAAAGCGGGCTTCCAGGGCGACGTCGCGGAACTGCCAGGGGGTGTAAAACGCCCGGCTCATCTCCTCGCGGCCATCGAGGACGAGTTCGCCGTCACGAATCGAGCCTGTTTCGGCGGAGAAGACCCACTGGGATGCGACGTCGGACGCCGAAAGATCGATCTTCATAGCATCGGCTTGACTGGCCGGCTCGGCTGAGAGTGAGAGCGGCAGTGGTGCGAGAGCCGTAAGAACCAATAGACAAGCAAGGGCCTTGCACGATGCGATGTCCGGCAGCCCGGTTGCCAGGCATCGGGTTTGAGCGGCAAAGACGCTTCGTTGGGCAGGAGCAGCCGGGCTGCTTGGCAATGAGCGAGATTTCATGCAAGTCTCCTTATTTGGTTTGAACGAAAAAACGTGTGACGTGTGGCACTGCTTGGAGTTGAACGGGTTGTCCATCTGTGGCGACGTCTCCACAACTCCAAGCAGTGCGACGCCGGCGGACGGGCGGTGCGTCTCACTGCTTGTGATTGTGGCAGGTCTGGCACCAATGGAGAATCCATTCAATCACAAGCAGTGCCACACCGAAAACCGAGAATCCCGGAATCGCGCAAAGCTATTTCACCACTGACACTCATTCACTTGCGGGACGAGCCCGCGTGAGCAGGCTGGTGCAGTTCCGTCGGATCGTCGGTGAGAACCAGACAGCCGACGATTGCCGCGCCCTTGTCGAGCTTTATCGTGATCGGATGATCCTCCGCCGTCAAGTCGATCTTTCCCAGCAGCAGCCACGTCGCGTCGGCGATGTCGGTCGGAGCCGAGACTTCCTCGCCTCCAACCGCCAGCCGCGGCGCACTGCCGCCGCTCAGCGCCCGCAACCAGACGCGGTACTTACCGGCGGCCGGCACACGGACCTGCCACGAGGCCGTGCCCTGGTTCTGGATCGCCGCTTGTTGAGGAAGATCCTCCGGTGGCTGGAGACGGGCGCCGTCGGTCAGTTTCGCATCTTCCGGGAGCAGTTGCAGGTAGCTGTACGTTTCCTCGCCGGCGGCGTCGAGCGGGACGACGCTGATATCGTCGAAGTACATTTCGGTGTCGATCTCGTCGCGTGACCCAGTGTTCAGCGCAAGGTAGTTTCTCGTGTTGTATTCGGGAACCGTGAAGTCGGCAGAGAGCCGCTGCCACGACTTGAGTTGCGTCAAGTCGTAGCGGTTGGTGGTTGCCGAGGCCCGCGATCCACCGGCATCTCGGAACTGAATCCGCACACTCGGCCCCGCGGCGCCGTCGCTGAAGCGATCCACTCGCAGCCAGGCGGTGAGGCGGTACTTTTCGCCGGGGACAAGCCATTTAATCTCATAGGGCGAGGAGGCAGTGTCGTAGGTGGTGTTGACGAATTCGCCTTGCCCGGCGTGGGCGCCGAGAATCTTCAGCGACGCCGCCCCCGAGTGCTTGACCTCGGTACACCGCTGCACGTTCCAGCCGCGCGAGGGCCAGCGTTCGATGTCCGTCTCGAAATCGGGATTGGGAACCGCCGTCGGCAGCCGTCTCGCCGCCGGGCCGTCGATGAGCGCGCGGATGCGATCGAGCATCTCGTTGAAGCGCTCGCCGGGGAGCCTTCCCACCTCGTCCATCGCCTGGGCAGATGCGCAGAGTATGTATCCGGCCGCTTTGCCAGCCGTGGGTAGGCTGCTCCAACCCGCCGCCAGCGATTGGCGACAGATGTCGGCGAGCTTTTCGTCGTTGGCGTGGCGCGCCGCGAAGGCCATGCCCTGCAACTGAATCCAGGCGCGGCCGACCGAGGCGGAGGTGTGGGGGCAGGAGGTGTAGCGGAAGCCTTTCTCGGCAGGCACCCACATGGTGTCGGCAATGAAGCGGGCGGTCTGGACGATATCCTCCGCAATCCGCTCGTCCCGCGTCTCCTCGTAATACATCCGTTGGGCGGTCATCTCCACCGCGAGCATGAAACCCGCCTCGCCGCCGTGCTTCTGATCGTCGGGGCAGTTGCAATGGCCGGTGGGAAGCTTGTGGTAATGGAATCCGTGGTTGCCGGTGGCCAGTGATTTCTCATGGACGGCGTCCATCAGGATCTTGGCCGCATTGAGGTAGAAAAGATCCTCGGTCGCCAGGTAGGCCGCCATCTGCATCTTGCCGATCCATCCGGGTTCACGGGCGTTGAAGAAGCTGTAGTTGGTCGTGCCCGGGCCGCCGTACACGTCGGAGATTATCTTCGCCGTGTCGAATGAGCGCCGGTCGCCGCCGAGCAGGTAGTGCTCGAACATGCCCTGCGACCAGACGTGGCCGCGGTTGTCCGACCAGCCGGGCGACGCGTAGACTTTCATGTCCTTGTATTCGCCGGGATAATAGCCGGCGGTGTGGCCGATCGAATGCGTCCACTGCTGTCCCACTCGCCGCGGGTCCGAGGCATGATGCCGGGTATCGACGTCGCGCTGGTGCCGGATCGCCTCTTCGGCCCTGCGGAAAAACTCGGGCTTCTCGCTGCGGACAAACTGGGTGAGGAAGCCGTGGCCGAGATCGTACTCCAGATTGCCCCAGTTCCATACCCGCTCGCCGTGCCAGTCGCCGAAATTCATCATTCCGTACTCGCGCTCTCTGTCGCGGTTCTGGAGAAACTGCTCAATGCCGACGGCCAGCGCTTCATCGTAGCCGGGGAATTGGTCGCGGTCCGAAACGCCTAGCCCCTGCAGCGCCCGGGAGTCTTCCATCCACTCCGGTGGGACCGACGCCACCGGCCTCTCCCCGAGCAACGACTGCGCCACCGCAACGTCGCCGCGACCAATCCAGATTTCCCATGTCTTGGAGAAGCCCTGCCGGTACGTATGCAGTCCGTCGCGGATCTGATAGTAAAGTTTGTCCTCGTCGGGACGGTTTTCGTAGGCGCCGACGGGCAAGGCGGGGCAAAGCCCGAAATAGACCCGCCCCTGGCGGACTTCCACCGAAGCGGGCCACTGCTGCCAAAAATGGCGCATGAGCGCCCAATGGTCGCCGCCGAGGCGAACCAGCCCGTCCAGGCGTTTGCCTTTCGCATCGCCGGGCTGCTTGATCCACTCGAAGTCTTCGCGCTGGAGGACACTCTCCCCGTCGGCAAGCTCGATCGACTCGGCCGGGGCGCCGACGGTGTAACGTGCTGTCTGCGACGCATTCCGCAAGCCAACGGCGAGGGAGCGGATGGAGGTGAATTCGCTCTGGGTATTGTCGTTTTCGATCGTGTAATCCAAGCGAGTCAGGCCGGTCTCCGGCCAGGCATGGCAGCGCGCGACGAAGGCGAACAACCTGCTTCCATCGCCGTTCTGATAATGTCCGCTGATCTTCACGACGCTCTTGACGGGGTTCGTCTCTTCCAGCTCGACGCGATCAATCACGTCGCGATACACGGCGCCTTGGGCATCCACCATCTCCGCCGTGATCGGTAGCGACGTCGCGCCCTTGTCCGGCGGCGCCGCGTTCGGCCCGCTTTTTCGTCGCTTCACCTCGTGCCCATACTCGAAAACGGCTTCTTTGGCGCCGGCCGGCGCGACGAAGTCGACGCGAGCCCATTTGATGCTCTGGTCCTCACGCCAACGGACCACGGGGTTGACGCCGCATAGCGTTTCGGTCCCTTCGATGAGAACCCGCGCGCCGGCTACGTCGCCCCACTGTCCCTTTGGGAAAGGTATGCCCACGGTGATCGGCAGTGGTTCCGCTTTCCAATTGCCGGGGTGCAGAGCGATGCGAACGCGCCCGTGCGGTACGCTCCCCTTGGGACGCTCGGGCCGGCGGACCGTGCGGATCTCGCTGGAGAACTCTCTGCCGGACCGTGTAACGCCGGTCACGCGCAGATGCACCGGCCAGACATCGATGCCCTCGATGTCCGCGCGATGGTTGTTGGCCCAACCGGTTCCCGCGTCGCGGTTATTGGTCGTGCCCCGCAGGCAACTCGGATCTTCTTGCTGCGATTGTCCGAGGTCGGCTGTCGGCCCATACTCCACCTGGCATTTCGCAGGGTCGGACTGTGCCGTGATCCAGCGAACATGGACTACGCCTTCCAGATCGGCCCATGCGTCGAGCTTTACGAGCACGGTGGCGACAGGCTGTTGTCCGTGAGCCGTGAGGCAACCGAGCATCGCGGCGCTCAAAAGAAGGCAAACATGTTTGTGAAGGGTCATTGTCGGTGCCTTTCGTGATACGCATCAGCGAAGAATAGGGATATGATTCCGCGAGCAGAACAACCGTCTTGCGCGCGTGTGGCACTGCTTGGACTTGAATGCAGTTTCCTTCAGGAGCGACTTCTCCACAACTCCAAGCAGTGCGGCGAGGGCTACGTTCCACTGCTTGGGATTGTGGCGAGTCTTGCACAATTGGAGAATCCGTCCAATCCCAAGCAGTGCCACACGGAACTCCGGACCTCCTTGAAATCTCGCAGAGCCTTTTAGTTTAGGCGGCCCGGCGGCAATCGGCAACCGCCGGCGACAACCCGTAAGAAGATGGCCTGACAACGGCTGCTTGTATTGGACCGGCCGCGCCGGCACAATAACGTCACGAAACGTCGCCGAAGACAGATCAACGACCCGAAAAGACGCTAGACCCTCCAGCAGCCCGGCTGCCAAGCATCGGTTTCCGGCAGCACCAACGCTTTGGCAAGTGGCAGCAGCCGGGCTGCTTCGCATTACGACCCGCCAGCGTATCGAGGACTGTGGGGCAGGTTGGCAACCTGCCTGTTTTGCACGCTGCTACGTGGCAGGTTGCAAACCTGCCCCACGAGGAACGGAAATGAAACGAAGTCGCGCGAACAAAAACATCGTCGTAATGGCCGCACTGACCGTGAACGTGCTCTTCGCGGCAGCGATGAACCGCCCGGTTCTTTCCGCTGACCTGGTTCGCGATGGAGCGGCGGTTTCCGTGATTGTCACGCCGAATAAGCCGCTGCCTGTGGTACGAGCGGCGGCCGAAGAACTGCAGGACCACGTTCGCAAGGCGTCGGGGGCCGAGTTGCCGATTGTGGCTGAGGACCAACGGCCCGAATCGGGAGCCTGCATCTTCCTCGGCGCGACGCGAGCCGCGGAGGACGCGGGGCTTGCCATCCCGGAAAACGTACCCAACGCGTTCGTCATCAAACGCATCAACGACTCCCTTTTTATTGTCGGCGACGATAGCCAAGGCGAGCCGTTCTGGATTCAACACGGCAATCTCACCCGCGTGGGAACGTTGTTCGGGGTTTACGAGTTTCTCGAGCGTCGCCTTGGTGTGCGATGGCTCTGGCCGGGCGATCTTGGAACCGTCGTGCCGCCGGCGAGCACCATCGCAGTGGGCGAATGGCAAGAAGGGGTTGGCAGGCCGCCCTTTCTCCATGCCCGTGGGCGGGACGGCGGCGTGTACATGGCCGGAGCGCAGGGCTGGGCCGCCGCGGAGAATCGGTCACGTTTTCTCAACGAGCAGGGGAAGTGGTTGCGGCGGCATCGCTTCGCCATGGGGCTGAACATGGACATGGCCCACTCGTATACCGACTGGTGGGATCGGTTCGCCCGAGAACACTCCGAATACTTCAACCTGCTGCCCGACGGCACCCGTCGCTCCGATCCGCTCTATCACGGCGGCAGTGACAAACTCATCGCGATGTGCGTCGCCGAGCCGGGAGTGTGGCGACAGAAGGTTGCCGACTGGGCCGCCCGTCGCACGCCTCAAGCCCCTTATGTCGACGCCAGCGAGAACGACACGCCCGGCAAGTGCGTCTGCGAAAAGTGCCTGGCGTGGGACGAACCCGATCCCGAGTCGGCGGCGTCTTTCGGTCGGCGGATCGAGGCGGCGCGCAAGCGATTCGGCCGCGGCGACGGCGATTGGCACGAGGCGCTCGGCTCTCTTTCCGACCGCTACGCCCGCCTCTACCTGGCGGTGCAGAAAGAGGCGGAGGCGATTGATCCGGAGGCGGTCGTGATGGGCTATTCCTACGCGAACTACGTCGCCCCGCCGCGGCGCACCCAACTCAACGAACGGATTATCATCGGCATCGTTCCGGCGCTAATGTTCCCCTGGACGCCGGAGAAGCAGCGGCAGTTCCGGGAGCAGTGGGACGGCTGGTCCGCCGCGGGCGCGCGCCTCTTTCTGCGTCCGAACTACATGCTCGACGGCCACAACCTGCCGATCGCTTTCGCTCGCAAACTCGGCGAGGACTTTGCCTACGCCGCCGCCCACGGCCTGGTCGGCACCGATTTCGACTCGCTCACGGGCCAGTTCGCTACCCAAGGCCCCAATTTGTACATGCTGGCGCGGCTGCACGACGATCCGTCGCTCAGCCCCGATGCCGTGTTGGCGGAGTTCTATTCCGCATTCGGGGATGCGGCGGTAGCAGTGAACCAATACTTCACGCATTGGGAGCAGGTGTCGGACGGCGTGACGGACGAAGCCTATCGCAACGCCGAACTGCACTGGTCCTACTTCTACCGCAATGCCGACGGCATCTTCACGCCCGCCGTCATGGCGAAGGGGCGAGCGCTGTTGGAAGGCGCTAAGGCGTCGGCGGCGGGAAACGCTATGGCTCAAGCCCGCGTCGCCTGGCTCGACTGCGGCCTGCGCAACGCCGAACTGACATTAGCCGCTCAGAGATCGATGCGAGCCGATCGCAACGCGGGCAACTTTCAAGAGTGCGCGGCGGCACTGGCCAAGCTGGATACGTTTCGTGCCGAGGTGGAAGGACGCTTGGTGGCCAATATGGGCTTTTTGGCCTGGGCTGAAAACCGCTTTTGGGATCGCGCTCTGATCCGGGAAATGGCCACTCCCGGGATCCGCTTGCCCGATCCGTGGAAGTTTCAGTGGGATCCAAACGATGAAGGAATCGCTCTTCAGTGGTTTTCCGAGAACTTCGATGCCGGCGGTTGGCAGGAGATCAGCACGGACGATGCTTGGGGAGCACAGCCTGTCGGCAAGAGATGGAAGGCCGAGCACGGGACCGACTACGACGGCGTTGCCTGGTATCGGACACAGTTCGCCGTTGCGGCTGGTGAAGATGATCGGGAGGTCCGTCTTCTATTCGGCGCGGTCAACGGAGACTGTACGGTCTGGGTGAACGGTCGGCAGGTGCTGGAACGGACTTGCTCATCCGAGGATCAAGCCAATCCGTGCGCGGAGGCGTTGGAAGTGGATATCTCCCACGTCATGCGCTGCGACGGTCCGAACACGCTGGCGGTGCGAGTTGCAGGCCGCGGCGATGCGGGTGGCCTTGCCGGCCCGGTATGGTTGGCGATCTCCGCGGCCCCGGCCGGGGAGGACAAGAACCTTCTGGGCAATGGTGGTTTCGAGGAAGGCGGAACCGGTTGGGGAAAGAGCGTCATGCATGGGAAGTTCGATTTCGCCATCGACACCACCGTGTCGCACAGAGGAAAAGCGTCGGCCCGCCTCACCTGTGTTGAAACGGTTCCGCAGGGTGCTCAGGAGGCGGTTCGCGCCGGTGCCTGGGGGCGGTGGTACCGCACCGGTATCCGAGTGCAAGAGGGTGGGAAGTACAGGTTTCGCGTATGGGTGAAGACTTCGAGAGATTTTTCCGGCCGCGTGCGGGTCTTCCTCACCGGCGATAGAGACGTGTCCACACGGACCGGCGACATGCTGAACACACAGGGAGTATGGCGAGAGCTGGTCGTCGATGGATTTGTCGCGAAGACAAGCGACGCCGGCGTCTACCTGAATGGGTACGATTCCACGGGGACGGTTTGGTTCGACGACGTCGAACTGATCGAGCAGCGGTGAGTGTAGGTGGCGTGGGTTAATTGGCGCGAAGAATGAGCCGGCCGCCGCGCTGGCGGCTCCAGGTTTCCGCCAGAGTGCCGGCCCACTGGACGAATTGGTTGTCCTCGCTGCGGTAGACGGTCACGTTCAACGGCAACTGAGTTTTGTCGCCTGGCGTGAAGCGCAGGATCGACAGCGGGATCCGCCACTCGCATCGCCAGACGGTCTGGTCCACGGCCGCCGCGTAGCCGCTGGCTTGGCGGAGCGCCGCGGCCTCTTCCTCCGAGGCCCCGGCGGCGCCGAGACTCTGAAACTGCCCGTCGGCGAAGCCGCGCAGGACATAGACGACTGGCTGCCCGTCGGGGCGCTTGCCCTCCACGGCCAACTCGATGCCCTCATCGTTTCCCCAAGTGTGCCCCAGCTTGCGATCCTCGGGAAACATGCTGACTACGGTGACCCCGACGTAGAGATGCGACTTGTCGGCACAGAGCTTGGCCAGCAGCGGCGCACCGCGAGCACGACGCTGATCGGGAAGCTCCGCCAACCCGACGCCGCCGGCGGGCCACTCGTCGCCATCGAGCTTGCCGTCGAGCACGGGCGGCGCAGCCATCGGGGCGGCGTTGGCATAAAGGGGTTTTTCCCGCGGTTTTGCCGGGACGACCGGCATGGCGTCGGTAAGGGCGGGACGCCCGTCGCCTGTCTGTACGATCAAGTTGCCTTGCCACTCGGTCACGGCGTCCGAATCGCCGATCTTCAACTCGCCGCCGAGTTGAAAGGTATTGCCCGTCACCTGGAAACCCGCGCTGCGGGCAAAGGAGAGATGCATATCGCCGTCCGATAGAAAAACATTGTCGCGCAGCACGCAATTGAGCGTCATGTGGTTGTGCGTGGGTCGCTCGACGCCGATGGCGACGTTCTTCTCGACAATGCAGTCGCGGCACTTCTCATCGAGATAGTACGCCGAGACGCCGTAGCCCTCGCCCACCTTGACAATATCGCGGGCGACATTACGCCGAATCACGTTGCCCTTGGCGCCGCTGACATAGATCGCCGCTCCGTCGTGCATCTCCTGCATGCAGCGGTAGAGCAAGTTTTCTTCAATCACCGTGCCCGAGCCGCCGATCGCCATGCCGGAATAGGACGTGTCGTGGATTTCATTGCGGCGAATGGTGTACGATGCCTCGCTCCCGCCGGCTGCGAGGCCGATGGCGCTGGGGTAGAGCAAACCGACGTGGTGAATTCGGCTGTTTTCGACGCGGCCGCTTCCTTCGCCGATGCGGCAGCCGCCGGCGCCGAGGTGATGGAAATGGCAGCCGACGATATTCAGGTCGCGGGTGCCTGAATCGCGGAGGGCATGGCCCGCGACGTTGGTTATTTCCACGTCCGCAATGCGGATCCCTTCGCCGCGGGCGATTTGGACGGCGCCGCGATAGGCGCTGGCGCCGAATCCGCCGGCCTTGCAGGGGGTCGTGGTGGCGGAAAGAGTGAGCGACTGAAGGGTAAGATTGCGGACGAGCTTTGCGGCGGCGCTCTGGATGTCGATGATGGATTCAACGCAAGGCGCCACAACGATTGCCTCGCTCATGTCTTCATCGGCGAGGGACCAGTAGACAACCCTCCCTTCGTCACGATCGAGACACCACTGGCCGGGTTCCGTCATTCCTTCGCGGACATTCCACACGACGTAGCTATTGACTCCAAAAGCGCCCGGCGGGCTCTTCGACGGGGTGGAAAAAGTCAACGTACGGGTTCCGGGGTCGTGCGCGGAGACGCCGACCATCGACTCGTCCCACATGTGGTAGACGGTGACTTCCGCATTGCGGACGCTCAGCCACGGCCCCAGATCCCCCGAGGCGTATTGCATGGTCGTCAACTCTTTCTCGGTGGGCTTCCGCTCCCAGCCGCCGCCCGCGGTGCTCATCCAACGGACCGGGAATCGCGACTCGTGCTCGAATCGGCCGGTCTTCGGTAGGCGCGACCGGGGACAAAGGCGATCGTTGACGACCAGGGCCCGAAAATCCCAGCTACCGGTTTTCGCTTCCGGAACGTCGGCCGTCCAGAATCGCTCGCCGTCTTTGCGCCAGCCGGTGATACGGCGGCCGCCATAGACGACCGTCTTGCCCGCGCCGGCCCCTTCGATGACGAGCGCCTCATCGCGGGCGTCGAGGACAAGCGGGTTTTCGAGGTAGTGTCGCCCTTGGCTGAGGACGATTCGGCGCGATTGCCCGGTGAGCTTGCGGCTGGCTTCGACGGCTGCGCCGAGAGTGGCCAGCGGGCCATCGCTCTTGTCTTCGGCAGCTTGTGCAAGTTGTCCCGACCACGTGTCGTTGCCCGCGGGCGAGACATGCCATGTGGGCGCTTCCGCCGCCAGAGACGCCGCCGAGATCCCGAGCAGCAGGATCGATAGTATTCCGCTTCGCATCGGCGAGAGAACAACTGCAGCAATGAGGGGGAGGCGGCGCGCAAGGGGGTCGGGAGTCTTTTTCCGTATCGGCCACCAACCGCGCGGGACATGCCGAGCAGCGATGAGGCCGATACGGAAAAAGACTCCCGACCCCTTTTTGGATGCGACACTCGTCTTTTCGCCGCTGCTTGGAGGTGTGGTATGCATGGGTTTCTCTCTTCGTTTGCAAGACACGTTTGTTGTTCGCAGCTATTGTTTTGTATAGCCCTTCCAGGAATCGGGCAGTGGGGCTTCAAGTCGGACGGGTTCGCCGTTGATCGGATGCGCCACGACCAGCCGTCGCGCGTGCAGGGCAATCCCGGCGGGAAAGGCGAAACGGCTGCCGTATTTGCGGTCGCCCAGGACGGGATGCCCGTGATGGGACATCTGCAATCGAATCTGATGCTTGCGGCCCGTGTCGAGCGTTACTTCCACCAGAGACAGATCGTCGAGAGCGCGCAGGAGCCGGTAGGTCAAACGGGCTTCTTTCGCACTCGCAATGGTCCGGCCGACGATGTGCATCCGCCGATGGCGCGGATCCTGATCGACCCAGTCGATCCACTGGTCCGTCTTTCGTTGCAGGGCGCCCTCGACGAGTGTCCAATAGACTTTTTCGACCAGACGGGTGCGAAACTGCTCGGTCAGTCGGCGTGCGGCCTTGGAGGTTCGCGCCAGAAGCACGACTCCCGTCACCGGTGCGTCCAAGCGGCTGACAATACCGAGGTAGACGTTGCCCGGCTTGCAGTATTTTTCCTTCACGTACTGCTTCGCCAGGGCAAGAACGGATATTCTGTCGTCCGAAACCCCCATCGTCGGCACCCCCGCCGGCTTGATGACGGCCAGCAAGTGGTTGTCTTCGTACAAGACTGGCAGCGGAATGGAGTTGCGGTTGGGCATGGGGGAGGTCGGGTTTGGAAGAATGGAGACCAGCGGGTATGATACTGGAACGCATGCCCGATTCACACCACCAGCACCGGCTCATCCTCGCCAGCCGCTCTCCTCGGCGTCGGGAGCTGCTGGCAACCGCCGGGTATGTTTTCGAGGTCCGACCGGCCGGCGAAACGGCCGAATGCGGAATTTGCTCCGGCGAAAACCCTGCTCAAATGGTCGCCAGGCTCGCATACCAGAAAGCCGCCGACGTGGCGATATCGGTGGAAGCAGGTCTCGTTCTGGGCTGCGACACCGTTGCCGAATTCCAAGGGCAGATTTTGGGCAAACCGGCCGACAAGGAACATGCCCGCGCGATGCTCCAAACACTCCGCGGCAGGGAACATCGGGTGTTCACCGGGGTGTGCCTTTGGGAGAAGCCCGGCGGACGGCGGAAGGTCGAGGTGGATGTGACGCGGCTTTGCATGGATCCGTTGGAGGACGACGCGATCGAAGCCTATCTAACCAGCGGATGCTGGGAAGGCAAGGCCGGAGCGTTTGGCTATCAGGACCAACTCGGTTGGGTGCGGGTGCTGGAGGGAAGCGAGTCGAATGTTGTCGGCTTGCCTCTGGAACTGCTGCGGCGCCTACTTGCGGAGTTTTCGGTCGGTAGCGGCGAATGACAGCCTCAAAAAGGCGGCGTACCGAAAAAAAGCGCCGCTCGACGCGAGCTTTGGACCGGCGCCAGGTGCGCGCGGTCGTCGAGCCGGCGTCGAGCGGTCGGCAAGATGTCTTGCGGCGTCGCCGGGAGCAGCGCTCCCGAACGACTACTTTGTCATGTCTTTGAGGTTCTTCAAAGCACGCACGCGGATCTTGTTGCTGGCCGGCTTGGCCGGGACATCGCGAATCTCGCCCGTGAAGGGATTCTTGACTCCCTTTTGGGCAGGTCGCGCCGGAACCTTCTTTTTCTCGATTTTCACGAGACCGGGAATCGCGAAGACGCCGGGGCCGCGCCCGGTGACGTTCTTCTTGATTTCGTCCGCCAGCGCGTCGAAGACAGCGGCCACCTGCTTCTTCGACAATTCCGTCGCTTCGGCGATGTTGGCGACGATCTGGGTTTTCGTGGGGGCCTTTTTGGGTGCTGCAGCAGCTTTAGCCATGAAACGCAACCCTCCATGCACTGTTACTAGGGTGAAAGAATCGTCCGTCCGACAGAAGGGACGGGATGATTAGAAACGGTTTGAGCAAAAAAGCAACCCGGAAAACCCCCGAAAACCCGAAAAAAAAGGCAAAAAACACCGCTTGGCGGCGTTTTCTTCCCGCTTTTACGGGGTTTTGGGGGTGCTAGCAGCAGGAAAGGCCGTTTTTTTAGCGGTTTTTTGACTTGCCCATTCCTTGGCAACGCTGTTCCGGCGCGGGTGGTTTTTTAGAAGGAGAGCGACTCGAGGACGGGATACTCGTCCGGATGGACAACGCGGATCATATGCATTCCCGCTTGATAGAACCCCGCGCCCATCGGGTTGACGTGTTTGGATTTCGCCAGAACGAACTTCATGCCGAACTCCCAGCGGAATCCAAGGATAACCTCGTCGAGTTGTCTGGCGGCGTTGAGCACTAGGGAGACGCCCGTCGTCGAAAAGCCCTTGGTCACCGCCGCGAAGGTCTTCTCGATCTGAAGCTCGCCTTTCTGCACCGGGACGACGAGAACCACGATGGTAAGGTTCACACGGCGATCCAACCGCGGTCCCTCGACCATGGCCTCCAGCTCGGAACAGTTCGTGTTGAGCAACTTCAGCATGAAACCCTGGACTTCCATTTCTTTCCGGCGCGAGAAGAAGAACATGGGGAGATCCTTCGCAACTTGCGGTTTCGTGGTAGTTCGGATCGTGAGGATGCGCTGTCCGCTTCCGCTACCATTAAATATAGGTTATCCGGTGAGAGGCAGCCGAGGCTGGAAAAACCGGCGGCGCGGATCCGACGGATTGCAGCGATGATTCTTCTTAGATGCCCTGACAAAACGGAGACAGGCACCTCGCCCGGACACATATTCTGCGTGTTTTACGGATGATTCGCTCGGAGCCAGTCCCCGTTCTGCCAGGTTCTCTTATCCGTGTTGCCGCCGAAAAGCATCCACTCGCCGAACCATGGACCAGTCCCCGACCGCCCCGTACACGGATAACTCGCAAAGAGATGGCACTTCAGCCACTTGTCGCTATCCGCGGTGACCGCCGCCACGGCCTGGCACTAGAGCAAGGCGTTTCGCTCGCTGACCCGAACGACCTTGGGCCGGAACGCCTTCGCTTCGTTTTCGTCGACGGTGCAATAACTGAGCACGACGACCCGGTCTCCGGGCAAGCCCATGCGGGCGGCCGGTCCGTTGAGCATCATCGTGCCCGATCCCGCCTCGGCTTCGATGATGTAGGTCACCAGTCGGGAACCGTTGTTGAGGTTCAGGACGTGAACCTGTTCGCCGGGGAGCATATCGGCCGCCTCCAGCAGATTGCGGTCGATCGCAATGCTTCCCTCGTAATCCAATTCCGTACCGGTCAGCGTGGCCCGGTGGATCTTGGACTTAAACATGATGCGTTGCACGAAATCCTCCCCGAGCGACGGGGTATTGATGAGCCCAGGGGCGCTCGTGGCCAACGTGGTGGTTTCAAACTCTTAAGTATGCGATTTTTCCTCCGGGTTTTCAATGCCGCTCAACCGATGGAGCAGGGCTGTTAGCACTCTCTAGAAGGAAATGAATCCCATCTTGGAAACGGACCGCTTTCGCCCTTTCGGGTACCCCGCTATGCTTTTTGTAAGGTTCCGACATAACCAGCCTGTTTGCCGCTTCATGACCACGCCATTTCGAGCTTTGTCCGCCGATATCCAGCAACTCGGCCGCGCGTTGACGGTCTTGATCGGAAAAGCTGGAGAAATCGGGGTTGCTTCTCCATCCGATGAGGGATGGCATGAGTTGTTGCGGCACAAGCTCCTGCCGCAGGCGGAGAGCGAACCGCTGTTGGTCGTGGGTGTCGTGGGCGGAACGAACATTGGCAAGTCCGTTCTCTTCAATCACTTGGCGGGCGAAGTGGCGAGCGGTGTCAGCGCTCTGGCCGCCGGAACCAAACATCCGGTCTGTCTCGTCCCGCCGGGTATGGACGATCCGCAGGCGCTTGGCCGGCTGTTCGACGGTTTCGAGCTTCGGCCGTGGCAGTCGTCGGAGGATCCGCTTGGCGAATGCGATGCCCACCTCTTGTTCTGGCGGGTGGGCGAGCATGTGCCGCCACGGCTCTTGCTGCTGGACGCGCCGGACGTCGATTCGGACGCCAAAGTGAACTGGCATCGCGCACGGCTGATCCGTCAGTCGGCCGACGTTCTTATCGCGGTGCTCACGCAGCAGAAATATAACGACGCCGCCGTGAAACAGTTCTTTCGCGAGGCGGTCGAGGCCGATAAGCCGATCGTCATCGTGTTCAACCAATGCGATGCGACGGAGGATCGGCATTTCTGGCCACAATGGCTGGCCACGTTCGTTGCCGAGACCGGCGCGGAGCCGGATCTGGTCTACGTGGTGCCGTACGATCGGGCGGCGTCGCACGCGCTGCGGCTGCCGTTCTATTCGGTCGGGCGCGACGGGCACACACCGCCCGCCGAGCCGTCCAGCCTTCGCGCAGAGCTTGCCGCGATGCGGTTCGACGAGATCAAGATTCGCACGTTCCGCGGGGCGCTGGCGCGCGTGCTCGACCCGGTCGACGGTGCCCCGAGCTGGCTTGCCCGAATCCGAGCGGCTGCCGGCGAGTACGAAGCGGCTCACCGGGCGCTTACCGCAACGGAGATGGCGCGGGTGGCCTGGCCGACGCTGCCCGCCGGAGTTCTGGTCGACGAGATCCGCGACTGGTGGGACGCTGCGCGGAGCCCCTGGTCGCGAAACATCCACGGGTTCTATCGCATGCTCGGTGAGGGCGTGATGTGGCCGATTCGCAAGGCGTGGGAAACAAGGGGCGCAAGTTCTCAGCCGGTGGTTACCTTCCGCCAGCGCGAGCGAGACGCCATCCTGCTGGCCGTCGAAAAAATGCTCGACGAGCTGGAGCGGCTGTCGCAGGTCGGCAACGACACGCTGCGTCCCTATTTGCTCGGTCTACTGGGCGGCAACGCGCGCGAACAACTCCTCGTCCGGGTCCGGCAGGCCCACAAGGAATTGCCGGCGGTTGACGACGATTACCGCACCTTCCTCCGCTTGGAGTTAGACGCCTGGCGAGACACGCGGCCTGGGGCGGTGACTTTTCTGCGGTCCTTGGACAACGCTATGGCGATTGCGAGGCCGGCGATCACGATTTCGCTGGTTGTCAGCGGCTGGGTGGTGGCGGGCGACCTCGTCGGGCAGGCGGCGGTGCAAGCCGCCGGCCATACGGTCGGGAACCTGGCGACCGAAGCGGCCATTACCGGCGGCATCGCCGGCGGCGGCGAAGCACTGGTGAGCAGCACCAGCGAGGGCGTACGACAGGCGGCCGGCAGGCTCTTCAACCGGCTGCAGTCTCGCTATGCCCAGCAGCGAGCCGCCTGGCTTGCCGCCTGGCTGGAGAACGAACTCTTGGGTGAACTGCTCAGCGAACTGCACCGTGGCGCGGAACTGCCGCAATCCGCCCCGTTTCGACGGGTGGAAGAGACCGTGGCGCGGCTACGCAGCGGCGTGGCGGGAATCGCGGCAACGCCGTCCGGCTGATCAGGAGAAGGACTTCTTAATTCTCCGGTAGGTTCTGATTACCGGGATTGACTCGTGCAGCAAGATCCCGCTCGGCAAGCGGGATCTACCTGGGTCTTACGTCAGGTCCACGTCCTCAAGGTACTGCGGCACGCTTACTCGCCAGTTCATCTTTTCGCGAATCTCCGCCGCCAGGTTCAGCGAGACCTGCTCTTCACCGTGGGTGAGAAACAGCCGCCGCGGCGGAGTGCGGAACCCGCCGAGCCAACGCAGCAGCGCCGAGCGATCGGCGTGGCCGGAGAAGCCGTGGACCTGAGCGATTTTCGCACGGACCTTCCAGGTGCGGCCGTGGATGCGAACCTGGGGATTGCCGTCGAGAATCTGGCGCCCCAGAGTGCCCGGCACCTGATAGCCGACGAAGAGAATGGCGCTCTCGGATTTGTGGATATTGTGCGCTAGATGGTGTTTGATACGGCCGGCGGTACACATGCCGGAAGTGGCCATGATGATCGCCGGTTCCTCCAGATCGTTGATCTTGCGAGAGTCTTCGCTGCTGGAAATCAATTGCAGTCCGGGGAATCGCAATGGCGACCGATTCGAGGAAATCATCGCCCAAGTTTCTTCATCGAAGCATTCGCGGTGGCGCTCGAACACACCGGTCACGTCCACGGCCATGGGGCTATCGAGGAAAATGGGAACCGCAGGGATTCGCCGGTCCGCGACGAGTCGGCTGATATAGAACATCAACTCCTGCGCCCTTTCCACGGCGAAGGTGGGAATCACCACCTTTCCACCAACCGAAACCGTGGCGTGGATCAACTCGGCGAGTTCCGATTCAATGCCGTGATTGATTGGGTGATCGCGATCGCCGTAGGTCGATTCCATGACGATAAAATCGGCGGCCGAGAGCATCGTCGGATCCCGAAGGATCGGCTTGTTCCACTGCCCCAGGTCGCCGGTGAATACGATCCGCTCTATCGCGCCGCCCTGGCTGACGGTCACCTCGACGATCGAGGATCCGAGAATGTGTCCGGCGTCGTGGAACGTCGCCGAGACGGAGTCGCTGATTCGAACCGGCTGGCCGTAGCGGATCGGCTCCAGCCGGCGCATCGCGTGCTGGACGTCCTCCAGCGTGTAGAGCGGCACCTCGGGGTGCTTCGGCCGGCGGCCTTCCTTGCGATGGCGTTTTCGTTTGAAGGCCACGTCCTCCGCCTGAATCTCGGCGGAATCGCGCAGAATCAACTCGGCCAGATCGGCCGAGGCCGGGGTCGTGAAGACCGGCCCGCGAAACCCCTCGCGGACAAGCTTGGGGAGCAGTCCGCAGTGATCCAGGTGCGCGTGGGTCAGGATGACGGCTTGAATTTGATCCGCCGGCACCGGACACGCCTCCCAGTTGCGATCCAAGTAGGGCCGCTCCTGGAACATGCCGCAGTCGATGAGGATCTTCGTGTCGCCGACGTCCAGATAATGGCGCGAACCCGTTACCTGGCGGTTGGCGCCGAGGAAGTGTAGTCTCATTGCCGTTGTCTACTTCTCCGCCGCCTGCCGGTCGGCGTTCGGCCGGCAGTAGGAGAGCGCCAGCAGCGCATAGCCGGTGACCAGCGACGGTTCGCCTTCCAGCCAGCGAGAATTCTCGTTGACCCAGGAGCCGTCCGGCTGTTGACGGGCGGCCAACTCCCCGAGAAGGTCGCGTCGCCAATCGTGCTCGACACCCGCCGTGTCTTCGACTACGTCAACATCCATCGCGTCGAGCGCCTTGGCAAAAGTGTGGTAGTAGTAGTACAGGCCGGCATCGCCCATGCCGGGATTCGACTCGATGTCGTAGTGTTCCCGGATCCAGTCGAACGCCGCCTTGACGCGTGGATCCTCCGGCCCCACGCCGGCGTAGATCATGCTCTTCAGCCCGGCGTAGGTCATCGAACCGTAACTTCGCAATCCCCCGTTCGGTGTTTCGCCGGCTTGGCTGGTGCCGCCGGCCGCCGGCGTGTAATAGAAGCCGCCGTCCGGATTCTTGGCGGAGAACTCCGTGGTGTTGTGCTCGGTCTCCAGGTTCTGGCATCGCGAGACGAAGATCAGCGCTTTTTTCATGGCCTCGTCTTCCGGTCCGGTGCCAACCGCGGTGAGGGCATCGACCAGGAAGCTCGTATTGGAAAGATCGGGGCGTTTGTGGTTTCCGTAGCCGGCGCCGCCATAGCTGTTGTTGGTGTGGTCGATGTTTTCGCTTTCGTCCCACTGCTCGCCTTTGAGAAAACGGTCCGCCTTTTCCAGGGCGTCGTCATAGCGACCGTCGCGGTTCGCTTCCGTGAAGGTGAGAATCGCCAGACACGTCTCGTAGTTGCGGTAGAGCGAATCTTCGGCATAGATGCCGCCATCGGGACGGATGAAATGTTCCAGATACTTCAAGCTCTTGGCGACCAAGGGATCGCTCGCCGCCCGGCCGTTGCGCAACAATCCCGCGGTGACGATTGCCGTCACCCCTGGACCGGCGTGGGGTGCGTAGGAACCATCCGGCGTCAAGGCTTTGTTTTGGAGAAACCCGATGGCCTGATCGACAGTTTTTTGGTAAACCGCCGCGGGCGATCGGTCTCGTTCGGCGGAGGAGTTAGCCGCCACTCCCGAACCGGCAATCGTACAGCAGCCGACAATGGCCATCGCGGCAGCCACTAGCCGCGGAGAAATCCAATCCAAGTGCATTATCCACCTCGCGGAATTCAGAGTTGTGAACCGCTGGGAGTCTCAAGACCGCTTCTTTGAGCGCGCCTCAAGGCTATTTTCTATTGTAGCTCCGCGCGAAGGACGCTTCAGACAACGAGGGCGAGAATCTCGTCTTGGTCGAGGATGAGCAGCGTTTCGCCGTCGATTTGGACCTCGTTGCCCGTCCAGGACTTGAAAAGGATTCGGTCCCCCTCGTTAACCGGGCTCCGAAGCCGTGTGCCGTCGGATAGTCGCCGTCCGTCTCCGACGGAAAGGACACGGCCGGTCTGCGGTTGATCTCTCGCCGTTTCCGGCAAGACAATCCCACCCGGGGTCGTTTCGTCCTCCTCGGTCCGCTTCACGATGACATTTTCGCCCAAAGGTACAAGTTTCATCATCACTCCTCGTCGTCGGCGACGCCTGGCACGGGGCGTAAATCGACCCGGCGATTGCGTGTCGCCGATTTTCAGCCATTTTCAGCCATGCCGGATTTTCGCACGGTGCAACGGGCGGTACAAGGGCCGCAGGCTCCCTTCGGGGACGCGCTGCGACAAAATTCAGTCTATAGCAAGAAAAAGGCTTGCAGCGGTTGAGCAACCTATTACATTGATGGATTAGTCAGAGAATTGGCAGTTTTTTGGCGGCCAGCCTGCGCGACCATGACTGTTCCCCGCACCGTTGAGCCACCCGCAGGTTCCGGTGTCGAACCCCTTGAGTTGCTGCTGTGACGGGGACGGCCTTGGCTTGGACAGTCCGCGGAATAGCGCGTGAGCGACGGTGGGTGGGACCAGGCGTGAATGCCACCTCTCGTGTTTCAGGGGGACGCGCCTGCGACTCAGCCGCCCACGGTTGCAGCCGGGTTCCACCCCCGGTCAGCGTTTGAGCGGCCTGTGCGGGCTGGCCGCCTTTCTTGCGATCATTCCAAAGCAGCTTACCCCACAAGTGGCGTCGTTGCAGCAGACCGGCTGCTATTGGTTTGTTTCTCGATATGTTACCATCCGCCAGCCTCCTTGAAATCCGCGGCCTTTGCCGAAGTGGCAAAGACGGAAACGGCCGGCTGTTGGATGATGTCTCGCTGGAGATCCGCGAATCCGAGCGGGTGGCGATAGCCGGTCCGTCGGGTGCCGGAAAGACGGTATTGCTCCGCTCGATGGTTTTTCTTGACCCGATCGATCGGGGCGAAATCCGCTGGCGGGGATTCCGCTTGCAGCATTCTCAAGTCCCCGGGTTTCGCCGGGAGGCGATGTATCTGCACCAGCGTCCGTCCCTCGGCGAGGAAACCGTCGAAGCGACAATGCGACAGCCGTTCTCTTTCGAAGTGCATCGGGACCGTCGATTCGACCGCGGACGCATCCTCGCGTGGCTCGGGCAACTGGGACGTGACGAAACATTCATGGAGAAAGAATTGCGGGATCTTTCTGGTGGAGAAATTCAGATTGCGGCACTGGTTCGCGCCCTCCAACTCGCCCCCACCCTTCTTCTGCTCGATGAGCCGACCGCCTCGCTCGATGGAGCGACCGCCGCCGCCGTCGAGAATCTGCTCAACGGCTGGGTGAGCGAATCGCCGGGCCGAGCCATGGTGTGGGTCGGGCACGACGCGACTCAAGCTCGCCGTATGACCGACCGATCGATTGTCCTGCGAGACGGCAAAGTGGTGGGCGCTTAGAAATCTATCCCATGCAGGCCGACTACATTGAACTGAGCTATTGGCAGATCGGGCTGGCCGCCGCGCTGATTCTGGTCAGTGGCCTGATCTCGCTCGCACTTCGCCTGGGCCTGGAAGGGCGACTGCTGGTGGCGTCGCTGCGGACCGTCATTCAGTTGCTCCTGATCGGGTTAGTGCTTCGGTGGATTTTCGCCGTCCGGACGTGGTACCCGGTCTTGGCACTGATGTTGGCGATGACCTGGATCGCCGGAGTCGCCGCGGTTCGACGCGCCGGTCGCGTCTATCAGGGCATCTGGTTGGACAGCCTGCTTGCCATGTGGGCCAGTTCCTGGCTCGTGACCGGGATTGCCCTGATCGCGATCGTCGAGGTGCGGCCCTGGTATCAGCCGCAATATGCCATTCCGCTTTTGGGCATGATCCTAGGCAATACTCTCAATGGAATCTCTCTGGGCCTGGATCGACTGGGCGAAGAGCTGGACGGCCGTCGGGATCACGTGGAAACGCTGCTCGCCTTGGGCGCCACGCGTTGGGAGGCGGCGCGCGGGGCCGTTCAACAGGCGGTGCGAACGGGGATGATCCCGATCATCAATTCGATGATGGTCGTGGGGCTGGTGAGTTTGCCGGGCATGATGACCGGCCAATTGCTGGCCGGCGTGGAACCGGTCCAGGCGGTCATGTATCAGATCGTGATCATGTTCCTGATCGCCGCCGGAACTTCGCTGGGGACGGTAACCGTCGTCCTGCTTGGCTATCGGCGTCTGTTCAACCGCGACCATCAGTTCCTCGCCGCGCGGATCACGAAGCGACGATAGCTTCGGAACACGAGCCTGGGAATCAGGCGGCCACGGCCAGCACGATCAAGAATAGTATCCAAGCGACCAGGAGTACGCCGGTGACCGCCAACAGCAGACGATTCGGCTTCGGTGGATCGGGCGACGGCCCGGTCTGTTGCCGCTTCGCGGCAGACGCCTCAACCGCCGTTTCCAGTACGGCGCGCTCAGCGGCGGAAGTCTTCTTGTGGCGGCTCACGGCAACAACCCAAGGCGAGTGAGAAGCAGTCTAGTCTGCAAGTCGGATTTGGAAATCCTGCTGGAAGGCCGCATCGAAGGAGTACACCTCCTCGAAGTCCTCGCGGCGATCGCTGGGAGTCTTCCGCATGTGGCCGATTCGGATCAGGTTGAAGACGATCTCGCCAAAATCGCCCGTGCGTTGGATGCCCCAACTGTTCAATACGGTTTTGGCCATATAGCCGTACTGCTCCAGGGCGTAGCGGCGAATCGCTTCGCACAGTTCCTGGCCTGTGACATGCCGTTGGGGCTGGTCGCTTTCCTCGTCCTCCTCCTGGGAAATCGGTTCGCTGGGGCTCTCCCGGCCCATTTCCAGGACACTCTGGGCAAAGCTGAGCGCTTCGAAAACGAAGACGTAGGCGTCGAACTTGTAACGCTTGTCTTGACTGAGGAGTTCGGCGATGGAGTGTGACGGATCGAGCATCGTTTGTACTATCGGTAAGGCAGTTCCGACGGGCGGCAGGCGGGGCGCGAACACGGCCCTTCGCCCAAGTCAAGAAAGGCGTAAGTCATCGGACTCCGATTGCGGATCGGTCTCGTTCCCATCCGCTACAGCCGTGATGTCGGCGACTCGGACCAGAATTCGCGTGCGGGATTCGGTCTCGACGAGAACCTGGCCTGCGAGGATTTCATGACCAATCACGCGACCCGGCCCTTCTTTTATATTTACCCGTGTTCCGATCGGGGGTAGCTCATTGAGGGTTTGTTCGTAAACGTCGTATTCGTAGCGCAGACAGCACTTCAACCGGCCGCAACGGCCGGAAATCTTCGTCGGGTCGAGCGTGGCCTTTTGCAGCTTGGCCATCTTCATCGACACGGGCGGCATCGCCACCAGGTGATTATTGCAGCAAACCGGTTTACCGCAGTCGCCGTAATCGGCCAGCAGCTTCGCCTCGTCTCGAACCCCGATTTGCCGCATTTCGATCCGCGTTTGAAATTCTCCGGCCAGAACTTTGACCAGTTCGCGGAAGTCGACGCGGCCGTCCGCCAGGTAGTAGACGACAATACGCTCGCCTCCGAAGATGTGCTCGACGTCGACCAGTTGCATGGCGAGATCGAGAGTTTTAATGCAGCGCAGACACGTCTCGAATTCCTGCCGCTCGTGTTCGTGAATCCGCGACAATTCGTTGGCGTCTTCCGCTGTCATCGCCCGCAGGATCTGTCCCGCCGAGGCGCTCTCCTGGGCGGCCGTGGCCGGGCTGGCTTCGCAAAGCACCTCACCAGCCTCCAACCCCCGCTCCGTGCGGAGGATCACCCGCGTTCCTCGCGCAAACGGGTTGTCCGCTGGAGGATCGCAAGTCCCCAGAATTCGCATGGCACCGAAGCGAACCACGTATTTCGGCATTCGTATCCCGAACGCTGTTGACGAGTTGCGGCTTCTCACGGCCCTTGGGCCGATGGGGCGAATCGGGCAGCAACGAGGTTGGCCGCCGACCCGCGGAAGCAAGCAGTATAGCGGTTCCGGCCAAGACGGGGAAGGTGCAAAGGATCCCGCCACAAGTGGCTATTGGAACACATCCGCCTCGATCGTGAAGGGCAGACCGCCCGACTCGTGAAAGCCGGGGCTCTGGTCCACTAATAGCTTGCCACCGACACCTATATGGTGGGTAGTAAAATCGGCCCTGTAGTCCCCGACGAACTTCACTCGGACGATCTCGTGCTTGGCAATATTCGAGCTGCAGAACTTGCAGTGCCCCTGTGTCGGCACTAAGAGAAACTCCTTCAGATTCACCACCTGCCGCCCCGGATACATATAGCCTTTGAGGTAAACCCGCTTCTCGTCGAGATCGATGGCCGCCTGTGGCAGGATCGCCGCGCTCGACTTATCGGGCTTGAGCGTCTGCCAGGTGATCGCCTCGTACCCGATCGGGACTTCCTTCATGTGGGAAAAGGTGAGCACTCCGGCGCCGACGAGCCACATGCCGATCGACAGAGCGAACCCTGCAATCACCAAGCGCTGTCCGGTGTATTCCTCCGGCGCCCGGTTGATCTGCCGCTGGGCCAACATGGCAAAAATGATCCCCGCCACGGGGATGAATCCCAGGTACCAGTGGAACATCGTCAAGAGCGATAGACCGCCCACCACGGTGCTGAGAACTGCCAGCAGATTCACCTGCCGGTACCGTTGCGGGCTGTGTAATTCTTCTTCGTAGTCGAAGAAATCTTCGTACACCTCCCCGGCCGTCCTGTCTTCGGTCGACTCCGTCTTGATGTTCATGGCGACACCTGCATATCGAAAGGATTCAACGGCGGGGATTCATTATGGCGTCGACGCCAGCGCCTTGGCGACGTCCGTACGATAGGCAGACAAGGCGGGCAGGTACCCGACCAGCGTGGCAAGCACGATCAGTCCCGGCACCAGGATCAACTCCGCCCACTGGAAGGAGAAGGGGCTGACGAGCACTCCGGTCTGCTCAGCGATGGTGGGCGCAAGCAGGCCCGTCAGGCCGTGTCCGATCAAGACTCCCAAGACTCCGCCGCCCAGCGAAAGCAAGATCGATTCGACGAGGATGATGCTCATCACGGTGGTGCGGCGGGCGCCGAGCGCCCGGATCACGGCGATTTCATGCCGGCGATCGTTCATCGAGTTGTAAATGCTTACCAAGATGCCGACGCCGGCCACCACAACCACCATCACGGCCAAAACGAGAAGGAGCAACTGCACGTTGCCGACGATCCCGTCGAACAATTCCGCAATCACCCGCGACGGCATCACCGCCTGGGCGACCGCCTCGTCATTGACCACCGTCGGCAGCGACATCGCCAGTTGCGGTTGGCGATCGATGTCCGTAACCAGCAGAATCGCCGAAAGCGCTCGATGGCTTTCGTGGTCGTGCTCGTGCGCGTGCTCGTGCTCGTCGGCATCGCTGTCGTGATCGCCATGTTCTGCGTGCATTTCACCGGACTCGGGCTTTGCGTCCGGTTCGCCGGGGCTCTCGAGGCCCTCGCCCGCAAGAACCTTTTCTTCGAACGACGCTCCATGCTGATGCGCCTCGCAGCGATAGAAACCCTCCAGATTGACGAATAGGGCTCGGTCGTTGGGAGTGCCCGTGTGCTGGAGAATCCCGACCACGGTGAAAGCCTCGTGCCCTTCCTCACCACCTGGTTCGCCGACCGTGGCGACGGGGGTAAACGTGTCGCCAAGCTTCATACGAAGTCTCTTGGCGACCGTGGAGCCGATCACCGCGTCGAAGTAGTTTTCGCTGCGGAAATTGGCTCCCTCGGCAAAGGCGTACTCCCGCCCGTCCAGGTAGGTCAGCCTTTCAAAGGCATCAGGGACCGTGGCCACCACGGAAAAGCCCCTATAGTCGTGTCCGGTGCAAACGGGAATCGCCACCTCCACCGCCGGCGCGAAACGCCCCAGGGTGAACTCTTCCAGGTACGTATAGGGGATGGTCTCGATCGGTTGGCTGAGATGGAAGACGGTATTGAGCACCAGTTGCAGGGGGCTTCCTTTGGCGCCGATGATCAGGTCGTATCCTTGCGAACCGCGCCGGAACGACTGATCGATTACACCATGGATTACCAGCACGGCTACGACCAGCGCCACGCCAAGCCCCACCGTGAAAGCCGTCAAAGCCGACGCCAAGGCACGCTGCTGAATACTTCGCCAGGCAATTCTCAATAAGCTCATCGAGTCACCACCGCACGGTTGATTTGTTCAAGCTGATCGACGCGATCGAACTGCTCGGCCACCTCGGGAGCGTGGGTGACCATCAACAGCGCCACGTTTTCCTCCCGGCAGGTCTCGCGCAGCAGATCGACCACCTGCTGCTGGTTTCCCGAGTCGACGTTCGCCGTGGGTTCGTCCGCCAGCAGGAGCCGGGGCTGATTGGCCAGCGCCCGAGCGACCGCCACGCGCTGTTGTTCGCCGACCGACAGCATCGTCGGCCTGTGGGTCATGCGATGGCCAAGCCCGACGCGCTCCAACAGATGCCGGCCACGGGCCTTGTCGGGGCGCCGCCGGCCGAACTTCATCGCCAACAGCACATTTTCCAGAGCGGTGAAGCCGGGCAGAAGATTAAACGTCTGAAAGACGTATCCGATCCGTTCGGCGCGGAAGGTATCGCACTCTGCCTCGGTAAAAACCGTGATGTCCCAGCCGTCGATTTTCACCCGGCCGGCATCCGGTCGGCTGATCCCGGAGATTACATGCAACAGCGTCGTCTTCCCGCATCCGCTGCGGCCTACGATCACCACCTGCTCGCCCGCCTCGACGTGGTAATCGTCGATCGCCAGAATCGGCAAACGGCCGCCATCGGGTTCGCGGAATGATTTTCGAATCCCTTTGAGCAAGAGAACTTCATTGGAAGAGGAACCGTCGGGTCGGTCGCTCAAGAGTGGCACAACAAATCCCCTCCTCTGGTGGATGCATACCGGTAGCGGGCACCAAGGTAGCCACAAAATATCTACGACGGTTGACCGAAGCAAGTTCGCGCCCAGGGTGCGAAACATCGATACTGCCGACCCCTTCCTGGTTGCGACAGCAGAAACCAGCAGCCCGGCTGCTCTGATTCGCGCCCGGCGTGATTCCAGCATCGGAGCAAACGGCAGCAGCCGGGCTGCTTGTGAGCCGCACTTCTGTTTGGGTTCCGAGTTCTGCGGCCGATCCTCAGCCGCCGCTGGCCGGCGGAATGCAGGCAATTTCGCCATCGGGAGGAACTAACGTGGCATCGTCGGCATAGCGTGCGTTGACCGCAAACAACATCGGACCCAACAGCGGCGACAGAGCCGGGACTTCGCAGCCGAGTTGGCGGCGAAGGTCGCCGATCGTCGCCGACTCGGAAAGCTCCAAGTCGAGCAAGTCGCGGCCGGCGATCTGTTGAGCGACGGCGAACAGACGAACGGAGACTTTCACGTGACGAGCAACTCCTGCCCCGAAGTGGTCAGTAGCTCCATGATTTCGGGCATCAGACCATACGACAAGGCGAAAAGTTTCAGCGGGTGAATCGTGGGCTTGGTGGTGCCCTGTTCCATCTGTATCTTGCAGGTGCTGCACTCGGTCGTCCCCGCCTGGTAGACAGGTTCCCGCAACCGGTTGATCAGATTCATGCCGATCCGCAAGCTGGCGCGGTAGTTCTCGCGCTTCAGGCCAAAGGTACCTGCCATTCCCGAGCAACCCTCTTCGATAGGATGCACGGTGAGGCCGGGAATCAGCCGCAGCAGGTTTTCACCGGGCGATCCGATCTGCAACGCCTTCATCCGGCAGGGCATGTGGTAGGCGAGTGTCGCGGTGACCGGTTTCAGGTCGAGCTGCAGGGTGCCCATGGTGTGGAGTTTCCAGAGGTAATCGCAGGCTTCGCTGCTGTTGGCGGCAACCAGGCGGACGTCGTCGTCGTCGAGCAGATTCGGATACTCCCGCACCAGGCAGACCGCCGCGCCGGGCTCCGTCGCTATGATATGGTATCCCTGCCGCACGGCATCCGCCAGGATCGCCGTGTTGTGCCGCGCCAGGCGACGTGCGGTATCCAACGCGCCCGCGGAAATCGCACCCATGCCGGCCTGGCGTTGTCGTGGCGGAACGTAGACGGCAACCCCGTTGTGCTCAAAGACGGCGACCATGGCGCGGGCCAGTTGCGAATCGTGGTAGTTGGCGTACATGTCGACGAAGTACGCTACCTTGTGACCGCTGCGACGGCTCGGTCTGGTCAGCCGGCGCCTGGCCGCACGGCGAAGAAAGCTTGGCGAATCAACACGCGGCAGCTTCCGCCCCTGCGCGATTCCAAATGCCTTTTCCATCAGCCACCGCATCTGCCGGTTCTTGAGCGACCAGTTGGCCAGCGGACTGATCATGCACGCCAGGCGGCTGACCACATCCAAGTGCGTCAGCACCCGATCGCTCAGCGAAAGGCCGTTGGCCGCCACGTAAGCCCCCTTGCCCTCGACCATCAGCTTCGGGATGTCAACCTTGGCCGGACACTCGTGCAAACACATGTGGCAGTTGATACAAAGATCGGCGACTTTCTTGAATTCCTCGCTGGTGAGACTGTTCAGATCGAGTTTGCCGGTCAGCACGCCGCGGATCAAATTTGCCTTGGCGCGGGGCGACGCCTCCTCGGCCGGCAAAGCGCGGAAGATCGGGCACATCCGCGCGTCGGGCGATTGGGTGCGGCACTCGCCACAGCCGTTGCAAGCCCGTGTCACGGTGGCCACCTGGGCCGGATCCCAATTGAGTTGCAATTCCACCAGGTTGCGCAATCCGGGGGCGTCGGGATTCTTGGGGTCGCCGACGACGCTGGGCTCGGCGGCGATGACGGGTCGGAGATTTCGCGTCATCAGGTCCGGGTCGTCGCCGACGATCTTGCCCGGGTTGAGAATTCCCGCCGGGTCGAAAATGTGCTTCACATCGCGGAACATCTGGTACAACTCCCCGTATTGCCGGGGGAGGAACGACGTCCGAATCAGGCCGCAGGCATGCTCACCGCCGAGGCTGCCGCCCACGGAAAACAATTCATCGTACACGTCGCTTGCCAGCCGCTGCATCTTGGAGGCCGTCTCCCGGTCGGCCAAATCCAAGAACGGCCGAATATGGAGTTCGCCATGACCGGCGTGGCAGAAAATGGAAGCCGTCACCTGGTGCCGCTTCAACACGTTTTGCATCCGCACCAAGAAGTCCGCGAGCGTCTCGGGGGGAACCACCACGTCATCAATAAAGGAAACCGGCTTGGCTCCTCCTTTCAGCCGGTACAATGCCGGCTGGGCTTTGTGCGCAAGCTGCCAGAAAAGATCCAACTCGGCGGGGTCGAACGCCTGACGGCTACCGAACGCCAGGCGGTGCCGTTCGCAAACCTGGTCCACCAGGTGGTGAAGCCGCTGCCGGACCTCCAGCGGTCCGTTGCCGTCCTGCTCGATCAGGAGAACGGCTTCGGCCGCGTTCGGTACGAGCGACTCGAACCGTCCGTCCGCTTCTTTGGCAAGACTGATATGCCGGCGGTCCATCAGGTCGCAAGCGGCCGGACGGTGAGGGAGGATGTCCATCACAGCCCGAGCGGCCTTCTCCAAGCTGTCGAACAACAGCAGCACCGCGCCGGTGGATCGCGGCAGCGGTTGCGTTGCCAAGAGCGCCTCGGTTACCAGAGCCAGAGTGCCTTCGGAACCTGCGATGAGGCCGGCGAGATTAAGGTGCCCGTCCTCGATGCCCCCGGCCAGCTTATAGCCGCCGGGGAGGGGCGAACGGTCGGGTTGTTTCTCGCTGATGAGGTTCGCATGGCTCCGCAACAAGGTGGACAATTCCCGGACCAGCTCACGTTTGCGAGGCGGCATCGCTTTCTGGCGATTCTCGTCCAACGGCTCGCGGCCGACTTCCAGCACCTCGCCGTCGGCAAGCACCACCTGCAACGCCAGGATGTGCCGGCGTGTCGAGCCGTGCCGCAACCATCGGCTCCCGGAGGCGTCGACGGCGATCATGCTGCCGAGGGTCGTCGTCGTACTCGAGGCCGAATCGGGGCCGAAGATTCGACCCCGCGGCCGAAGATGGGCATTCAGCCGGTCGTGGACGACTCCCGGTTGCACGCGAATGCGATCGCCCTCGGTATAGATCACGCGGCGGAGAAACCGGGAGAAATCGACGATCAACCCCGGTCCCAGCACCCCGCCCGCCGCCCCGGAACCCGCTCCACGCGCGTGCAGCGGTATTTGCTTTTCGGCGGCATACTGCACGCAGGCGACCACATCCGCAGTGGAGCGAGGTCGCACCACTCCCAGCGGCTTGATCTCGTAGATGCTGGCATCGCTGGCGAAGAGCTGCAGAAATACGTCGTCGCAACGGACCTCGCCGGAGATGACTCCGCGGAGATCGTCCTGGATCCGCTCGCGCTGCTGGTCCAATTGAGGCATCGCTCAGTCGCGCGTCAGCGGCGATCTCCGTAGATGAGCGTCATGATCTCCGCCCGCGTAGACGGATTATTGCGAAACGCCCCTTTCATGGCCGAGGTCACGCACATACTCCCCGGCTTGCGCACGCCGCGGATCGCCATGCAGCTATGGACCGCCTCGATCACCACCGTCACGCCGCGGGCCTGGAGTTCCTCCATCAACAGATCGGCGACCATCTCCGTCATTCGCTCCTGCACCTGGGGCCGACGCGCGACAGCCTCCACCACCCTCGCGATTTTGCTCAACCCGACGACCCGGCCGTCCGGAAGGTAGCCGATGTGCGCCTTTCCCATGAAAGGGAGCATATGATGTTCGCACATACTGTTGAAAGAGATATCGCGAACCAAGACAACCTCGTCGTACTTCTCGGTGAAGAACTTCTTCAGATGAACCCGCGGATCCTCGAAAAGCCCGCTGAACATCTCGGCATACATCCGCGCGACACGCGCGGGCGTTTCCCGAAGCCCCTCACGATCGGGATCTTCGCCGACTGCGAAGAGGATTTCCCGGACGGCCCGTTCTATCCTCGGCAAGTCCGCCTTCGCCGCAGGGGGGCAACCGGCCTCCTCCAAATCGTCGGCGACGCTTGCTGGATTGGCGCGGGGCTGGTCAGAATCAAAAGTCATCGAATAAACTCACTACTGTTTGGTAGGCCAACCATGAATCTTAAACCCCCCCGTCAAGCTGGTCAAGCGAGAGACGGTTGGGCACGGGTTCAGAAACGGGTCGCAGCCAATAGATCCCGCTTGCCGAGCGGGACTTGAGCGGCTAAGTGAAGTTTCCACTCCGTGGGGCGATAGCACGCCAACTCCGCACCCAGATCCTGCTCGGCAAGCGGGATCTACCTTTTGTTACCTGCAAACGTCGAGATTGGAGCCATGCCCGGACTCGCGGTGGGCGGCTAACATCGCCGAACGAGCCCGTGCTGTATTAGCGAGGCGTAAGGAGGCCAAAAGTGCCCGAACCGTCGATTCTTTCTCGGCTGATGGAAGTGATCCACCGGCGCAAGGCGGATCGTCCACGCGATTCCTACACTACGCAATTGCTCAACGGCGGGATCGAGCGGATTGGGGCGAAGGTGGTCGAGGAGGCGAAAGAGGTGGTCGAAGCAGCCGGCCAGGCACCGGAAGCCTCTTCGGGGGACGTCATCCATGAAGCAGCCGATTTGGTGTACCATTTGCTCGTGCTGTTGGCGTATTGCGACCGGGATCTGAGCGACCTGGAAGCGGAATTGGCGCGACGCTTCGGTGTCTGCGGGCTCGAGGAAAAAGCGGCACGCGGTCGGGCGGGAACGGGCGGGAGTTGAACCAAGAAGGGGTCGGGAGTCTTTTTTCCGTAGCGGCCGCCCCAAGCGGCCGCTACGGAAAAAAGACTCCCGACCCCCTTACGCGTTGCGCCTTCATACTTGCGCCGGCGCCTGGTACACCGGTTCGCCCCGGCACCAAGTGGCGACCACGGGCAGGTCGCTGTCAAAGAGCAACTCGTAGGGATCCTTCGCGCCGCGGTCCGGCAAGGCAACCATCGCCAGGTCGGCGCATTTGCCGGGCTCGAGGCTTCCGACCTCGCGATCGAGTCCAAGCGATCTCGCCCCACGGAGCGTGGCTAGTTCGAGAACCGTTCGAGGATCCACGCTGGGATGCTTTCGGGCGACCGCTCGCATTTCGGCCAACATGCTCAGATCGGGCGAAGAGGCACGGCTGTCGGTGCCCAGCGCGACCGAAACGCCCGCGGCCAGCATCCGTGGCAAAGGGTAGCACGGGTGGCCGAAGTGGCCGTGCGTGCGCGGGCAGTAAACCACCGCCATACGGTCGCAATTCTCCGCGAGTAGTTCGATTTCGTCGTCATCCAGGTAGTTGCCGTGTACGACCAGCACGCGGTCGGCGGCAGCCAGGCGGCGAAGATAGTCCAGCGGGCGGGCCGGCGGCGCGACCACGCCAGGATCCCAGCTCTCCAATTCTCGCAAAAAATCCGCCAGCGGGCCGGTTCCGCTTCGGAGCAGTTCCAACTCCTCGCGAGATTCCGCGAGATGAAAGGCGAGGGGAACGCGATGGACCGAGGAAAGCGCGATGGCATAGTCCAACAGTTCACCACGAACCGTGTAGGGAGCGTGCGGACTCAGCCCGCGACGCCAGCGGCTATGGCTGTGTTGAAGGTGCCGGCGGGCTTGCTCCATCGCCATTTCGAGGTTCTCCGGCCGCGGTGCGATCAGCTCCAGAAACACCATCGCGCCCACCGCGACGCTCTCGAACGCCGCCTGCGGCCAACCCGTCTGAGCAATCTCACCAAGCGTCGTTGTGCCGAGGCAAACCGATTCCTCCAGGCCCTGTATGGTGTTTTCGGCACGTAACCCCGCCTCGCTGTTACGCCACGCCATCAACGCCCGGATCCATTCGGGCAAGCGAATACCCGGCTCTCCCAGCGGCTCGGCGAGCGAACTGAATTCGAGGTGCGTGTGGGCGTTGACAAAGCCCGGCAGAATCGCGACGTTGCCGAGATCCTCCACGCCGCGCTCGTCCGCGCGTTGCGCAACCTCGAGAATCCGCCCTCCGCGAATGCTCACAACGCCCTCGGCGACGGGCGCCCGGGCCGCCGAAAAGACCCAGCGAGCCCGAATCCGCCGAATCGTTTCACGGTTCGTACCGGTCTGCACGTCTCTTTCCGTTATTGCGTTGCCGTGTACGGAGACTTCCAAGAAACTCATCAATGTCCCCGTCCATTGCGACCGAAATCTCTCGATCAGTCCAACTCCGGCGGCAGGCGGCCGTAGGACCAGGGTTGGCCTTGGAACTCAGGCAGCGGAGGAGGCGTCGGGACGGCGCCGGGCTGCAAACGCGCGGCCAGGCCAATCAACGCCTCGGCGATCTGGCGTCCCGCGGACGGCTCGAGGTTGCTGTAGCTGGTCAGCCGCGTCTCGTAGCCGCCGCCGCGCGGGCTGAGCGCCTCTTCGGTCGGGACGTAACCGATGCAGTCATTGGCCAGCGATACCGGCAGCGTGAACGGGAACTTGCTGCCGGCCTTGATGTCCAGCCCGTACTGGCAGAAGTATTCCGCCGGGCACGACAAGAACACGGCCGGGCCGACCTGCACCGCCTGCACTTCCACGTCGGCGATCGGCTCTTTCTTGATCCGCGCGTCGAGCACGACGATTTCCTTGGCAAACGTCCACTCGGTGGCGTCCACCTTGCCCGCCTCTTGCTTCACCAGTTCCATCGCGCGGGCGACGCGTTCTGCCTTGGGCGCGCGGCGTTTGATCTTGAGCACCTGGCTCTGGGCGGCGACCGGCGCGAGCGGCCCGGCGGCCTGCTCGACCGCCACCAGGGTCTTCAGCGCCTCCGCGCCGACGCGCCCGCCGACGTACCGCGCCGAGACCTCGCCGAACTGCTTGATCCGGTACGGGTTGCGGTTGTCGACTTGTGTGACGTCGCCGGCCATGCCCGGCACGAAGACGACCACCGCCTTGTCGCCCATCAGGCCGCGGATCGTCTTCTCAAGGTAATAGATCCAGTCGGCCGAGATGCCGCCCGGCCCGGTCGTGCCGTGGCAGGCGAAATTGACCACGCACCCCAGAAACTCCCCCTCGTTGCTCCACGCGCCCAGCACGCCGACCTGCGGATCGATCGGGCCGGCCGGCTCCAGGATATCCGGATTGCCTTGGCCGGGATGCGTCATCGAGAAGCCGTCGCGCATGCGGAAGCGACGGTTGAACGCCGCCTGCTCGTCTTGGCCGAAGCCGGCCGCGGCACGGGCGGGCACCTTGGCCGCATCGGCCGCAACAACGGCCGCGACGATCTCGCGCTCGACGCGGGCGAGATACTCGGGATTCGCTGTCACCGTCTTGTCGTAGACCAGCGACTTGACTAGCGGCGGGGCGTCGTCGAATTCGCCCGGCAGGAAGAACCCCACCGGCCCCGCCGCGTGCGAATGGGACGCCGCGATCATCACCGCTTCGGGCGCGATCCCGCATTGCTCCTGGATTTGCCGGCGGATCGCCAGCACCGTCGCGCGGCGGATGAACAAGGCGTCGATCCCGACGATGGCCACTCTCGCCGATCCCTCGCCGAACACCGCCGCCCGCACCTTGCACGGATCGTGTAGCGACCGGTGATACGCTTTTCCGTAACCGCCCGGCGCTTCCATGCCGATCTCGGGCGTGATGTCGCGCTCGGCAAAGCCGGCCTGGAAGGCCGGCTCCGCGGCGTTTGCCGCTGCCACCAATACGCTCACCAGTAAGAAACCAATTCCGAAAAGACTTCGCGCTGTCATCGTTTGTTCTCCTGTTCCTATGACCATCAATCGGCACTGGAAACCGAAACCATCGTACCGCACGCCCGCGACAGTCGCAACAAGTCCCGTCCCGCCATGGACTCATGCGTTGCCTAATCGTCCTTTAACCGCAGGCCCAACGGGCCGCGCGCAAGCGGAGGCGCGGATATCGGTTCAGGTGCCAGGAAAGAACACCGGCCAAGTCCCAACCGGCGCGCGGCCCGTTGGGCCTGCGGTGCAGACGAACTTGCCGCAGAACCCCCACCGCTGAGCGATCGGCCAACCTTGTTGCCACGGGTCGTGGCCCGTGCGACAATGGTGGCCGGGTGCCAAGAAAGGACATTCGCTCGCGGTTTCCCGCGGCGATTATGAGCCGCGTTGATTCATCTTTAGACCGGAGGGTATCGACCATGCAACGCCGGCAAGCTCTACAGTCTCTGGGGGCGTTGTTGCTCGGCGGAGGCGCCGCGCTGGCCGCTCCGGCCGGCGGCGAGCGCCGCCCGCGCGTTCTCTTCTTCAGTCGCAGCGCGCTGTTCGAGCACTCGGTCGTGCAGCGCGAAGGCCAGTCGCTGTCGCTGGCCGAGAGGCTGGGTTCGGAAATAGCCGACCGCGCCGGTCTCGACGTGGAGTGTACCAAGGACGGAACGGTGTTCGACGGCGACCTCGATCAGTACGCGGCCGTTGTCTCCTACACCTGCGGGAGACCGGACGACCTCATGAACCCGGCCGGCAAGGACGGCAGCCCTCCGCTGTCCAAAAGCGGCTGGAAGAAACTCGATGCGGCCGTGCGAGGCGGAAAGCCGTTTGTGGCCATCCACCCCGGTGCGTGGTTGCTGCCCGAGGCCAGCGGGGCCGATTGCCTGGGCCACGGCACCCAGCAGGTGGCCCGGATCCGTGTGGTCTCACCCCGGTTTCCGGGCGCTGGGAAACTGGGAGAATCGTTCTCGATGCTTGAGGAATGGTTCTCCCTGATGCATTTCGCCAAGGATCTGCACGTGATCCTGGTACAGGATTGCGCGGAGATGAACAAGGACAATCCAGCCGACCGTCGCTGCTACGACCGGCCCCCCTTCCCCTGCACTTGGGCCCGCATGCATGGCCGGGGACGCGTGTTCTACACCTCGCTGGGCCACCGCGAAGACGTGTGGTCGAACGAGATCTTTGAGCAGATCGTGCTGGGCGGGCTGTCGTGGGCTTTGGGTCGGATCGAGGTCGACATCTCACCGAACCTCGACCAGGTTGCGCCGCTGGCCAACGAGTTTATGAAGCAATGAGTGGACTTTGCGCGAGCAGTCGCAAACATCTTCCGGAGACCGATAAATGACCAACGCAGCAGACGAAGCCAGCCCCATAGTCCATCGCCCAACCAGGGTGCGACTGACGCGCCGCCAGCTATTAAGGGCCGCGGCGGCCTCGCCCCTGCTGGTCTCCGCGCGGGCCTTGGGCAAAGACGGCAAGGCGGCGCCCAGCGAGCGGATTCTGCTGGGCGGCATCGGGCTGGGTGGCCGCGGCCGGACGGTACTGAGCGGGATGCTCGAAGAACCGGACGTGCAGTTCCTGGCGATCTGCGACCCCAATCGCAGCCGGCGCGAGATGGTCAAGAACATGGTCGACGCGAAGTACGGGAACAAGGACTGTGCCATGTCCCCTGACATTCGCGAGTTTCTGCCCCAGCGCACCGACCTCGACGCGGTCGTGATTGCCACCGGCGACCGCTGGCACGCCCTGGCGTCGATCCTGGCCATGCGGGCGGGCAAGGACGTTTACTGCGAAAAACCCTCCTCGATGACCATTGCGGAAGGGCGGATGGTCGTCGAGACGGCCCGGTGCTACGGACGCGTGTATCAGAGCGGCACGCAGGGACTGAGTTGGCCCAATCGCGTCTTCGGCATCGAACTGGCCCGCTCCGGCCACCTTGGCCAACTGCACACCGCCTACGCGCAAATTGCCCCGTGGGACGATGCGCTAATGCGTCGCGACTGGCTTCCCGCGGAACCCGAGCCGCCGCAGGACGAGATAAATTGGGACGCCTGGCTTGGTCCCTGCCCCTGGCGGCCGTACAACGCCGCCTACATCGGCGGCGCGTGGCGAGGGCACTACGATTTCCACACCAGTTGCATTGGCGAGTGGGGTGCGCATACGATCATGCAGGTCCAGGCGGGCATCAACGCGAGGAACACCTCCGCCGTCGCCTACCAGTATGCCGACAACCCATTCGGCGATGGTCTGGTGGCCCGCTATGCCAACGGTGTGAAGCTGATCCTCGCGCGGCAGCACGAGTCCTGGGCCGGCGTCTCGGGCCAGCGATTCGACGGCACGGAGGGCTGGATTGCAAACTCCGGGAGCGACCACGAGCAGAGCCGCGCTTCCTCGCCGTCGTTGTTGGCCGAGGTCGACAAGATGCTCGAAAGATACACGGCCCTCATGCGGCGTCCGATGAACCATGCACGCGATTTCTTCGACTGCATCAAGTCGCGCCGTCCAACCGTGGCCAATCCGGAGGCGATGCACGGCGCCATGACCACGGTACACGCGGCCAACATCTGCATGTGGCTCAAGCGGGATCTGGTCTACGACCCGGTTAAGGAGGAATTCGTCAACGACCCCGAAGCCAACCGCCTCCGTTCCCGCGCGATGCGAGCGCCGTGGGTTGCGTAGGCGGCTACTTGTAGTATTCCATGAACTCGACCATCGCGCCGTCGTCCGTTTGATCGAACAGCAAGGACACCCATTCGTGCCGGCCGAGCTGACGCCCGTCGCACATGGTAATATTCACCGGCTACCGTGCCCAATCACACAAACAGTGCGGACCGAGGTCCCACGAGTCCTTGCGCCGGGCCAGCGGCAGCCGAGTTGGTGCGCGTGGCAGCTTCAGCTTCTAAGCGGGAGCCGTGGCATGCTCGGCATGCCAGCGCCGCAGTCGTTTCCAACAAATCTCCGCCAGTTTCCGTGCGGTCGCCACCCGTGCGCTCTTCGCACTAGAACGCTTCCGCACTCGTGTGGAAAAGCTCTTCAGTTTCTCATCCTTTCGAACGGCCTTCATGGCCGCCGGGACCAGGATCCACCGCAGCCATGGTGAACCTTCTCGGCTGATCGAACCTCGGTAGCAGTGGCCGCCCGACTGCCGAACTCGCGATGTCAGCCCGGCATAAGCGCCGACTTGTTTGGCCTTGTGAAAGCGCTCGACCTCACCCAGTTCGGCGATGATCATCAAAGCCGAGTAGGAACCGATGCCGTAGATCGTGGTCAAAGCCTCCGTTTGCGGGAAATCCTCGGCCACTTTCACCAACTGCTCATCGAAGATCACCCGTTGACGCCGGAAGTGCTCGATGCGCGACAGAAGCTCATCGCGGATCAGGTTGTCCATCGGGCCGAAGTCCTGCTTGCGAAACCAGGCGAGGCCACGAACACCAAAAGGAGTCCGGTAGGGCGACTGCCAATTCCGCCGCGCCAGCAGCGCGCGCAGTTCGACCTTTGCCACGGCCTGCTGACGAGCCAAACGCGCTCGCGAGCGGGTGAGATCACGGAGTTGCTGATAGGGCTCCGGCGGGATGTAGGCCAGAGGAATCTGGTTGATCCGCAGGAGGTTGGCCAGCAACTGCGCATCCAACTTGTCGGTCTTGGAGCGGCGTTGTATCATAGCTCGCAATCGAAGAGGATGAGCCAGGAGGATGGTACCATAGGGGCGAAGCAGGTCGTACAGCCACCGATAGGTGCCGCTTGCTTCGATCACAGCCCGGAACGTGCCAAGCTTCCTGATGGTTTCCACGATTAACGCCGTCTCCTCACACCGGATCGTGACCGCGTCTTTGGCTTCTCCCGCATCGTTGACAGCCGCGATGACCACGGTCGCCCGGTGAAGATCAATACCTACGTGCCACATAATAGGCTCCTTGTTTGGTGGACTTTGGATGGGTTACACACCTCAAACTTATTCCACCAGCAGGGGGCCGTGACGGGGCGGTTATAGTATCACATAACCAGGAAGACGCAAGCGGTCTGCGTCAGAGACCATCCCCGACCCCTTCGAGGTGTTCTCCGAAATTGGCCTGGAGTTGAAGGCCCGCAAGGCGTTACGCTCCACGTACCGACAGACGGTGAAGAAGTGCTCGTCGTACTGAATCGGAAACGACTTGAACCGCCCTTGGTACAAACGCCCCGTTCCCAGCGTCCCGTGGGCCCAATGCCAACGACGTGTGTGGGTGTTGGTCAGCCATCCCATGTCATCCGACAGATCCCCAGTCACCACATGGCGTTGATCATCTTCACCGTTTCTTCCACGAGCATCTGCCCGCCTTCGGGACCGACCACATTGCTCTGAATGACGGCGCCGTATCCGCCGCCGTTGACAGCCCGCTCCGAAGGAAGGTAGGTTCCGCTGGAGGCGTAGAGCCAGTCATTCGTGTCGTCTTCCGGCGCGTCGGCCGGAGGTTGGGGCTCTGCGGCCCCGTTGGCCAACTGGACGACAAAGGTCTGCATTGCTTTCGACCGGGCCTTCATCTGGACTCCAAAGTCGGTGTACAACTCGAACTGGTTGGTGCAGATCACCGTGTCGCCGATGCGGAGCACGTTGATGGGGGTTGCATGCGTCGGATGGGGATCGGCCGCCAGTTTTTCGTAGCGGGCGACAACGCGGGCGTTCCAGTTTCCCCTGCCGTCGCCAGGATGGGCCTTGAGTCGCTCCGCTTCGGCCCTGCACGACTGGTATTCCGCCTCGGTGACGACGCGCTGGGGAAGATGGAGGACGGCATGCTGGTGCTTCACAACCACGTCGTCCTGTTTAGCGGTTTGAACGACCTCGTAGGTTTCGTCGACTCCGTGGACGATCCGCCGAGCGAGTTCCCGCAGCCGGTCCAGCTTTCTCAGGCTCCTCATCCGGTCGTCGGCCGCCTGCCGGTAACGGAGATGCGGCGACTGGTCGCCCGCCGCTCCGCAAAGCCCCACGATCGTGACGTCTTGCCCGTATTTTTCCTTGAGCATTTCGCGAGCCGGGCCCCAGTAGTCGGAGGAGAGCAGGCGATTGCTTTCCACCTCTTGCGACGGGCAGGAAACGTTGACGACGATCGCCAGCAGTTTGTCGCTGGTGT
>JAAYEH010000014.1 GCA_012728855.1 Rhodopirellula sp. | reverse complement strand
TTACCGATCCGATTGCCTCCTCGGCGGTCGCGGTGCCGGCCCACACCGGATCGAGCGCAGGCGTGTAGATGTCGTTGACCTTGGCCACGGTGGGCACGTGGAAGAACGAGTTGTTGATCATGCTGCTAAGCGTGTATTCGATCACGGCGGTGCGGTACTCGGGAGGATGGACGCCCTCCACCATCCAGCGGCCGATCAGCGACTCGTCGGTGTACCACTGCTGCTCGGTGGGCTGCCACAGGCCGGAGTTGATCAGGCCCAGCACCTTCTCGGGGTTGAGGATGAACTGAATCAGCTGTACGGCGTCCTCGCGGTGCTCCGAGTCCTTGAACAGCACAATCGGTCCGCCGGTGTTGCCGGTAACGGCCTTCTTGAATTTGGGCAGCACCGCGATGCCAAACTGCGTGCCGTCCTCCTTGGCGGAGTAGGCCAAATCCTGCAGCGACCACTGGCCGTCGATCTGCATTGCCAACCGGTTGCTGAGGAACGCGGCGGACATGCTGGGCACGGTGGCGGCCTGGTCGGGGGAGGGATGCACATGCTGGACGTTGATCATGTCTCCCAGCGCGTCGATGACCTCCAGCGTCTCAGGGCTGTCGAGTATGATTGACTTATAGTCCTCCGAATAGATGCCGCCCTCGTTGGAGCGGAACAGCGGTTCCAGCAGGTGGGATGCTTTGCCGATGCGCGCGCCGTACGTCACGATGTTGGCCGCGTCGAAGCCGGCTTCGTTGGGGTGGTTGCCGTTGGCGTCGACGGTCAGTTGCTGGCACACGTCGATGAACTGATCCCATGTCCACGCCGCGTCGGCGGTGGCGGGCGGGTAGGCGATGCCGGCGGCGTCAAACACCGCCTTGTTGTAGAACATCACGATGGTTTCATTGGCCAGCGAAATGCCCACGATGTCGCCGTTGTCCAGACGGAAGATGTTGGACTCCATCCGGGCCGAGAAGGTGTCGGATGCGTAGATGTCGTTCAGATTGTCGATCATGCCGTTGATCGCCCAGCCGATCGTGTTGCTCTCGTCCATGTAGCCGGCGTCGGGCATCGTGCCGGCGGCGGCCATCGTGGTCAGTTTGGTCTGGTAATTCTCGGGGATGTGCAGCGGCTCGACCTCGACGCCGGTTTCCTCGGTGAAGTCGTGAAGGGCGGCCTCGATCGATTCCTTCTCCAGCCCGCTCCCCCAGTACGAGAAGGTGAGCTTCTCGTTGCCGGCGAACGCCGTCGAAGCGGTGATCAAAAGCAATGTGAGCAGTATGGCCAGCGCCCTTTTCATTGATGACCCCTCCTTACCGTCGATGGTTGCTGCGCCACACCCCGGCATGCCGCGGACACGCCCTCTCCGCCCGTGATCGGCGGACGGCGGTTGCGGCGTCTAGCAACTCGCAATAAAAGCATAACACTGTGAATTGTCCGTTTCAAGGTATCAGTTCCGCTATTTGGTGTCGGTTTCCGACATGTTGCAAAGCCACCGATTATTTAACACGCGTTGATCTTAGTGCTTGTTCTGATGCACCCTGTCAAATGCATTGCGGTATTGACTGGGGGAAATGCCCTCGTTTTGCGAAAACACGCGGGAGAACAGCTTTTCGTTGACATAGCCCACCTGGTTTGCGATCTCCTTGACGGTCAGCGGGGTGGTGAGCAGCTTTTCCTTCGCGCGGCTCAACCGGATCTTGTGCTGGTACTGTTTAACGGATAGCCCGGTGTGCCGCTTGAAATATCTGGACATGTAGTCGCAGCTGTACGAAAACTGCTGGGCAAGCTCCCGGACGGTGACGGTGCGGTCGCTGTGTATGCGAAGGTACTCCATCGCCATCGAGATCAGTATGTCGCCCCCGGCCTCATCGCTGTGCGCGTCCTCCTTCAGCGTTATCAGCAAAAGAGATAGGAAGTAATCGCACATAAGCCGCTGAGATAAAATGGACTGGCTGGCGTCGATCAGTTGGTGGAACAGCACGATCTTGCGCTCGAAATTACCGCCGGAAATGAATTGTGGCAGCCGCAGCGCGGGCCGCTCGTCTCCGCCGGATGGCGGATCGCACTCAAAGTGCGCCCAGAAAAACACCGGTCGCTCCCCCTCCGAGCGCGCCCATCCGACGTGCGGGTGGCCGGCACGCAGCAGCAGCGCGTCGCCGCGCCCTATCGTATAGCGGCATTCGTTCTCCTGTAGGAACAGCGTGCCTCGCAGCGGAAGCATCAGCACGTTGTTGTTCAGCTCGCGCCTTTGGTGGATAAAGCCCTCGTCGGACGCGAGAAACTGGCCGGCCGAAAGGAATCGGACGGGCAGTGCGCACGCGAAAACTGGTTCGGTCAACGCAGTTCCCTCCCGTCGATACACCCGTGGCGGCACGCCGGCCCCGGCCGGCGCGAACCGCCGAACGATAATGCGTTACAATACGTATTTATTCGGCACCGACCGGAAATAATCCTTGCCAAACCGCCGGTTGCATCAACCGATGTCGCCGGAGGCGATCCGGCGCGGGGGGGGACGACCATAAAAAGAAGGCGGCAGGGTTATTTTTGTATCTGCGGGGCTTCATCGGGCCGGGCGACGTTGCGCGCGGGTATATTCATCGTAAACGCAAATCCGCCGATTGGGGGGTGGCATATGAACGGGCAGGAGGAGTTGCTGGCCGCGCTGCGCGCGCGATTTTTGGCGAACACGGGGCGTCACCCGGGGCTGGCGTGGGATGATGTGGCGGCGCGTCTGGCGGCGCGGCCCGAAAAGCTGCGGGCGCTGTACCAGATGGAGCGCACCGGCGGGGAGCCCGACGTGGTTGGGCTGGGTGGGGAGGAGGGCTATCTGTTTTGCGACTGCGCGGCGCAGAGCCCGGCCGGGCGGCGCAGCCTGTGCTACGACGGCGAGGCGCTGGACGCGCGCAAGGAGAACAAGCCCGAGGGCAGCGCCGTCGGCATGGCGATGGACATGGGCGTCGAACTGCTGACCGAGGCGCAGTATCGGGCGCTGCAGCAGGCGGGGGAGTTTGACACCAAGACCTCGAGCTGGATCGCCACGCCGCCCGACATCCGGGGGCGCGGCGGCGCGCTGTTTTGCGATCGGCGGTACGGGCGCGTCTTTACCTATCACAACGGCGCCGAATCCTACTACGGCGCGCGGGGATTTCGGGGGGCGCTCAGGGTATAAAGGAGGGCGAAAACCCCGGCGCGCGCCGGGGTTTTCGCGGTCTAGGTAAGCGATGATTTAATAAGGTGGTGAAGCGCCGAGACGATTTTTCGTCCCCACGCGGAGCCGGCAGGGAGCCGTGGCAGCGCCACGGCGACCGGATGAGCGACAAAGTGGGGGCGGAAAAGCGGCCGGCAAAGGGGGGCCAATGACCCGCCGCCGGATAAGCCGGCGGTTACCTAGCACTACAGCGAACATACCTATTGCGAAAGTGAGAGGGACATGGTAGAATTATCCGGGTGATGGCAGATGATGATGACAGGGCCAGGATATGAACCCAAGCTGCTGGAGAAATGGCGGGATGAGGTAGGGAAAGGCGAACGGATAGAAGCAATGCTGGAGGAGTATTTATCCGATTTCAACGCGGCAATAGGGAATCGGAGGCAGCGTGCGCACGTACGTGCGTACGTGAGGGGTTTGCTCAGCGACCTGGACAGGAAGAGCGTGGAGCCAATCGCGCTGAGCATTTTGGGCGAGGGCGGGGTACGTCCGATGCAGCAGTTTTTGACGCGGTCGAATATGAACGACGCGCGCATACTGCAAGCGTATCGTGCGGGATTGGCACGGCGGATCAACAGTCGAAACGGGATGCTATCGGTGGACGAGAGCGACTTTGAGAAGAAGGGAAAAGAATCGGCCGGAGTGCAGCGGCAGTATTGCGGGCGACTTGGGAAGACGGAGAACTGCCAGGCGGGAGTATTTTTGGCCTATGCAGGGGAGGATGGATATGGGCTGGTAGACCGGGAACTGTATATTCCCGAGCGCTGGTATCTTCCCGAGAATGCACGGCGGCGCGAACGCTGTCGGATACCGCAGGAGAGCCAGTTTGAAACCAAGAACGACATGGCTTTGCGGATGGTTTTGAAGGTATTGGGCGAAGGCTGTTTGCATGTCAAATGGATCGGGTGCGATTCGGCGTTCGGGAGCGACCACGGGTTTCTGGACGCGTTGCCCGATACGGTCTATTACTTTGCCGCCGTAAAGTCCTCCGAACAGATATACCTGAACCGCCCGATCCTGACCGTGCCAGAGAAAACGAAGGCGAGAGGCAGACCATCTGTCCACGCGTTGCCTTCCGAACCTCAAACCACCGTAAAAGCGGTGGCGGAAGATGCCGGTATTCCATGGCAGAAGGTCGTCCTGGCGGAAGGCTCCAAGGGCAAGATCAGTGCCCAGGTCAAAATCATCCGCTGTGTGTTCTGCCGCGCCTCGACAACGGCGCACAACTACCCTCCGATTCCCGCGGAGGATGGGTGGCTGTATATCCGCCGCTATGAGAATGGCGATATCAAGTACTTCGTCTCCAATGCGCCCGAGACGATTGCGGTCGACGAGTTACACGAGGCGGCCACATTGCGCTGGCCGATTGAGCAATGCTTTGAGGAATGCAAGGGATTCCTTGGCATGGGGCACTATGAATGCCGGACGCTTGGCGCATGGCGTCGGCACATGCTCCTGGTCATGTTGGCGCACGGCTTCGCCACAAGCGTTCGCCTGTCCCTTAAAAAAACGGCATCCCTATTACCTGTCCCATGGCAAAGCGCTTGATTGGCGCGGCATTATCTGGGATCCCCACGATCGTTGTCTCTGTGGTTGATAAGATATGTTACCACATCCGCCGCAACGATGCCGCACATTCGTCGTTCGCTCGTGCTCAGAAATGTATCTGTAGCGGATAGTGTTCGCTGTAGTGCTAG
>JAAYEH010000169.1 GCA_012728855.1 Rhodopirellula sp. | reverse complement strand
TGAAGGCGGCGCGGGAATTCAATCCGCATCAGCGAATCCCCGAATTCCCGAATTCCCGCGAAGTCGGCCCAGTTCAACGCACGATCTATCCGGCTGAGTACAGCCGGATAGATCGCATTACGTTAGCCAGCAAGAGAGTCGACACAGTGCCCTCCAGAATCCCCATCATCGGCCCACGCGAAGCGAAGCTGCTATTCCGCTACTTCGTCTCGGTTGATCGATGCCTTGCTGGTCGCTTCGCCCTTGGATACGAACCTGACGAGGAACATCTTACATCCTTGCTTACCGAGTTGCTCGATCAAAAAGGCGCCGAACTACACCCGCTGCAGTACTCCCTCTTGCAGCTCAATCACGATCTCAAGTCTGTGGAATCGTTACTCCAAGTCGAACTCTCGCTTACCACCAACAAGTACAATCGACACCAAGAAGCCAGGCACACGCAATCGGATCTCGGAGTAGTTCTCGACTACCGAGACCACATTCAAAACGACTTTTCATTTCACAAGGCGGCGCTATTCCAAGCGAAACGGCTTTACCGAAACAGCGACGGTAAGTACGGCCTCTCATCTGTCTACGAAGCGTACAACGACGTACAACACTCCGGGCTAAAGGCACTTGACGAGTTCGACGACTTCCCTCATCGAGAAATCGAAATGCGACGGCATCATGGCCAACGCTGCTTTTACCTCCTGTACAATCCGTCCATGATCGGCTTTGAATCACGCGACCAGGAACAGATCCGCCATCGTCAATTGCGAAATGATGCTACCAGCATCTTTGACTACACCCAGGGTCTTCACCTTTACCACGAATTGCTTGGCGACTCGTCAGTCCAGTCATTCGCCGACATTGCGTCGCTCGTCTGCCCTATCGACGATCTCGAACTAGGTAGCGAGGATGAAACGCAACCGGCAAAACCCAGTTTTGAACACGTCTTGGCGAATCGCAACCTACGCCAATCGTCCTTGCCCTGGTTTCTGGTTTTTGGTTTCATGCTCGGCGACGCCGGGTCGACTGACCACGATTTCCTGCAATTAGTTTGGACGGGCGGTTCTCCCAAGTGGCAGGAAACCGCCAACATCCAGTTCTTGCCGCCACGTTACGTATTGAACATTCGTGTCCATGGTGGACTCGATCCGGAGCACTGCAACGACACAAAAACTGGCTAACAAACGATTGCAACCGAGCGGCGGATCGGGTCGGTCCTGATGGCAAGCCGTTGTGGCCGCCGCCGGTTGAATCGTGTCGTTCGGCGAATCGGAAACGCGATGTACCGTGGATCGACGATTTGTTGCGCAGCGCCACGTGGCGTTGCACCTTGTGCGTGATGCCCTAAAACTCCAACGAAGAGGAGGATCTTATGGAAGCGATCATGATTGTTAAGGAAATCATCTCGTTCGCCATTTCTGCCCAGCAGGAGCAGAAGAAGGCGCAGTTGCTCAAGGAAATCGCGTCCGAACTTTCACGGATTCACTCCTTGGTTGAGAACGTCGGCGAGGTCGTGAAGGCCATCGTGAATGCGAATGAGGTGAACGATCAAGCCGCAAAGATCGCAAGTTCATCGTCAGAGCTCACCGAAGGCGATTTCAACAGCGCTCACGACTACGCTCGCGACGCTGCCTTCCGTCTGATGCAGGAAGACGTGCGAGTCGCCGGGTGCGCCACTTTCTTGCTGGCAGCCGGCGCGGATGTTATGGCACTGACGAAATGGAGCGAAACCGATCCCAACAGGAAACAACTGCTTAAGCAGCACGCGGCCCAGTACGCAAACCATGCCGCTGCAATGGTGCCTATCGTCGAAGGTTATACCGCTAACCGGGTCAAAGTCGAGACTTTCGTTCAGGGCTTCGTTCCGAAGCTCCGGTTCAAGGTCGACGGTGCCGTTGTGGGCACGCGAATAGCTGTTGCTGCAAACGTAGAGTATTACAACGGCAAGGCCACGGGCGAACGGGCCGACTTGGCCGCTCCTCTCGTTCATCCGCTCAAGACCGCCGCTGAGACTTGGCGAGCAATCGCAGAGGAGCGGTCACCCTCTTATGCGCCCATCTTCGAGCGCTGCATTGTGGCCGGTGTGGAGCCTCCGACGCCCTGGGCCCTAATCAATGGTGGGCGTCGCATTCAGTTTGCGGTCGCTGCGTGCATCAACAACTTCTCCAACATCTTTTCCGTTGTCACGGACTCGGTGTTCAACAACATCCCGTACGCCGCGAGTATTCTCAACGGTGCCCAAGTCGTCCACGCTCCGGCCAAGCCCGCGGCCTTCGTCACTGCGGAGGGATCGTTAGCGCCGGTAGACAACGCAAAGCCCATAAGCGACAACAATTCGTTCATTCCTGCTCCGATCGCCGGCGTCGAGTACGACCAGATAATCCAGCAGAAGGGGCTCGCCGGGCACATGCACGTGTACCCGTACTTTGCAAACTGACGATCAGGGCAGATGCGCCGAACCAGCGCATGCACGGGAGCGGCGGATATGGTCGCGCGGTGTGGTGACCGCCTTGGCCGCCGCCCCGTGATGCTGGTCGTTACTGGGCTGCGGCATCGCGGTGTCACTGATGCAACTGAAGTGGTGACCTTGGTAGCTGGCGACGTCTTCTCGCAAAGAGTGTTCGACGTTGTCGCTTTCGATCTGCAAACACCAACCACTTAATTGTGAAATCGCAACCGAAGTTATCCCGTCATCCCAGAACCCGATTTAGCGTGAGGTGAAATACATGCGTCGTCTACTGCTGCTGCACCTGTTTATCGCCACCGTCGCCTCGCTCGTCACCTCATGTGGTTTTTTCGCGGTTGACAATCCACCCGATAAGAATTACGCCGCATTCTGCTTTGGGCTGCGCCAGGTCAGTGCTGACCAGTTTCAAATTGGGAAGATTAAGCCGGGCCCCATCCAGTGGAAGGGTACTTTTGGCCATATCCAAGAGGATGGAACAGTTCGTATCAGCTTAAATCCACAGATCCGTCCAGGGTTCGCATTGAAATTTCAGGCCAAGAATCCGGAAGACTGGAAGGGCCTAGCGTCCGGCGACAAGATACGATTTCGAGGAAACTTGAAGTTCGGACGCACGCTTCTCGTCTACTTAGGTAACGAGGGGCTTCCAAGTGCCTTCCTAACGGTCTCAAACGATCTACCAATCGAAAATGGCAAGATCCTGTTTCCGGGATATAACGCAAAGCCGTACGGTTTGAGACATCGTACCGAACTACAAATCATCGTGAGCGACTTGGAGCCTATAGCCGCCGACGGTGACTAGCCCCGCGCCGCCGTGATGGCTCGTAGCCGGCACATGGCGTATACTGCTGGAACGAAATAGCACGGTTCCTGCGTGACTGCGTCACGGTCGGCGGCGTGGCACGTGAGCTATTGCCGCTGCAAACTGGAATCGTAACTACCGCGTGCACCGGAGCCGCGATCCGGTCTTGGAAAATGGCAGGCGTCACTCGTCGCGGCCCGGTGACGCAATTCGTTGAACTAAGCCGACTTCGCGTTTCGGTGCAGACTCTTTCTTGCTGGTCGAGTTCTTGGTCTTCTCTGAGCGTTGGCCTCAGCGTTGTGACGGCGTCTTCGAGGTTCTCCTGAGGGAGACTTT
>JAAYEH010000168.1 GCA_012728855.1 Rhodopirellula sp. | reverse complement strand
GGCGGGACTATTCATGCGTTCATTATGCGATCGCATGATGGCCGATGCGGCGCGATCTGTCAAGCGCGGCGTTGAGCCAAACGGAAGAAATGGCCCGACAGCGGGAGGCGGTGAGAGGAGTTTTTAGCCAAGCCGACTTTTCTGCGATTCGACTTGGGCCAGACTGCGCCATCGCAAGCGGATAAGGAGACTCGATTTAAGTTGCAGGTCGTGCGCGCAAGTCTGCACCAGCCGAAAGATGGGTGTCTAAAAAGAAAGTGCCGAAACCTTATCCGACCAGTCGCGAAGGCGAAGTCCGCGAGTTGAATCTGAAGTACGACCGGAATCTGGCTTACGTTCGATTCCATCCGGATCTCTGGCGGCAGCTTGGGCCGGAGGATCTTCACAAGGTTCGACAAGCCGCAAAAGAAAGCATCGCGAGGTACTATGAGCGAATCGGCTGATCTGGAATGTCCATTCTGTCGACTGCCGCCGGAGCGGATTCTGGCGGAGAATCGGCTTGCGGTGGCAATTCCGGACTGCTATCCGGTCACGCCTGGGCACACTCTCATCATCGCACGTCGGCATGTGTCCGACTTCTTTGAACTGGATGCGGACGAGGTCCTTGCGGTCTGGAAGCTGCTGACGGCCGTGCGCCGGCGGCTGGACGCTGAACTGCGCCCCGAGGGTTACAATGTTGGTGTGAACGTCGGGACAGCCGCTGGCCAGACGATTCCGCACGTGCATGTTCACCTCATTCCGCGGTACTCTGCAGACGTGGCGGAGCCGATTGGCGGGGTCAGGAATGTGATTCCGGGAAGGGGGAAATACCCGTTCGCCGGATTGCCCGGGCCGGATTGCCTGGCGTTCGTCGGGAGGGTGAGTGTGCCAGCCGGACGTTCAGAGAGCCACGATCGCGAGTCGGCTCGCGAGGCATTTCGGTCTCGGCCAGCGGCATTTGACGCGTCGGTCGATGTGACCGGTGTGCGATGGCCTGCAAGAGCCGGCAACCTTGTATCGGCGAGTGCATCGCCCTCGGAGGTCGCGAAGAACTGAGGTACTCGGGCTCGCACACGCGCGAGCGGCAATCACATCTCCACCCATAAGTGGATGAGGCGGATCATCGGCGATGATCCGGATCTTCGCCTGTGTTCTGACTGGCACCGCGACATTCGATCGCCCAAATGGAGAATGAGCCCGTCGAGGCGGTCGTCACCCGACCAGAGCGGATCGCCGGACGATGCCAAATCGTTGACCCAGTCGTTGACCGTGGCGAACCAATTCCCGCAGGTGCTCTCCTGAACGTATCCGACCATACCGGCTACCGAAAGCCTTGCTCCATGCAGCCCCAGCTTGAACCGCTGGACGCCGCCGCTGGGCGCCTCGTCGGCCGAGGAGGTCAGGTACTCGCGCTGGCGGCCAGAGCCGGGCGTTGGCAGCCGTTTGCCTTCCATCATCAGGATCGGCTCATACTTCGTGTACTGCCGGCCTTCAATCCATCCGGCGTCAGTCGGATTTGCAGAGAAGTCCGCCGAATGGCGAGCGCCCTGCGGTTCCTCGTGATGGAAATGGATCATCGCGAAGCCGGACTGCCTTGCGGCGACGTTCAGGAACTTACAGAGCTGGCTGTTGAGATCCCGTTCCCGCCGGGCGAGGGGCCGTTCCGGATCATCTCTCCACGCGGCCAGATGTCTCTCGATGAAGTCCAGTGTTTTAAGTGCGGCTGCATCCGCTGGAACGCCCGAGGTGATACGGCCATGCGGATTGCCATTGCTCACATTCAATACCCCTGCTGCCGGAGTTCGATGAGCGTGTCGTCCGCATCCCGGATCGCGGTGGAACGGATCCAATAGCGGAGCCGGTCGGGCTTGATCACGAAGATGATGTTCTCGTGGTAGAAGCGAACTACCCGCACGGTCCGCAGCGACGGCAGGGTCTGTTCGAAGACGAGGCTTGCCAGTTGCTCCTCGCAGTCGGGCCCCAGCCAGTCGACCGCCGGCTCGTCGCCAAAGAAGAACGGCTGGCAGATCAAGCCGTCGAAGAAGGCTGGATCGCTCGCTCGAAGGTTGTCGTAAAGGCTGCCGAGCAACTGGCAGTACAACGAGGCGTAATCGTAGAGAACGTGCTCGTCGGCCTTCTGAGTGAGAAGGTCGGACTGCTGGCCACGCCGCACGTAAGACGCGATATATTTCAGCGTGTCGTCGGCCAGGGCCTGCTCCCAGAACGCTAATTCGATTTCTCTTTCATCTTCCGGGTACGGCAGCACGTCGATGTCGCGTTTAAGCAAGGCAGTCGCTTTCCCGATTAGGACTTGCGAACTGCTAAGCATTACGGCAAATCGGTAGCAGTCATGGTTCCGCCGGAAAGTCTCGTAGAATCGCCTGTGTTCGTCTTTGTCAGACGACGGTGCATGTATGCCAACGATCTTGTCTCTGTACGTCAGCCCGTTCTTGTCCCAGTAGTCTGCTGGCAATGCCTCGTGTTCACGAATCAGCACCAGGGGTGGTTGGAATAGTTCGGGCGCACGAGGACCTTCGAACATAGTCTCCGTTAACATCGTGATTGCCGTCGGGTCAATTCCGTCGGGACCAAGAGCGTTGGTCGGCAAGAAGGGATGCCCGGTGAGGTGCTCGGCCGGACGCGACCTATTCCCCACGATGAACCCCTCGCCCATCAGCCAGTTTCGCTCTTCGACGAACTTAGCGAGCGTTCTCATCTTCCGAAGTCTCGCAGAGACGTCCGCTAGACGCCCTCCGCCGAGCAGGTTGGCACGCGCCGCCGTTGGGTCCTCCGTGATCTGTTCCACCGACAAACGGTGCCGGTCGTAGTGATCCAGTTCAAAGCCAATCCGTTGAGCCGTCTTGTACGTCCGGCGGAAGGTCAGGTGCGAGAACGAAGGATTGGTTGCCCCACCGACCAGAACGGCGATAGTCTTGGGGTCTGCGCCTTCGTATAGACCGCGCACGGAGGTAAAGTCGAGCACTGCGATGATTCGCCCGGTCTTGGCGATGCCGCTACGAAAGACGTGACTTTTCACGTTGTACAGAAAGCCGGACGGCTGGAGAAGGCAAAGCCGGCCGTTCGGCTGGAGCATTTGGAGTCCCTGGTCGAGGAACAAGTAGGCGACCTGTTTATCGGGCACTTCGCCGCGCTGAGCGACGCGAGCCGCATTGACCCGTTTGGCAGCCTTGGTGAATTTCGACTCGAAGGGCGGGTTGCCGACTACAAAGTCGAATTGGGCGACCTGCCCCGACGGCTCCCCGTCGCTCGGCATGCACCCCTCGAAGAAGTCGCCCTGTCGAAGGTTCCGTCCGCGGAGCCGATCGAAACGCAGCTCGCTCCAGATCACGTTCGGCTGGAGCGAGACGCAGACGGCGAGTGCCAGGCTGAACGCCGTCAGGTCGACCGCGTCTGGCTCCAACTCGACGCCGAAGATCTGGTTCCGCAGGATTGCTTTAAGGGTTTCGACATCGGGCGTACGCCAGCGGTGCCTGGCTCGCCACGCGTTGACCAGCCGCCGGAACGCCCCGACCAGGAACACGCCCGAGCCGCACGACGGGTCGAGCACGCGCTCGCGCCCGGTCAATTCGCCGTACGGCATCGCGTGGTCCAGCAGTAGCGACGCCAGAAAGGGAGGCGTGTAAACCGCCGTGCTCCCCTGGACGAAACGCTGGTACAGGTGGCTGATCACGTCCACGGAGAGATGGTCGAACGAGTACAGATCCCACAGGTAGCGCTGATCGCCAAGGGTCCTCGCCTCGACCAGAGTTGCGAAAGTGCGCAGAGCATGTTTTGTCAGCGTCACGCCCTCCGGCAAGCCGAAGACGTCGCCGTTGAACTTCCTCTCCAATGCCGTCAGCAGAGCCGACACTTCGTGCGGCTCTCCGCCGCTGAGCAGGTCAAGGAACGACCTCGCACCTTTGCGAAAGCGACCGAACCAGCCGGCGCCGGGAAACACGCCGCGATCTTCAAGGTACTTGACCAATACCGTCAAAAGCAGCAATCGCCGGGATGCGGGGTTCGCCTTGCCGTCGAGTGCCTCGTCAGTCTCAACGACCGTTCGGATCAGCGACTCTTGGGCCGCCCGATCATGGTCGGCGAGCGGTTGATTGCTGGGATCCTCCCAGAAGGTCCCATCCGCCAGACGCCGCGCCGAGAACCGACGCCGCTCGGCGAGTGCCGCTTCGACCTGCGAGGCGACGTCGAGTTGGGCTGCCGGGCGATAACGCCGCTCTCCCTCGTCCCAAAAGTCCGGCCCCCGAGCGCAACTGAGCACATCGATGCGCGTGGGCCACGCGATGTAGATGAGCGGGGCGACGCCGTGCAGCCACAGGTCGTGGTGCGCCTTCGCCAGATCGCCCTCGGTGAATCGTTCGGCCGTGTTGTCGATGACGAAGGCGGCAGGCTGCGACGAACGGCCATCATCAAACCGACGGAAGAAGACGTAATCGACAAGCTGAAAAACCTGAACCGCACGTACCAGCGCCGCCTCATCGACCGCCAGCCCCACTGGGGGACGGCGCACCGAAACGAGCCCGTCAGCCGCCTGAGGCGACTGCGGGGCAAGGCCGACAGATCCAAGGACCCTTTCACTCATGTGTGAACTTCACCGCCAGAAATCCTTCGATACGGAGGCTATGCCCCCCATTGTACGCGAGTCTTGCCATGCCCACGATTATTACCATCACTACCTCGTCGAGTCAACTGGAGGTATTCCACGATAGTTGCCCAGCGGGAAATACCTCAGTCCGACGCGCGTCGCGTCGGTCGATGTGACCGAGGCGTGTTGGTGACGTTGAGAACAAATGGCCAAGCCGAGTACATCATCAGGTGCCGTCCTTCACCGAACGGACTATGCCGGCGCGTTCACGATGTTCCACTGGTCCGATAGGTCAAACCACTTTCCTTTGTAGCCGAGCAGGAACAGCAGCATCTTGAAAGCAAGCGCGTACAGATCGTCGTACCACTTCACCTTTTCCGGCATGGACAGTCCCGGAATCTCTCCCGTGTGCAGGAGCGGATTGCGGACGGTGTCGCGAGCTTCCTCGGCCATGTGCTTGTCAATGAAGCCCATGCCCATGCGGTTCCGGCATCGATTCAGTTTCTGCTGGATGTTCATCTTCGCGAGTTGATCGGGCGTGAGCCCGTCGCGCAGACAGAGCCGATGGGTCAGCGCCTCTAAGGCGAAGACGCACAGCGCGACACGGATGTCGGCCACGTTGTTGCTGCGGGCCTGTTCGAGGTAACCGATCACGCGTGACAGACCGAGGTCGTTGTCCTGCGCGCGGTAGGGAGCGACGGCCGTTGTCATAAACGACCGTAGCGAGTCGGCCAGTTCGGGGCAGTTGCAGATCAACGCGTGGTTCTTGTAGGTGCGCGATGTGCCGAAGTTGGCCCATTCAAGGTACGTCTCTTCGGTGACGTGACCCCCCCGCAGGATTCGCCGTTTTGCGCCGCCGACGGAGGAGCCGGTGACGAGCGACAGTAGGCGTGTGATCGCGTATGCCTCGTCCTCGGCGTCGGCCAGCTCGGCAGCGCTATCAACCGTCGTCGCCAGTGTGGCGGTTGGAAGCATCTGAACAATGCCGTTGCTGAGGTTGTCGATGTCAGCCTTGCGAAAGGTCGGCAGCCACTGGAGAACCCACTGCCGCGGGCCATTGGTGAACGAAAACTTGTCGATGCGGCTGGCCTCGGCACCTGCCGCCGAATCGGGCGACCAGTCGACGCCATCGAAAATCGCATTAATCAGAGTGTACTCCACCTGCACGGGGGCGTCCTGCCGCGGGCGGTGGAGGATGGTGAACTCCAGGCCATCGACCCGCAGCAGCACGCGTGTCGGCATGTCGGTTCCTGCGGACAGCGCCGACGGCGCGGTCTCGACAGGGCCAAACTCTTGGCCGGCGGCCGTGCGCCCGCGAGGGCGGACCCCCTGTACACGGAGGTCGTGAGGCAGCTGGAGTCGGCCCGGCGGGGGAGCGATCCAGATCCAGCGCCGGGCGTCGGGGCCGACGAAGACTCCCAATTCGGTCTCGTACTCGCCACGGCCAGGCCACTCCACGCGGCCGGTGCCGTTGGTCACACTGAGAAGCGCCCGGCTCGTCCACACGCCGTATCGCTCACGGATTGCATCCAGCATAACAGCTTTCTCCTTGGTGCGAATCTTTGTCAGCCGGTCGATTGCCGCAAACCAGTGGGCGTCCTGACCGCTGTGCAACCCCCTCCTCTTCTCTTCTTCATAGATGCAGAACGCCCCGTAGGCGATTTCCGAATGAGAGAAACCGTGTTCCAGAGACGGCGGCAAAGCTCCGCTTGCATCCTGAGCCCTATCGAGGCCTTCGTGGGCGGTTACCGACTCACCGGCTGCCAGCTCCGTGTCTGGAACATCAGTGATCTTAACACTGGATTGGCTAGGCGTTTTCTCCATGCGCGGGATTCGGGTTGTATGCCCGGTGCGCAGTAGACGAAGGTTGAACTCGTACGGCAAGGAATTGTACCACCGGTTGCGGGTACCTTGAAGACCCCGCCTCTTGTCACTGGCTGGTTCGCTCAGGCCTCCGGCTTTGAACAGGAGCGGTCGCTGCGGTGAGTTGACGTGCTTCGGTCCGACACACCGACGCGGATTTGGCTGAGCGGCGAAGGCACCTACGGGCCCGATTGCCCCCTCATACGATGGGTGCCCTCAGAAATCGCCGGGTCTCGCAACTGTTGGCGGCAGCGAAACCGCAGTGGCTTGCCTTCTCCGAAAGGCATCACACAGCCTGCCGCGCAATCGGTCGCAACAGTCGAGCAGGAATCGCGCATTCCAAACGCCAAACGACACTGATCGGTCGATTGCCCTCGTGGGAAATATAGGACAGCGGCCCCAGAAACGCGTACGGTGCCGCGAGCCCAGACGGAAGACGCTTGTTCTCTCGCACAAAGAGTAGCGGCGTGTAGCCCATTTGCTTGTGACGAATGTACCGCTGCCCCGTGCTGGACTGAACCGAGGTCGTGCTCTGTGACTGCCAGTGGAAGAGATCCTGGGAGATCACGTAGTCCTCGTACATCGTGGTCGGAGAGTACGACTCTTCGGTCTTGTTCAGGGTCACGAAAAACGCGTCCACCTTGCCGGCTGCAAGATGGAGGACCCCCTCGCGGACGTCCGGGCGGCTGGCCATCGTCCAGTGTCCGAGGCCGGCAAGGATCTCGTCGCGCGTGTACTCGGCATGGACCGCGAGCGGCCCTGCCCAGGGGCCAGGTGGTGGCAACGACCGCGTGTGTGTGGACGCAAGGCGATGCTCGAGGATCGATCGAAGGTCCGCCAAAGCTCGGGGATTCTGATCGAGCCGCTGGGCAGCGTCGGCGAGCGACAGCGCGGTTCCGCTTGGCCCCCAGAGCGTGATATGGAGCATCGTCATGCGCCGGAAATCGGTCTCCGATAGCCCGTCGAGATCCTGACCGCGATCGATATGCTCCAGCAAAAAGCGGATCTGCCGTGGGTCATCGATGTGCGCCAGGCGACGAAGCCCCTTGCCCAGTTGGCTTTCGTCAGGTTCCGCAAAAGGCTCGATCAATCCAGCTTCCGCAAGCAAGCGCGACCAAAGCCCGCGCCGGAGCAGATCGTCGAGACTCGCACCGAGATAGTCCGTCGCCTCCCGAATGGACGGTGGCCGCCCAAGGTGTCGGCCGAGTTCGCGGAGATCGGCAACCAGGCGAGTCCTACGCAGTGTCAGGGTCTCGCGGATGTTTTCCAGCACCCGCTGCTGGGCCACGCGCTCCAGCCGGATAAAGCAACCCGGCGGCAAGTGGGGAAAGCCGTCCTCGACCTCCCGGTCGATTCGCCGCGTGGGCTCGGTGCTCAGCGCCCGCAGACGCGGGGCAAAGCGGAATTCGCGGCGTTGGGCTCCGATGAAGTCGAGCACCGTGAGACAGTCCTTCTCGTCGTGGAGCCGCAATCCACGGCCGAGCTGCTGAAGATAGACGGTGAGGCTTTCGGTCGGGCGCAGCAGCAGGACGGTATCGACCTCCGGGATGTCGACGCCCTCGTTGTAGAGATCGACCACTCTGGATGGAACAGAACAGATGATCGGCCGATTCGGGCTCGTGCCCGCCGATCATCAGCTCGCCGAAGTTCTGGTCGCGCAGCACGGCGCGAAATGTGCCGAGGGCCTGGCGGAGGATTTCTTCGCGATGGGCAATGAAGAGGAGCGTGGGGCGGCGTTTCTGACGGTGGCATTCTCGCCGGTAGTCGAAGGCGACAATCATCGTCTTGCCCGTCCCGGTCGCCGCGACGATCAGGTGCCGGTTCTTCCGCTGGATTTCCCGCTCGGCGGCCAGGACTTCGAGGATTTCCTCTTGGAACGGGTAGGGTCGAAGGTCGAGGGCCACGAAGGCGTCGTCTCCCACAGCGGCTCCCTTCCGTTCCCGGAGGATTGCGGAGCGCAGACGCGGCTTGCACGCGGGCGTGAACGGCTCGAATTCGTCGTCGTTCCAGTACGTTTCGAAGGTTGCCACAATCTTCGCCCAAAGATGGGGAAGTTCGTACTGGCTGATCTTGCTCGTCCACTCCAAACCTTCGGAGAGGGCCGCCTTGGAGAGGTTTGCCGAACCGATGTACGCGCTGCCGAAGCCGCTCTTGCGATGGAAGACGTAAGCCTTGGCGTGCAATCGGGTGCGGGCAGTGTCGTAGCTGACGCGGACCTCGGTGTTGGGAAGGCCTCGGAGCAGTTCCACCGCCCGCGGGTCGGTGGCGCCCATGTAGCTGGTCGTCAGCACACGGAGCCGCGGGCCGTCAGTGGCCGGGGCGGCTGTCAGCCGGCGCAAGTCGTCGATCAGCAGCCGCAGGCCGCTCCACTTGATGAACGAGCAGAGGATATCGACGCGGTCGGCCGATGCGAGCTCTTTGCGGAGTTGCACGCCAAGCGCCGGGTCGAGGCGCGTTCCGGTCAGCAGAGCGGATCGGGCGAGCGGAGTGTCGGGGCGGCCGGCCTGCGAACTGGCGCTGTCCCGCAGCGCCAGCAGTCGCCGCAAGGGTTCGGCAAGGAGCATCGGGGCGGTTGGATCTTTTCCAAGCTCTTCGGCCAGGGCACCGATGAGCCGGTTGGCCAGCCTGCGCTGCCGCTCGCGGCCGTCGCCATCGCGCACGGTGGCCAGGAGTCGGACCAGCACGGTCTCGACGTACTGCGCGATCGCGGCGTGGCTGTCCTCCGGATCCAACGCCGATGTAACAAAAAGCCCCGGATCCGAAATTTCTGCGAGCACACGCTGAAGTTCCTCGCTGACCAAGTGATCGTAGAGGCCCGGGCAGAGCGAGCGATCCGGGTTGGTCGGAGGAGGCACGGTCATCGCAAGGATGTTCGGTACGTTTCCGGGATTGGCGATGCCGCATTGTAGCTTGACGGGCGAGCTCGCAACAAGCGGCGGGGGCGGCGAAGAGGAATGAAAAGGGGGCTGATTGGCGGCGTCTGCTGGGAAAGTGAAAACATCGGGTGTTCGACCATGTGCATGGCATCGGTTTTTGTTCCCCAAGGACCCCCGTGGGTTCATCCCACGGGTGAACGAGGTTCGTCAGCTAGCCATCCTCACCGATCACCATCCCCGGCCCCCTGCCGCCTCGCGCGGCAGGAGCCCAAGGTTCCCCGGCTACCGCCCCTCGCGAACGACTTGACGATCAGGAATAGCCGCGTTTTCACCCTCCAGGCGTTTCCTAGCTGTCAGTCGGTGCTTCCACCGGCGCAAGGTCGGCGGCCGCGGTCAGACTTCAATCGCGACGACGGATTTCGTCCGACCGGCCTGCGAACGTGCGCCAGCGTTCGGTAGCCGAAATCGACGGCCGCCGAAGCGGAGAAACGCCATGTACCGCATCCTGATCCACTCGACCAGCCCCATCCTCAACAACCCCGACTGGCACGACTGCGGCGAGGGTCCCTTTCACACCGCCGACGAAGTCACCACCTTCGCAGAAGCCGAGGTCGTCGGCCTGGATCCCTTCGGCCTTTCCCCCACCACAACTTTCGGCAACATGAAGCTCGAGATCGCCGACACCTGGCACGAACACGCGATCGAGCACACCGATCTGGCGATCCGCGGCAATCTGAGCCTGAACGTTGGCGTCGGCGTGATCCGCGGCCTCGACGGCGAGGGGCTCGGCTCGTTCGCATTCTGCCCGCACTGCGGAATTCTGAAGCTGAGCAGGGAGCGGGGTGCGTGGTGCGGGGAGCCAAAGAGGGTCGAGAGTTGAGGGGCGACGGCCAAAGGATGCAAGGAGCGGGGTGCGGGGAGCCGAAAAAAGACCACGCGGAACACCGACCTTCGCTAATCGACGCTGATTCCGGCGCTGTGCGAGCCTACGTGAACGGGTTGACCAGTTGGATTCCGTCGTAGGACGTGGGTGCGCCCATATCTTCGGTGTAGAGCGTGGTAACGCCAGCCTCCTTGCATCCTCCCAGGAGCATGCTGTCCCAATGGGATAAGCTGAAGCGGCCGGCGAGGTCCAGAGCGCGGTCGGCCACCTGAGGTGTGGGCATTACCAGTGGAAACAGTCTCCGAAATGTGGCGATGTAACGCAAAAGCGCTTCGCGCGTCATCTGGCCTTGATCCTGCCAATACCGCAGTTGACGCATGAGCTCGCCCAACACTTGCCACAACAAGAGCGTTGGAGTCGGATCGGAACTAAGATGCCGGAGAAGCTCGCGAGCCTTAGCCTACTTCACCGGCTCCGTACGATCCAAACGATAGATCAAGACGTTCGTGTCAATGGCGTTCATGCAGCTCGTCCCGCGTCAGCCGACGCCCCTGGGATGCGATCGGGAACTCGTCGCAAAGCCGGTCCAATTCGCCGAATGCTTCTTCATGGTGCGCACGAACCTCATCCCACGGATCCACAACCAGGCGCACCTTGGTGCCCGACGGCAAGCCAAGATCCTGCTCGGGCTTCAGCACCCCATTCACAACGGTCGCCGTGATCACTTGGCTCATCATCCTCACCTCCTACTTGATCTTCTCAGGCTCTATCCATGATTATACCACCCGGATTCGGGAGAGCCAAGCAGCCGCCGCCGAACCGTCGGCCTGGATCCTTTCGGCCTCTCGCCCACCACAAGGCTCGGCAACATGAAGCTGGAAATCTCCGACACCTGGCATGAGCATCTTTCTAGTGCTTGGTGCTTCGTGCTTGGTGATTCGTGATTCGTGATTTTGATGGTTCGTGGTTAGGGATTGCGCGGCAATCTGAGGCGTGAACGTCGGCGTCGGAACGATCCGCGGGGCTGGACGACGAGGAGCTCGGCTCGTTTGCGTTCTGCCCCCACTGCGGAATTCTGTGGCTCAGTCACCAAGCGATAAGGGATGAGGGATGAGGGCCAGAGGAGTCGTGAGTCGAGAGCCAGAAGGAAGCAGGGAGCAGGGTGCAGGGCGCAAGAACAGGAGGACCGGCAGCGCGGATCTCCGCCGATCGACGCCAATTCCGAAATTCCCTCGGCCTGGATGGATGAGCGTGGATCAGTGTGGATTAGAGCCTATCCCAAAACCTTGGCGGAGAAGGGGACAGGCACATTTTGCTCCGAAGACTCCGCAAAATGAGCCAGTCCCCGGCGGTTCTGGGATAGGCTCTTAGTGTTCCTTCTGTTGCGCGTTTGGTTTCGATGAGGCGGAGCACTGCGGCGACGAAAAAGCGCTCGAGCTAACCGTCCTCGCACGCCGCGATCCGTAGTCTCAATCGCTGGGGAGAATTCAGATCCAGCACTTCCACGGTGGTCCGGCCTGTTCGCCGTCACTCCGACGATCAGTACACCTCGCCTCTGAAAATGCTCGGCCCACTCGTGGCGGCGAGGGTGAAAGATCTCTGTAAGCGTCCCGGTCTCCGGATCATAGCCGGCAACATTCGTCCCCTTGTGCGAATTGCAGTTGACGCACGCCAAGGCCAGATTGTCCGCGTTGTCGGAACCAAGATGCCTTCCTGGGGATGATGTGCTCGACGTGGAGCGAGGCTAGTGGGGAGTCTTCCTGGCGTCGACCGCAGTACTCACAGCGATTGCCCGCACGCTGGCGGACCAGGTTCCGCGTATCGGCGTCCATTGCGCATCACCGCTCTGCGAGCATCTTGCGGGCTTTCGCCTGGAGCGTGGCGATAAAATCGTTCGCCTGGATATACCCCTCATATTCCGCCCGCTCCACTTCCGTGAGTTCTCCTTCGGTGCACTTCTCAGCCAGTTGTTCAATTCTCTCGCGAATCGCTTCGTCACCCTGGTACTCCACCAGCGCTCGCGCCTGCTCAACGGTGAAGAACTGGAGAACTGCGTCTGTCCCCCGCTCGAAGGCGGACATGTCCATGCTGATGCTCATACTCAATATCCCTCCCGCTGTATAACCGCGGAACCCGCCAGACTCGCGACGATCAACTCCAACTTGGCCCTTCACCCACCGCTATTCTGGCCGGTATACCATGAGAAGTCAATGCCGGCACACAAAACGGGCACCCGCCGGCTTGCCCAGACTCCGTAGCCGACACGTCGATTACGAGTCGGCGGGAATGAAGTCGCTGCCGGTTCTTCGGTAGCAGGAAACTGGGGCGTTCCAGGGCTATTGAACAAGCCAAACCGGCACGACTGCGGCGAAGGCCCGTTCGATACCGCCGACGAAGCAGTCACCTTCGCGGAGGCCGAGGTGGGCGCCGGCGTGGATCGTCGTCGATTCCGACGGTCGTCCGGTGGCCTATGGCGATGGACTCGGCGTGCGCTACCGCCCGGCCAATCGTTTCGTCGGCCTGGATCCTTTCGGCCTGTCGCCCACCACAACGCTCGGCAACGAGAGAGTCGAGGGTCGAGAGTCGAGAGTCGAGAGCAAGAAAAGAAGCGGACGACGAGTGCGGGGAGCGGGGAGCGAGAACAGGAGACGGGCAGCGCTGATCTCCGCTAATCGACGGTAATTCCAATCTTCGGCCGGGCTGCATCAGCGCAGATCAGTGCCGATTCGTGTTCTTTTCCTTCGGCCTTTCGCACACGACAGGCAGGGTGCGGGGCGCGTGGAGCGGGACTCGGAGAGGTGGAAGTCAGGGAACTGGTCAGCCCGAGAAGAGGGATTCAATATCCTGGGCCCCGTGCAGCACGCGAATAATATCCACTCCCCCGGGCACCGGCCGATAAAAGACCAGGAAGTTCTGGAATCCTCTGATCGACCACACTCGAATGCCCGCCGCCTCGGGCGCACGGAACGTGCATAGCGTTCCGGCTTCGGGCGTTTGTGCAAGGAACTCGCAGGCCGCTTCCGCCGCATCGAGAAACCGAATCGCCGCATCGAGATGATCCTGGGCGATATGGTCGGCGATCTGAATCAGATCGCGACGCGCTTGCGGGCTCTTCGTGACATCGTGCGTCATCCGCGAACCTCACAACCCCGCCTTCAGGCAGTCTTACTGTGGCGGCGGCGGATCTCAGACCGGATTTCTTCCCAATCGCTGCGAGTCATCGGCGAGGAGTCGCCGCTTCGAAGCCCCTTGAGGATCTCCGACTCCAACGCCGCCCGCGCTTTTTCCCGCTGGTCCGTCCGAATGAGGTCGCGGATGTACTCGCTCACGCTGCTGTACGCACCCGCGGCGACCTGCTCCTGCACAAACTGCTTCATCTCCTCTGGAAGGGCAACATTCATCGTTTCCATGCTAAGTTCCTCCACGATCCCAGCCTACGGTCGCTGGCAGATTTTGTCAATGTACTGCCAAGAATGCAGCCCCCCCATCAGGCGGCAACTTGCGCCGAATCGCTGGCAGGCACAGCAGTAGCACCCAAACCGCTCCGAGGCCAGTTGAGGCCTGGAGTACGAGCGGATCCTGCGGCCAAGCCACGCACCTTCAACTTCAGCAACCCGGGCTGGTACGATTGCGGCGAGGGCCCTTTCGACACCGCCGACGAAGCAACCGCTTTCGCTGCGGCAGAAGTCGGCGCCGGTTGGATCGTGGTCGATCCGGAAGGCCGCCCCCTGGTCTACGGCGATGGAACTGGCGCCCGCTACCGGCCCCGCCAGCGAACCGTCGGCCTGGATCCGTTCGGCCTCTCGCCCACCACAACGCTCGGCAACGAGAGAGTCGAGAGTCAAGAGTCGAGAGTCGAGAGCCAGAAGAAAGAAGGCAAACCCTCAACCTCGCCGTCGGCACCATCCGCGGCCTCCCCAGCCACTTCCGCCTGACATCGTCCTGCGCCTTTTTGTGCCTTCTTGCGGCGATCGGTATTATCGGGACGGCGACACTCGTTCCACACTCGGAGAGCCGTTGCTCCCGATCCTTGAGCTTGAAGAGCAGCACCTGATTATGGCCCCAGGGGATACTCGCCACCGGCAGCGGTGGACAGTTTCCCGGAGATTCTGTCACAGCTTGTGACAGAATTGACTCTCCGCTTTCTGTCGCAGCTTGTGATGGAATTGCCGGAAGAGGACGATACAGAAAGGGCCGCGAAAAGGCAGAGAAGGCACGAGAAGAGGGAAGAGGAGAGTAGCGAGCGGATGCGAGGCATCGGAATGGGAGGACGGGGAAGACTAATCTTCTCTAATCGACGCTAATCCGGAAACCCTGTTCGCCTCGGCTGAACCACCGGCAGACCAAGGCGAGCTTATGCATAGCAAGACGATGCACCAGTGGGATAACGGGTGGATATGGCCGTTGGCCAAACAGGATGGTGGCGGGCATTGGTCCTGGGGTGTTTGCCGGGCAAACACCCCAGGCTACGGTGAGAAGAGGCCTTCGGCCAAGGGAAGAGGCCTTTGCCCAAGGGAAGAGGATTTCGGCCAAGGGAAGATGCCTTCGGCCAAGGAATGATTCTGCGAGCCGGTGGCCGACGGCGACGGGATGGGCGTCAGGTGCCGAGCGAGTCGGAGAAGACACCGAGCTTCTCGTGGTAGATGCCGCCGCGCCGGGTTTTCTTCTTGCCGTCCCGCTCGGCGCGCGATTCTTGACACAAACGACGCTACCACACGCCAACATTTGGCTAAGAGCCTATCCCAAAACCTCGCGAGGAGAAGGGGACAGGCACATTTGCTCCGAAAACTCCGCAAAATGAGCCAGTCCCCGACGGTTTTGGGACAGGCTCCAAGCGCCAGGAACATCGAGAGCAAAACCAGGCGACGTCACGGCTGCCACTTCGCGGCCATGGCCGCCTTGTACGCCTCGTAGGCTCGCCCGATCGCAGGCGCTTCGATCGCGCCGCGGTGAATCCAAACCCGGTAGTTCAACCGGATCGGTTTGCCCGGCTCGAAAGTCCGAGGGTGAACGCCCGGCCAGCCGACACAGAGCACGCCGTAGTGGCGGGTAAGCCAGGTGGGCGGATAGTCGGGGTGCGCGGGATCGACGAATATGGCCGCGCCGCTGGGCTGGGGCGCGCCGGCGAAATTCGCCGTCAAGTCGGCCCACTCCAACGGCGTGTCGGGCAGATCGGCCTCGCTTTGTCCGGCCGGCACGGTGATCCGCGTGTCCTCGCGCGGAGCGAACCGCAGATTCAAACCGCCGTAACTCTTATCGTCGGCGCCCCAAAGGGTGATCGGCTTTTCGACCGGAATCCAGACAAACTCGAAATCGATGGCGCGGTGATCGTTGTCTACCCGATGGCAACGCATCCATACCCGCTCGACCATCACTTTCTCATCGCCGACAAACCAGCCGTTTTCCACGGCCAGCACGGCCGCCTGCGGCCCGGTCTGCCGATAGATCCAGCCGACGAAGCGCTGCTGGATCGTTCGGTACGTCCACAAGTCGTGCTCCTGGCCGTCAATGCCGACGTGGGGCCATGCCCAGAAGATGCCGTGGTGATGGTAGTGATCCTTGGGGAAATCGTCGCTGAGCACTTCGCCGTCCAGGCCCCAGACCGGATGCACATAGCACGCCCGCACGCGCCGGCTGTCGCTCTGCGGAACCGCGTCGCAAGTGATCTCGCCGTGATTGTAGACCATCACGGGTTGGTCCCCGTCGAACAGCGCGAGCGAGGCGTCGCTCTGCTGTTTGAACTGAAAGCAAGGCTTTTTCGGTTCGACCGAAGCGCCGCCCGCTACGAGCCGGAATTTGCGGGGAACATCGCCGGCCTCATTGCCCGCAATGCGCGCGATGAGGCGGCTTTGGCCTGCCGCCGAGCCGTCCTCGGCGACCGACGCCGACCGTTGCACCGGCAGCGATTGCTCCGCCGCGCCGACGGGAACGATGCGCCAATCCCCCGATGAATCTTGTTGAAACGATTCCGGCAGATCGACGGCGACGTCGCAGGTCGCCGCGGCAGGCGGCAGGACGAGAAGCGGATTTGTGCCGTCCGAAGCGGTAACACCGACCGATGGGAGAAGTAACACCAGCCAGGCGAACCCGGATACTTGTACGCGGAGGATCCACGGCATAGCGATTTCCTTGAAGCGTTGCGATCGAGTCATTCCGGTTATTGTAATTGGTCGAGGCCTGGCAAGCCAATGTACGTCGGCCTTTCCAGCCTGAGCGGCGCGGAAGCGGGTGACAGACCGGTCCGGAGGGCGGTGTCAGGCGGGAAAGCCTGACGTACCGGCGTCATCGCTTCGGCGCGGTGGCCGCCGACGGAGGGTCCGCCGAATCAAGCGAAATCTCCTGGTCGGCCGAACCGAAGCGTCCGTCGACCGTGTGGGCATGCACCAAGACTCGAAATGCCGTCACGGTTTCAGGTAGTGCAAACTCGATGCTCGCCCGCCCTTGAGCGTCGGTCAACAACAACGGCTGCCAAGAGAGCGTGCTGCCCCGGACTCCGGCTTGCGCGGGGAATTCGAAAGCCGATTCGCCGACCACGGGGGCGGCCTCGGCGCGCGAAACCGGCGGGACGGGAGCCGCCTGGAACGAAGCGAAGGCAACGGCATTGCCCGGAAGCGTCTTGAGTCGTTCGGGGTCCATCAGGATCGCGCCGATAACGACACATGCCAGGGCGGCGGCAAGGGAAGGCGCCCAGAGCCGCAGCCCTGTCGGGATATTGAGAATCGCCAACATCGCCACGAAAAGAAGAAGTCCAATACCGCCGAAGAGACTGAGCATGGTCAGAGCGTTCTGCGGCCGGGTCCGATTCGCGCGATAGGATTCGAGACTCTCTCGATAGCGCTCCTCGAGATCGTTGAGGTTGTCGAAGACGGCCGGTGGCGACACCGCCGCGGCCTGGGAAGCGGTTCTCACGCTTTGCCGCGTCCCCAGCAGCCTGTCCAGCGCCACGGCAGCCTTCCGATCACCGGAGAGATAATAGTCGGCGTTGTCGACATCCGCCAGGTCGTCGAACTCCGTGCCGAGAAGAAACCAGGCCGCGGGCGAGGCGTCGGCCGTCATCGCCGGCGCCGCTTCGCGGGTTACGACGGCCACACTCAATGCGGCCTCCGCCGGCTGGCCTTGTTCGTCGACGACTTGCAGTGGCAGCCGAATCGTGCCGCCCGCCGCAGCCGGCTTTCCGGGCCTTTCCATGCGGACGCGGACTTCCCGTGCCGGGCGACGATAGACCAGCCGCTGGGCAATCGGTTGCGGGGGACTGGTGCGATAGTCGTAAAGCGTCAGCCGAACGACGCCGGCCACCCGGTCGTCCAGTGCGATCTCCACCGAATTCGCGGCCTCTTTGGTGACCAGGGCTTGCTGCCCGACCGCCATGCCGCGCCAGGTCGCCGTGGCGACCAGCGGTATGCCCGCCTCGCGGCTGCGGACATTGAACTGAATGGGCCGCTTGGCTTCGAAGATGCTCAGTCCGGTGGTTAGAGTGAGAGGGGCGTTGGTCACGGCAGGCAGTTTCGGCTGCACTTGGATGCCTTCCGGGCTGGTGATATTGAGGTGGTAATTCTCTCCGGCGCGTGGTTCGAAACTGAACACGCCTCGTCCCGCGAATTCCGTTTCCACGGCGGCGACCGGTTGGCCTTCGTGATCGACCACCGTGCCCAGCACCTTCGCGGGCTGCCCCTGGCGATCGCGTGCGGAGAAGTAGACGCGGTTTTCCAGTCCGGCGGCCAGTGCGCCTGCTTCGGGATAGAACCGAATATCAAGGGGGTCGCCCTCAGTCGGGCCGGGCCGGGCCGTCGCCCTTTCCTCGCCGTCGCCTGCGACGGTGAAGCCGAGCCGCTGGTCCGGAAAGGCCCGGTCGAGGCTGCGTGCGACAACCCCATAGTCTCCGGCCTTGCCGTCGGAGGGAACGAGAAACTCGCCCGCCGCCACGCCGTGGCGGGTCGTTCCCCGCGAGGCGGAACCGGGCACCGCCGTGCCGTCGCCGTCGACGATCTCGAACTCAATCGCCAGTTCGCCAGCGGCGGGCCGCTCGGGGGTCGCAGCGCTGAGCAGACGCCATCGCACCACGTCGCCCTGCCGATACCGCGAGGCGTCGAGCGTGAGATGAACGCGGCACTGCATCGGAAGGACTGCCCGTCGCGTGTCGATCCGCTCCTGCTTGTCGTCGTGGACCGCCACGATCTCCAGACGGATTTCGTCGGGCAATCGCAGATCGGCGGGCAGCGTCACCTGCAGTTGGCCATTGCCATCGGTCCGCTCCTTGTGGACCATGAGCTGCTCGCCCGTCAGTGAATAAATGGCCAATTCCACCGGGGCGGAAAGCGGGCGGCCGGTGACCGACGTCGTTGTCATCGCGAATTGAGCGGCAATCCCGTGGTGCAATTGCGACGGCCCCACAACCCGCAATCGCAAACGGTCCGTGGCGATATCCGCCAGTTGGCCGCGGTGGTAGAAATACCCACCTAAGGCGAAGGCCAGCAGCAACGCCGATCCAATGCCTACCACCCAGCTTGTCTCGCGCCCCCAGTATCGCCGCATCGGCACGGGTGCGCGTGGCAAGGGCTTCTGTCGTAGAGGCCGCGCCAGCGTTGTGCGGGCGGCGGGGATGAAGGTATCCGGCCGCTTCAACTCAATTTCCCAACCCTCCAACCGTGCGGCCGACGCCAAGCGGGCGGCGGCCGTCTCCGCCTGGCGGTAGGCTTCGGCGACTTCCGGCTCCGACTCGATCCGCCTGCGCAACGTCTCCTCCTCGCCGTCGGGCAAGACGTCGTAAACCAACTCGATCAGATGCTGACTTGTCTGCGGGTCCACTGCCACGGGAGTCTCAGTTCGTACCTGCTGGGCGCAATCCGCGCTTTGCTTCAAGACATTTGTTCCGGTTGATCTTCTGCCGAATCGAGCGACTCGCGGAGGTTGCTCAATGCCATGCGCATCCGAGTCTTCACCGTCCCGACCGGGATATGAATCGAGCGGGCGATTTCTTCGTAAGCCATCTGGCCGTTCTGACGCAGCAAGAACACTTCCTGCTCTTCATGACGCAGTCCGGCCAGCGCGCGGCGAACGCGTCGCAATTGCTCTTGATGCTCCTTGTCCTCACCTCCCTGTCCATCGAGCGCGGCAAGATTCGACTCCTCGTCCGGCCGCGGCCGGGATCGTCGTCGCCACGCGGTGGCTCGCAGGTCGCGGGCCGTGTTCAGCGCAATCCGGAAGATCCAACCGCGGAGGTTTTCGACCTGGGTCAAACGGTCGCGGTGCCGCCAGCACTTGACGAAAGCCTCCTCCAGCGCGTCGCGAGCATCTTCCCGGTTGCCAACGACGAAAAAGAGCATCCCGAGCAGCTCGGCCTGGTAGCCGGCAAACGCCCCTTCGAGCATCTCGACGTGCTGCCGATCGTCGGAGCGCGGAGTCTGTCTGGCCGAATGGGGTGTTTGCATCGACTCTTCTGCCTGATGGTGGCAATCGGGCTGCCGGAAACCGCTTCCTTCAGGCGAGACTAACGCACCGACCGCCTTGCGACAAGGGCCTGGCAGATTCCGCTTGTCGAGCGGAACCTTGCTGCCGCCGAACCTCGCCTGCTATAGCGATCGTGCCCGTCAGGCAGGATCTACCGTTCCAACTTTTCCTCCGCCGCACTTCGACGCGAGTAGATGGGCGAGAGTGTCCAAAGATCATCACGCCGCCCAACACCCCAATCATGGTACGCGACGCGCCCGACTTGAGCAGCGGACGGAGCCCAAAGAGTTTGTGGGAGCATCCCGACACTAGCGGGCACTCGGTCGGAATAGCGCCGCAAAGCAGGACCGCCTACCCACATAAACGGGGGCAGGTCGGTGAGCCACACGTCCGCGTCGAGCAATTTCGACGGAGCGGACGGCACGAACCAGCCATCTTCGCCTCGGTGGAGTTCTGCCACCACGACTTGCCCTCGCTGAGCGTCCACCGCCAGCGAGAGGTCTGAAACGAACTCGGGCGCCGCCGCGGCAATCGTTTCAAATGTCCCCACGCCCAAAAGACGAGCACCGGTGCAATAGGCAAAGGTCTTCGCCGTGGCCATCCCCAGTCGGAGTCCGGTAAACGACCCTGGGCCGACCGCCACGGCGACCAGTTCCACCTCATGGGATTGCCAGTCTGCATCGGCGAGCAGTTGCTTGATTGCGGGCGCCAAGCAACGGGCACTCTGCCTGCCAGGTTCTAAAGCCTTTTCTAATAGAAGGTTATCGTCGATGATCGCGGCAACGCTCGCAGTTCGCTCCGTGGTTTCCAGGGCAAGAATCTTCACAAAATCCCCACTTATGTGCTAGTATCCAGGTGACACCACCTTATTGGCAGCCTGCGGCGGGCCGCGCGGATTCCTCACGGTCGTCCCCTCGACTTGACCCTGCCAATCGGTAAGAATACACTGAGCGACCCCGAGGGGGTACATCTTCTTCCGAGCACCTGATGAGATCCCGAAGGCCCATTGGATGCCTCGGGCCCTGGAAAGTCTATCGTGGCAAAACGAGCGGTCATCAGCGATCTCCACAGCAACCTGGAAGCCCTCTCGGCGGTGATGGCCGACGTCCAGGGGCAGGGAATTAACGACGTCTATTGCCTTGGCGATATCATCGGCTATGGGCCTAATCCACGCGAGTGCATCGACATTGTGACGAAGTGCAAGGTCTGTTTGTTAGGCAACCACGACCAAGGCGCATTGTTCGATCCCGAAGGATTCAACACCGGCGCGGAACGAGCCATCTTCTGGACTCGGGATCAATTGGAAAACGCATCCGATTTGTCGAACGGGCAGCAGCGCTGGGATTTCCTCGGCGAACTGCCGCGAAATCATCAGGACGGACCGTTCTTATTCGTTCACGGTTCGGCGCGAAATCCGCTCAACGAGTACGTCTTCCCGGAAGACATTTACAACCGGCGGAAGATGGAAAAGGTCTTTGCATTGATCGGACAGTACTGCTTCCAAGGCCATACGCACGTGCCGGGAGTGTTTACCGAGGATCTCTGCTTCTACAGTCCGGACGAAATCGATTTCCATTACCACCTCGGCGACGCGAAGGTGATGGTGAACGTCGGATCGGTCGGCCAGCCCCGCGATGGCGACCCGCGGGCATGTTACATTGTGCTGGACGACGACAAGAAAGTGGTCGAATTCCGCCGCGTCGAATACCCCGTGGAACAAACGATCCAGAAAATCTATCAAGTCGCCGAACTGGACAACTTCCTCGGCGATCGGCTCCGAGACGGACGTTAGATTTCCCCGGATTTTGCCAGTTGCGGTTGCAAGATTCCGACCGCCGGGGACAATAACACCGTAGTCTAGGTATCTCTCTGTGATCGGTTTGCCGTCACTCCGCTTCACCGGGGAGTGACGCACCACCCAGACAACATGCCGTTCCAACCCGGTACACCAAAGGCTTCTCTAATATGGAATCGAATCGTCCGCAAGGAATGTGGGGTCGTTACGCCCTCTTCCTCGCGATATCTTTCGCCATTTTGGCGCTGAATATCTGGATCAATCCGCCTAAGCCCCCCCAGCCGAAACCGAAGGCAAAAGAAATTGCCCAGCGTCAGGACGAGGCTCCCCCGAAGGAACCGGAGCAAATCGAGGGGGACGCGAAGGCCGAATCGGCGCCTGCGCCGAAGGCAGTCGAAAAGGAGAAGACCGCCGACGAGGAGAAGCCGGACGGCAACGACGCGGCGGCAGAGCCTGCCCAGCGCGAACCGGAGCCGGAGCAGCGGTGGCTCACGATCGGCTCGGTCGATCCGGCGAGTCCGTACCGGATGCTGGCAACCCTGACCAATCGTGGGGCGGCCGTCGCCCGCATTGAGTTGAGCAGCTCGCGCTATCACGACCTGGAGTGGCGCAGCGGCTACATGGGCCATTTGATCATGGATGCCAAGAAGCGGGGGGCGGGGGCATTGGTCCAGGTGGTCGGTCGGGGCACACCGGCGGACGAGGCGGGAATCCGGCCGGGCGACTTGATCCAGTCGATCGGCATCTCGCCCGTCACCGGTCTTCTCTCCTTCGACAAAGCAATGGAAGCGACGGAGCCGGGTCAGGTGGTGCCGGTCAAGTTCCTACGCGACGGCAAGGAGCAGGTCGTCTCGGTCACGCTCCGCCGCCGACCGATGGAAGTGGTCCGCCCCGAGGGAAGCGATCCCCACTCCTTCCTGCTGACCATGAGCCGCATCGACGAACGAAAGCTGGACGATTCCCAGCAGCCCGACCTCGAAGAGGAGAAGGAAGCGACGGAAGGGGATCGGCCGCAGCCGGAGATCGCGGACGAGTTGAAAGGCATCCATCTCCGCGACGGCAACTGGGAGATCGCTTCTGCCACGCAGTCCGAGGTGGTTTTCCGCCGTGTGCTGGCGCCCTGGGGCTTGGAGGTACGGAAGATCTTCCGGCTGGTCGAGGTGTCCGCCGGCGAGTCGCAGGATCCCGACTACAAGGGATACCACCTTGTTTTCGACGTCGAGATCCGCAATCAAGGCGGCGAGAACCATACGATCGCTTACCAACTCGACGGACCCAACGGGCTACCGACGGAAGGCTACTGGTATGCCAGCAAGATCGGCCGAGGCTGGGGCGCCGTGGGCATGCGCGACGTGGTCGTCTCGTTCAACGGCCGTGTTCCCGCGCTGATCGGCGCTCCGGAGATCGCCCAGGACGAAACCGGCGCGCCCTGGCAAGCCGAGCCGCTGACGTTCATCGGGGTCGATGCGCAGTACTTCGCATCGATGATGATCCCGCAGACAAAAGATGCCAGCGAGGTCTGGTTCGCTCAATCGCAGCCGCTGCGGGTCGGTCCGGTCGACAAGGAGTGGCTGACTCTCGTCAACACTTCGTTCCGCGTTACCAGCGTCGACTACGACTTGAAGCCGGAGAACTCCGTTTCGCACCGCTTCGTCATCTTCGCCGGTCCCAAGCGTCCGCCGCTGCTGGCGAAGTACGGCTTGGAAAACATCGTTATCTACGGCTGGTTTTGGTGGGTCGCCGAACCGCTGCTGTGGGTGCTCCACTTCTTCTACGGCATCGTTCGCAACTACGGCATTGCGATCATTCTACTGACGGTCCTGGTCCGAGGGAGCATGTTTCCCTTGAGCATCAAGCAGGCGGCCAACGCTCAGAAGATGCAGGAGCTGCAGCCGGAAATCAAGCGGATTCAGGAGAAATACAAAAAAGACCTCGAAGCGCGGAGCAAAGCGCAACAGGAGCTGTTCCGCAAGCACAATTACAACCCCATGGGCGGTTGCCTGGTGATGTTCCTGCAGTTGCCGATCTTCATCGGGCTCTATCGGGCACTGATGGTCGACGTCGAACTGCGCCAAGCGCCGCTGTTTTCGGAAAGCATTCGCTGGTGCTCGAACCTGGCGGCGCCCGACATGTTTTACAACTGGAGTTGGCTCATGCCCGATTTCGTCGTACGCGGATCGGGATTCCTCGGGCTGGGACCATACTTCAACCTGCTGCCGATCGTCACCGTGCTGCTCTTCCTCTGGCAGCAGAAGACCTTCATGCCGCCGCCGGCCGACGAGCAAGCCGCCATGCAGCAGAAGATCATGAAGTTCATGATGCTCTTCATGGGCCTGCTGTTCTTCAAGGTGGCCAGCGGTTTGTGCCTCTACTTCATCGCCTCGAGCCTGTGGGGCGTCACCGAGCGGCGGTTCTTGCCCAAGCACGCGCCTGCAGAGACGCCGGCGGCGGAACCGAAGCCTCGAGAAAGTCGTCCCGCCCCGGCGGGCGAGAAGTTCGATTTCAAGTCGCTGTTCGGCGGCGGCAATGGCGACGGGGCCGCGTCGCGAAAAACGAGAAAAGACCGCCCGCGACGGTAACGTCCCGATGCTCGATCCTCTTTTCGACTCGATCGCCGCGGTAGCCTCCCCGTCCGGCGGCGCGGCGCGCGGCGTGTTGCGATTAAGCGGGCCCGGCGTGATCGAGCGGATCGGCCGCCACTTCCGTGCCGACAGCGGCGAAGATCTCTCCCGGTTTCTTTTTCCCACGGTTCTCGCCGGACGGCTCGCCGTCAGCCCCGGAATTCTTCTTCCTTGCGACCTCTATCTATGGCCGACCGCGCGGAGCTACACCGGCCAGCCGGCCGCCGAATTCCACACGCTCGGCAGCCGACCGCTGCTGGACGCCGCGCTGGGCATGTTTCTGGCCGCGGGTTTTCGCCTGGCGGAGCCGGGAGAGTTCACGATGCGTGCTTTCCTGGCCGGCCGGCTGGACCTGACGCAGGCCGAAGCGGTGCTCGGCGTGATCGAGGCAGGCGATGCGCGCCAGTTGGACACCGCGCTGGCCCAACTCGCCGGTGGATTGGCCGGTCCGTTGCATGAACTCCGCGACCGGCTGCTCGATCTGTTGGCACACCTCGAAGCCGGTTTCGATTTTGCCGACGAGGATCTCCCATTTATCACGCAAGACGAGATCTCGAGCCGGCTGTCGGAAGCGGCCGAGCGGGTTTCCCGGCTCGCTCGACAGATGGAGTCGCGGGCGGAAACGTGGGAGCCGATTCGTGTCGCGCTCGTCGGACGTCCGAACGTGGGCAAGAGCAGCCTGTTCAACGCCTTGACCGGCAAGGCCGGCGCGCTGGTTTTCGATCAGCCGGGCACCACGCGAGACTACCTCTCGGCCCATCTGAATCTCGCTGACGTTCGCTGCCTGCTGACCGACACCGCGGGAATCGAGGTTGCCTTTGACGCAGAGGCTCAAGAGTTGTCCGCCGCGGCCCAGGCGGCTTCACGCGAGCAGGCCCGGCAGGCTCACGTGCGATTGCTCTGCCTGGACGGCACCCGCCCGTTGGATCTCGCGGAGCGGACCTTGCTTGAGGACGCCGATTCCCGCACGCTCATCGTGCTGACCAAGTGCGACCTGCCGGCAAGGGAGCAGGGAGCGGGGAGCAGGGAGGGGAGAGCAGCGCGGGGGCCGGTTTCACGTACCAGCAGCCGGACGGGCGAAGGCATCGCCGCGTTGAAGAGCCGGCTTCGCGCGGCCGTTCTTGCTGCCGGGGTCGCCGATGGCGACGTCGTGGCCGGGACCGCGGTTCGCTGCCACGGCTCTCTGGGCGTGGCCGCGGAATGCCTCCGACGAGCCTTGGACATTGCCCAGGTCGGATCCGCGGAGGAGCTTGTGGCCGCCGATGTCCGTGTGGCCTTGGAAGAACTGGGCAAGGTGGTCGGCACGGTTTACACTGAGGACATCTTGGATCGGATCTTCAGCCGTTTCTGCATCGGGAAGTAAGCGATGGCCTCTCCGGCAATCCTTGTCCTCGGGTCCGTGAACACCGATCTCGTCGTCCGTGGGCCGCGTCTGCCGGCGCCGGGGGAGACCGTCCTGGGCGGCCATTTCTACCAGGCGCACGGCGGCAAGGGCGCCAATCAGGCAGTCGCCGCCGCCCGGGCGGCGGCGCTGCCAGTGACGTTCGTCGCGGCAATCGGAGACGATCCGTTCGGCCGGCAGGCTTTGGACCATTTCCGCGGCGAAGCCCTCGACTGCCGGTTCATCAAGACGGTGCCCGGCGAGCCGACCGGTGTGGCCCTGATCCTGGTCGACGCTCGCGGTGAAAACCTGATCAGTGTGGCGTCGGGGGCGAACCTGCACCTGACTGCCAGCGACGTCGATTCCGTGCCCGACGAGGTTTTTGGCGAAGCGAAGGTGTTGCTAACCTGCCTGGAATCTCCGTTGGAGACCGTCGCCCGCGGGCTCGTCCGCGCCCAATCGGCCGGTTTGACGACCATACTCAACCCGGCGCCGGCCCACGAGGATCTCGCCGGCGCCGACCTGCTCCGCTACGTCGATATTCTCACACCGAACGAGGGCGAGGCGGCGGCGTTGACGGGAGTACCACCTGGAGACTCGTCCGGCCCTGAGATCGCCGCCAGAAGACTCCAACAGATGGGCTGCCGAAACTGCGTGGTTACGCTGGGTCCGCGAGGGTGCCTGGTCGTATCGCAAGAGGCGGTGACCGTCGAAAGCCATCCGGTCGACGCCGTCGACACGACTGCGGCGGGCGACGCCTTTAACGGCGCGTTGGCGGTGGCCATCGCCGAGGGCCGCACGCTGCTGGAAGCGACCCGCTGGGCCACCCGCGCGGCGGCCATCGCCGTGACCCGCCGCGGCGCTCAGCCCTCACTTCCCACCCGCGCGGAAATCGACGCCTTTTCTCCCTGATCCGTTGCGTCTTCGCGTCTTTGCGTGAGATCCTATTTGAAGAGCCAGGGTCTCACGCAAAGGCGCGAAGACGCAAAGAGGAGAGAGGCGGGGCGTCACTGCGGCGGCACATCTGCAGCCGGAGAGACTCTCGGAATCAAGAAACCGAGATGGTGCGCGCAGTGGATCAACTGGAGTTGTCTCACCGTGTCGTAGTCCAAGTCTCCGAAGACGGGCGACGGATGCAACGGCCCAGCGTGGCTCTGAAATCGGGCCACCGTTTGATGGAATCGATCGACCGCCTCGGCCTCGTCGCCTCCCGGCGCGTAGACGGTGTCGGGGAGCGTCGGGTTGCCGTCCTTCATCGCCCTTGCCGCCAACACCTTGCGGATTTCCCGGCGTCCGATGGTAGCGCGTATCGCGAAGAGCATGAGACGGATCGGCAACGGTTGCTTGGGAAAGCCGTCGAGAGGAAAACGCATCCAGTCGACCAGGTGGCCGCAGACCTGCGCGAGATCCCATTTCCCGGCCTGGTCGTATCCGCAAGCGCGGAGCGACTCGGCATCTCGCACGGCGTCGTCGAGTGTGTCGAACGTCAGTTTCCTCTGCGAGAGGCCGTGTTTCATCATTTCACCGAGACATTGAACCGCCGTTGCCGACCACCTACTTCTCCGCCTCCGACTTGAGCAAATCCTTGAATTTCGCCCTCACCTTCTTCACCTTAGGCAACGCCACCGAACGGACGTAGGGCTGGCGGAGGTTGCAGCTTACATAGTCCTGATGGTAGTCTTCGGCGGGGTAGAACTGTTTGAGCGGCTCGAGGCTTGTCACGATCGGCCGTCGGAAGGCCTTCCCCTCGGTGAGATCCGCGATGAATGCCGCGGCCAGTTCTTTCTCCTGATCGTCCGCGTAAAAAATGGCGGAGCGGTATTGGGTTCCCGTATCGACTCCCTGACGATTCAACGTGGTGGGATCATGCGTTTCGAAGTGGACCTTCAACAGGTCTTCATAGGCGATTTTTTTCGGATCGTAAATGATCTTTACCGCCTCGGCATGTCCCGTCGTTCCGGTGCAGACCGCCTTGTAGTTGGCTGTTTCGGCCGAGCCGCCCGCGTAGCCGCTCACGGCGTCGACCACGCCGTCGAGCTGCTCGAATACCGCCTCGACGCACCAGAAGCATCCGCCGGCAAACACCGCTTCGGCGCGATCTTCTTGCGACTCATCGGCGTCCGGCTCGGCGCTTTCTTCCGAGAGCGGCCCGACCGTCTCGGCGACCAACTTCAGCCGGTTATTTGCCACGAAGCGAAGCGCCTCGGAGTTGAGGCAATAGCGACGGCCGGTGGGCGGCGGGCCGTCCGGAAAGACGTGACCGAGGTGGGCATCGCACCGCGTGCAGAGAATCTCGATACGGACCATGCCGTGGCTGCGGTCCGCCTCTTCGCGAACATTTTCGACCGCAACCGGTTGAAAGAAGCTCGGCCATCCCGTGCCCGATTCGAACTTGGCTCCGGACTCGAACAACGGCAGATTGCAGCCAATGCAAACGTAGACACCTGCGTCCTTATTCTTCAACAGCCCACCGCAGAAGGCCCTCTCTGTGCCCTTGCCGCGGGTGATCTGATACTGCTCTTTGGTAAGCCGTTGCTTCCACTGGGCATCGGAAAGAACGAGTTTCGGCGAGTCCGCGGGTGGCGCAAGCTGGCCATCGGGACCGATTACACAAACGCGAACGGTCGGCATAGATCCTCTCCCCTCGATGGAATCTGCGGCGGACGCGGTATCCGGTCCGGCAACACGACCGCATCCAAGCGATCCAATGAGAGCTACGAACAGGAGCGACCCGAAGCGGAGGGGCATGGGTTATTCCTTTGCGGGGACGGACACCTGGTCTGGTCCGGCAACGATGCCGAACCTCAAAGAATAGTATAGATGGGTGTAGCTCGCCGGGCAAACGTGACGCGATCAACTCGCTGAGAACGTTTGACGGCACTACGGGGAACTAGGTAGCATGCCACATGCTACGCCAAAGCGAAGCCCATCGCACGTGACTTGCCTTGCCTCCACCCTCTTTTACCAGTCGAAGGAGACCGCCATGTCCTGCCGCCCGCTCGTGCCGGTGCTCATTGTCGCCGCGATTCTGGCCGGCCCAGCCCTGGCACAGAAACCGAAGCCCTCGCGCGAGGAGCAACTCAAGCAATTGCTCGAGCGCTTCCCCGATGCCGACGCCGATCGCGACGGCACACTGACCCGGGAAGAAGCGCAAGCCTACCGCGCCAAGCTGCAGGGCAAGGAGGCAAGTCGCAAACAGCAGGGCCCACCCGTCCTGCCGACGGAGGCCGACGTACACTACGGCCCCCATGAACGGCAGGTGATCGACTTTTACAGGGCAGAGAGCGACAAGCCCACGCCCGTGGTCGTCTATATCCACGGCGGCGGATTCGTTGCAGGGGATAAAAGCAGTGTCAACCGAGCCATGCTGCAAGGCATGCTCGAAGCCGGCATCAGTTTCGCAGCGATCAACTACCGTTTTGTCGACGGTGACAAGACCATTTTCCCCGTACCGCAGCACGACGGGGCGCGGGCCGTGCAGTTCCTTCGCAGCAAGGCCGGCGAGTGGAATATCGACCCCAATCGGATCGCCTGCTTTGGTGGTTCGGCAGGGGCGGGCATCTCCATGTGGATCGGCTTTCACGACGACCTTGCCAAGCCCGACAGCCCCGACCCCGTTGCGCGCCAGTCCACACGGATCCAGGCCGTCGGCACGATGGGCGGGCAAGGAACCTACGACCCGGTCAAGATCGAGCAACTTGTGGGCGGCCGCGCTCACGAGCACCCATCGCTGTTGAAGGTGTACGGCCTGAAATCGCTGGATGAGGCGATGGATCCCACGCCGGCGATCCAGAAGCTCTACGACGAGGCCGCCGCCATCTCGCACCTCACCAAGGACGATCCGCCACTTTACATGATTTATAGCGAGCCCGACATCGTCCCGCCCCCGGATGCCAGGCCGGGGCAGTTTATCCATCACCCCAACTTCGGCCGCGAACTCAAGGCCAAGATGGATGCATTGGGGATCGAGAACGTCTTCGTCAATGGCGGCGCTAACCCGCGAACGCCCGAACCTCCCGGTGGCATGCTCGGTTTTTTCATGAAGCACCTGCTCAAGTAAGCCCGACCGATCCTTACCTCCCAGCGCGGCCTCGCTTCGCTCGGCCGCAACCAAAGTGATTGAAGAGATCCTTCCGCAGAATCTGTGGGTGAGTTCAAGCCGTTGACACTCGAGAACACCTAATTCCCCGTGAATCTGACAGACGCGGTAGGTGATCTTCCTGTATCGGAAAGACGGCAACAGAGAAGAGGAACCCGTACTCCGCGTTCAAGTACGGGTTCCTCTTCTCTGTTGCCGCTATCACATGACCACCGAAGGTCGGCAAATCGTAACTGCCCTTCTCCAAGCACAACATGCAACCTTGCAACAACTTAACGCTACCGCCGCCTGAAAACTTTGTCAAAAACTTAACAATGTTGGAGGTTAGTAGTATAGGACTATCGAGGAGCCTTTGCCCGAGGACTGATCCTTGTGCTCGGCAAGGTCGATCCGCTGCTCATTCCGGGCTTCCTGTCTCGTCGCATCGAGAATGATAGCCCGGCAAAGAGAGAACCTGCCGGCGGATTTCCGACCGGTGCTGAATGAACCGGTCGTCCCATATCGAGCCATACCTCTTCAGGAAAGCCTCCGATGGAATGCCCTCCGGCAGGTTTCCGATTTTCGGCATGAAATCGGCCACAGTGAACGATTCCGCCAGGGATTCGAGAGAAAGCTTCTTCTCGCGGACATGGTTCGCGAAGGCGATGCCGGCCATATCCGCCGCCAGGTCGAAGAAGCTGAATCCCGAGCCTCCTTGAGAGTCGCGCATTTCCTTCATCGTTCCCATCGTTTCTGCGGCTTCGGGTCCGATCAGGATCGCCAGTGCGGCCGAGACGACGAAATGCTGAGCCAAGTCCCGGCGCCCGTGCAGAGTTGGGGCGCCGAGCACAGCCAATCGTTGACGACGCTCGTCTTCGTTCTCCGCAGCCAGGAATACCTCGTTCATCAGCGGAGCGGCTCGCAGTACGGTCGAGCCGTCGATGGCGGCGCCCAGGCCGAGGAGAAACGCTTTCGCCGCGTCCTCTTCCGACAGATTCTTCGCTGCCGCGGCTGCCCGGCGAACGAGGAATTCCGTCAGGCGATCGCCACAAAGGCGTTCCGCGGCAACGTCGTTTTCGGCAGCCGCCTCGCGTACCGCGCTGACGATGACGCGGACTCCCGCCGCTAGCGGATGGGAAGGACGCTCCGCGCGAGCGGCGGCCGCTGCACCGGCAATCAGCCATGCAGAGATCGACCAGACGACCAAGATCCGTACCGTCGCGTGAGAATCCACATCGCTGAGCAATCTGAGTTTGTTGCGAAGCTCCAAGTCTTTCTCGATCATGTGAAACTTGACGGCCTTTTTCATTCTTCCGGCCCGCAGACCGACCGATGTGGTAGCGACTCTTGATTGGAGCCGCGGTCTCACTCTTCATCGGGACGAGTATCGGGACGCGGCGGCACCGCGACACCCTTGCTGTTGAAGCGAACCACCACGAAGATCAACCGCTCGGTGCCCGTGTTCGTCAGGCCGTGATACACCCACGGCTCGGTATAAAGAATATCGCCCCGCCGGGCCGGGAATTCCTTGCCTTCCAACGACCAGGTACCTTCGCCCTCTACCAGAATCAAGTATTCCTCCTGGGCGTGGCGGTGAGCGCGATGCACCGCCTTACCGGGCTCGACAATCGCCACCGCCGTCAGCACGTCTTGTGTGCCGTGTGTCTCGCCGGTGAAATAGCGTCGCATCTCGCCCCAGTCGGCCTGATCGGCTCTGGCGTCGTCGAATCTGACGATACCGGACTTAAGCGGTTGAGGCGGGCTATCAGCCGCCTCGACCGGCATCCACGTGGCCAGGCCAACGGCCGCAGTCATGAGCAGGATTCCAAAGGGTGACGTCCGGTTTCGGGGGTCTCTTGTCATGGTTTTCTCCTCCAGGCTTGGGTTCGTTTCGTGATGGAGACTGGTTTTGTCGTCCACGTGAGGGCCAAGTCGCAAACGACCATACGATGGTCGGAGTGAAGCGTCTTTTGAGCGGTGACCGATTCCGCGCGGAGATGCGGGCTCACCCAAATCTGATCGACCCTGAATAGCGGAACCGCGCTGGTTCCCGTGTTTCCCCAGCCACGTCCTGCCTTGCGGAACGAATCGTACAGCCGCCGTTCGAGCGGCACAAGTGCAGGGTCGCCCGGCGGTGCATTGAAGTCGCCACCCACGATCAAGGGGCCAGCCTGCTCGATGTTCTCGACCCGTTGCATTATTTCCCGGATCTGCCGGCGATGCTTGAGGCGGCGGTTGCGGTGATCGATCCAGAAACCGGGCATCCAGAAATCAAGACGGAACACGGGAGGATCGAGACGCACGCTCATCACATCTGCCTTCAGGCCGGTCGGCAACTCGACTTGAGCATGCACAAAATGCGAGTCGCGATCCACGTTGCGGGGCCGAACGTCTCCGCGGGCAATGATCGAAGTGTCGCTACTCCAGAGGAATCCTCCATCCGTTCCGAAGAGTTCTCTTGAGGTACAATCCACATGCTCGCGGCCTGGCGATTCCTGGAGCAAGACAATGTCCGGCTCCCACTTCGCCAGTTCGGCTGTGACAGCGCGGTTCGCCGCGGCGCAATTCAGAGACACAACACGAATCGCGCGACCGCTGGCACGTGCTGCTTGCCATTCCGACGTCGGACGACTTCCGCTGCGAACCAGACTCTGCACTTCCTCGACCATCAGGGCCGCGTACACTACCCAAAACGCCGCCACGGCAACGCACCAGCGCTTGTGCGTCCGGCTGAACTCGAAGGCGAGGAGCGTGAAAGCGGGCACCAGCCAGAACCAAGCGGGCACCAGCGTGACGGGAGCGAGCCAGTCTGGCTGCCACCAATAGCACACGGAGACCAGCACGCACAGTGTGGCCGATGCCGCCAGACGACGGACTGAGCGTCCTGGATTCGGCGTATCTGGCAGTCGTTCGACATGTTGCAGCTTCATGGCGGCCGGGAAAGCCTCTTGGAGCGGACGGGCGGAGTCCGCCGCCGGTCGGCTCGCTATCGACGTGTTCACCAGGACCAGCCCGCACTTCGGTTCATTGTACCAGAAGGTCTCAGGCCGAACCGTGTTGGCTCGATTTGTTCCAACGTGGCAGGCAGAGGTGAATATGGCCGTTGGCCAAAGACCACTCGCGACTCAACCAGTCGCTTCTCGGGCTTGCCGTTTTTCTCAACCAAACCGGAGCATCTCCTCGTGGTCTCCTCGGATCTGAGGGCCGTGCGGCTCGAACACGATTTGGGGGTGTGGCGTCAGAGACTTTCCTTGCCGGTCCACGCTCGCTTCAAGAAAGAGATACTTAGCTGTGTGATCGACGTCCCAAACCCGCCAGATATGCGCGTCAAGCTCTTGCGAGGCTATCATCGACAGCAAAGAGCGAGAGCATAGTTCTTAGTCTTGTAATCTTAGAGCCTATCCCAAAACCTTGGCGGAGAGGGGGACAGGCACATTTTGCTCCGAAGACTCCGCAAAATGAGCCAGTCCCCGGCGGTTTTGGGATAGGCTCTTAATCTCTTAATCTCGTTAATCACGGGGTGCTTGGCGCACCGCGGCCTCCGCCCAGGTCCAGAGCGCGGGCGACCTCCATCTCTCCCTTGGCGAGCAGGGGGCGTTCTGCCACGACTTCTCCTTTCGTTCGCGTCGAGGACCAATGTACGTGCGGTCGTTCTGCGTACATTCGTACTCGATGCAAGGGGGGTTTTGCGAAGTGGCGCCGCTTCCTCGCCCCCTTAGCGGGAGGATGCATTCCCGTTTCTAGACTCTTGCGGACTGCTGTGACCCATGGGTGTCCCTGCGGTGCCGGACGAGATAGAATGAATGAATTCTGCCTCCGTTGTCGGACGGCTGCCAGGTGGAGGACCGCGAAGATGCTCAAATCGGATTACCGTAACGTCGAGAAGGACAGTGCCCGCTGTGGCGGTCAGCCGGTCGTAGGTGGGACTCGTATTCGTGCCGCCACGATCCTCACTTGTTACCGCCAGGGTATGCGCGTCGAGGAAATTGTGCAACAGTATCCGGGGCTTCGTCCGGCTGACGTGCATGACGCATTGGCTTACGCCTACGATCACCTGGACGAGATCGAAAACGATCTGGCAGCGGACGAGGAAGCCGCGGTCAAAGCCCGCCTCGGGAGAGGTGGGGCAGATTGATGGGTGCGATTCGGCTTTTCACGGATGAAGATGTTTATGGAGTTGTCGCGCCTGCGTTGCGGCGCGCCGAGATCGATGCACTTTCGACATCGGAGGCTGGGCGCGGTGGAGAGTCGGACGAATCTCAACGCGATTGGGCGTCGAATGAAAGCCGCACCCTGTTCAACTTTAATGTTGGTCATTTTGCCAGCTTGCATGCTGCGCGCATGTCGGAAGGCCGGCACCATGCCGGCATCGTCGTCTCGAGCCAACGGCCCGTCGGCGATGTCATTCGCCGCCTCCTGCACCTCGCCGGGGTGTTAGACGCCGAGTCCATGTGCGATCGCTTGGAGTTCCTGAGCGACTGGTAAAGGGGGGCTGTCGCTGCTCCCGCCATGCGATCCGGCGCAGCGGACGTCGTGGAAGAGGGCACGCAACATGCGATAGGGTTTCTCCAATTCGCCTTAAGTTGAGCGGCTGCTCGTCTGTTGGCCGCCAAGAGGATTCTGGGTGTCTTAGTCTCGTTCCCATCGCTCAGACAGCCATTCAGTTCGGCGGCATCCAACGCATGGCATCGGCGCAGCCTGGATAAGATTGCTTGCCACTCACAAGGTCGGCTACAACAGGGCCGTGCGAAAGGAAACGGACAATAGAAGACCCGTAACCGTTCACGGGGCGGGAAGGAAGGGGACAGGTCCATGTTTTCGGCCAACGTCTCTTGCGCCAAAACGCATCAACTGGCCGAAAAATGGACCAGTCCCCGGCCGCCCCGTGAACGGTTACGAAAACCCATACCCGCTTCCGGCTCCGCGGTTTCGTTCAACTGGATCTGGCGTGAAGCACTCGTGCTCGTGCTCAGCCGCTTGCAGCGGTGCTCGTAATCGAAGGGCGGTTCCGATGACCGAGGGCATGTTCGACCATGATCGCCTCGACGTTTACCGGCTGGCGATCAAATACACGGCCGAATCGTTCGCGGTCGCCAAGACGTTCTCACGGCATCGGGCGGGCTGGATACTGAGTCGAGTCTGGTTCTGAAAGGAAAGCTCAAGCGAATCGTCTCGATGCTCACTCGGATGACAGTGAAATTGCGCGGGGCGGCAGATCCGCAGGCCGAGTGTCCAGCGATTGCCGATTACGAGCACCGCTGCGCTGAGCACGAGCACGAAGAGGAGCCACAACAAAGCGATCCACCTGACCTGAGCCGCCGGTCGGGCGTGGAAGAGCGCAAGAGTCACCATAGGTGGCCGAGCCGGCGAGGCTCCGCCATCGCTAGGCCGGTTGGGGAAACCATGCGTTGTCGAGCGATCCTACCACTGAGACAAACCGAATCCGGCAACCATTAGCGCGATCAACACACCGCAAGTGATGTAGGCCATTGGTCCTGTGACCGCAGACGGGTTGTTGATGAAATGCCTGAGTGAGCCAAGGCGATGCCAGAGGTACAGCCCCAAAGGAATGGTGATGGCTCCAAACAGAAGCAAGGTCCAGGGGGGCGTACCTGTTCGTAGCATTTCACCGCAATCTCCAACGCGATCGAAGGAACCGATCGAGATGTAGGCACCGTTTGCAACCAGACAAAAGCCGGCGAAGAACCGAGCAACTCTGCGAGCGATGGTGTGGCGTTGCGGGACGCTCGCGGCCACCGCCGAGGGAAGCGCACAGCCGACAATCGGACCAAGCCACACGACAACCGCAGGACGCGGATTCGGGACGACATCGGTTCGCGAAATCGCAAACGGATGGACAATGACACGTTCCACGGTGCCCCCGGTGACGACAGCACCGACAACATGGCCGTGTTCGTGGACGCCCATCATGGCGTACCAGCTTAGCGCCACGAGCGCAAGGGCAAGCAAGATCTGATGAAATCGCTGCATTCAGAGGGCTCTGGGGCACATGAGGTGTTCGCCCGCGCTCAGCCGCTCTCGGCGGAGCAACGGGCGTCTGGCGCCGTCGGCATTCTAATCCTTCTCGCCTGCCCACACCACACCCGGCGGCGCCGAAGTGCGTTTTAATCGGTTTCCGAATACCGTATCCAGATCTCGTGCAGCGCTTGTGCGGCGCCTAGCGGAAGTCGATAGTCTGCATACGCCGACACCACGGTCTCGCTTGGATTGATTTCGACAGTCGGTACACCCATTCGTCGTGCGGCGACCATCGGCTCCTGGATGTAGGGAAAAACGCTGCTTGTGCCGACGCTGAAGACCGCTCCGAATCCGACGTCCCATTCGCGGCGTAGCCGACGGACAGCTTCCTCCGGCAACGTCTCCTCGAAAAGCACGACATCAGGACGAAGCACCGCGTCGCAGTCAGGGCAGCGGGGTGGGATCTCCAGACGCGTGGAATCGTCGACCGTCTGCCGAAAAGGGCACTTCGTGCATGAGAGGGACCGCATATTGCCGTGAATCTCGATCACGTTTCGCGACCCGGCCAAGCGGTGAAACCCGTCGATGTTCTGCGTCAGCGTCCAGACGCGAGGGAAGTGCCGTTCCATTTCCGCGATTACTTCGTGAGCACGGTTGTAGGTAGCTCCTCGTGCCGCATCGGCGATATGCACCAGGTATTTCCACGTCAACCGAGGATTCGACCGCATCATCGGTTCCGAAAGAATCTCTTCGATGGGGAGCCCCTCTTCCGTGGCTTCGACGTCGTAAAGCCCGCCGATTCCACGGTAGGTCGGCAATCCAGAATCCGATGAAATACCGGCACCGGTAACGAACAGGATGCTACGGCACTTGTGTCTTGGCTCGGTATTCAAGTGGAATTTTTTGGGGCAGTTTTGTGAGAGAGTTCCTCGTGTGTCCTTCGTTCTGCTTGTTTTCGGTGCTAGACTCATCTTGCCTGGCGAAACGGAGTCGGGCTC
>JAAYEH010000167.1 GCA_012728855.1 Rhodopirellula sp. | reverse complement strand
CAAAATCGCCTCCGGTAAAGCCATGACCACTTGTCAATTACAGGAGTTTTAGGGAAAATCAGGAAACTTTAACCCCGGCTGCCCAATTCCGCCCGCCAGTGGCTGCTTTTGATCCGCCCGATGACACCAAGAAGAACCGTTTGAGTTCGCGTCGGTGTACACGTCTCCCCCGTTGGCTGCGTAATCGCTTCGTGCCACCACGTCCGTCGTGTCGGCCCAGAAGGGGGTTTGCATGTGGACATTGGATGCTGAAGCGGCGAAAGGCTCGCATGATCGCCGGCTTGGACAGTTTGTCATGCTTAACGGCGGGAACGGGAAAAACTATCGAAAACTGACGTGCAAGAAAGAACTAAAGGGGTCGGGTGTCTTTACACGGCGGCTGGGGTGGAGGGATAAAGGGTAGAGTCGAGAGTTGTCGCGGTGGTTTAGGCTTCGGATTACTTCTGTTTCAGGGTTTCCCCGTTTGTAGCGCAATAGCCGCCTGCCATTTAGAAAGCCTTACTGGCCGCATATTGAAATCCCAGAAAGGCGGCCGTCCACCAAAACTGCGCAAACAGCCATAACGAGTATTGTGTCATCGGAATATACCCTCGGCCGCGTCTTCGTTCCGGATGTGGTCGTACACATCCTTGAGAAGATGCTGACTGACCGCATCGCGGAAACGCTCCTCGTTCATAAACTTGGCAGTGATCTCTTCGTTCTGGTCCATGCGGTCGATGAACAGACCTTCCAGCGCCTTGCGGAAGACGTAGCCGAAATTCTCCATCGTGTTCGCCAAAGCCGCCTGCCGCAGGCCGCTGTCCGCCACGGCATCTTCGCGGATCGACTCGAAGAAGAGCTGGTCGCCAAGCTTCTCGGTCACGAACGGAAACTTCTGCAGCGTCGTGATGATGATCGGCGCCCCGGCCGCCAGCGCGTCGGCCAGTTGCGTCGAGTCGAGGTCGATCTTATACTGCGTGACAGCGTGCCGCCAGGTCTGCGCGGTCATCGGGTTTTTGAGTTCGATGGTCGCCACCGGGATGCCGTTGACGGCCAACGTCGCGTCGAGCGTGTTGCCGTGCTTCGCCGAGTACCGCAGTTGCCGCGTGACGGAAAGCCGGTTGGCCTCGTACCGCCGCTTCGTCTCGGGATTCATCCCGCTGGCCGGGGCGAAGTAGGCCACGCGAAACAGTTTGCCGAAGCACTTGAACCCATGCCGCAACACCGACAGGCACCCCTCGTGCTCCGAGTCGAGCGCCCGGCACAGATCGTACAACAACATCTCCTCGGCCTTGGCCTTCTGAATACCCTCCAGGTACGCCCACTCATCGGGCTGCGTCGCCCGAATGAACGCCAGCACGTCGGCCGGAAAGATCGCCCGGTGCGCGTCGAACCCGTCGCGGTCGCCCGTGACATACCCGCCCGCCGTGGTCAGGTGGTGTTCGATGGCCGTTTCGAAGGCGTATTCGGTGTGTTGGCCGGGCATCAGGCGTCCTCCGTCGCAGGTCGTGTCGCGGATGTGTCGCGATCAGTGTCGCGATATGTCGCAATATCTCATAAATCCTTACCCTTCATGATGTAAAGCGACTGCCTAATGCTTTGTCAAGTTTTAATTTTTGGGTAGAGTGACTTCAGTTTCTTGCGGGCGTCCTTGACTTTGAATTGCCAATCGACGCCGCGTTGTCTCTTGTTGGAATGGTCGGACCAGTGCCTGATTTCGCT
>JAAYEH010000166.1 GCA_012728855.1 Rhodopirellula sp. | reverse complement strand
GCGGATGTGCAAGCCGGGTCTCCAGCGTGTTGACCACTTCGATCCGCGTCCGGCGCAGCAGCGAGGACCAGTAGACGCCCGGATTGAGCAGCCCACAGAAGTCGCCGTCCTTGAACAGGAGACCCCTCTGGTACTTGGTGACTCGTACTCGCTTCAACATGACGTACCTCCTTTCGCAATGCGCCATTCGCGCTTGAGTCTGTCATCCTCTCGACCGCGGCAATTGTCCGAGCCGGAGGTGGATTCGCGGTTTCGTCCCGTGGCTACGGCGGAACCCGGCTTGAGTCGGGCCGCCCGTCGCTTCGGTGCGGCATCCTGCTGCACGCACAAGGCTCGATGCCGCTTTCAGCGACGATTGGCCCGGCGGTATCCGCCGGATTGCAGGGCTTTCGACACGGTGTCGACGGTGGGCGTTGGCTTTGGGATATCCCGCCGCACAACCGCTGCGACTATCGACCGACGTCACCTCGAATCTCACCTCCAGACTCGACCTTCTGGTGCTCCAAGCAGGGATCGAACCTGCCACCTACGGGTTTTCAGCCCGTTGCTCTATCCAAGTGAGCTATTGGAAACTTGCACTGCAGGTCCCGTGGTCGACGCCGTTCACGGAACACACGCCTGCAACACCTTTCTCAGTGGCCGCGTGCGCCGCCGGCCGATACCCCCAGTACAACCATCGTTGACTCCGCCCGATCGGCGCACACTCTCCCCGGCACGATGCGCTATCATTCGTGCTGATTCGGGGCTCGGTGTTCGCCGGGCGCGCACGATCTTCGCGCCGCCCAAGGCGGATGTTGTCATCCCTTCGTCAGACTGTTCCTTTCAGGAATCCCGGTCTGATCAGCCGTGACCGAGTCAAGCGTCCGCGGGACAGGAAAACAAAAAACCCCGAGGCCGCAAAGCTCCGGGGTGAATTCTGCACGATCGACCTGATCGAACAAACCTACCCGGAGCCCTCCTTTGGGAAACCGCCGTCTTTGACGTTCATCGATATCCAGCAATACATCATCAGTATCTCCTGTGCGGATATATATACACGCTCTTTCTGGAAATGCAAGCAGAATCCCAAAGAAATGTGAAATCCCTGCGGTCGGCAGAGGGGGTCTTGGTTCCCTTTCCTGTCAGTCAGCACAGTCTGGCGTCACCGCCACGTCCGGCCCGCTGAGGCAGTTGAAAAAGAGCGCCATGTCAAAGCGATCCACGTCGCTGTCGGTATCGAGCTTGGCCATTGCACACGCCGGATTCTCCTGCGGGATCAACAGGCCACTGAGGCACTGTTGGAAGGCGCCGAAGTCTTCTTGATCGACGTCGCCGTCGCGGTCGAGGTCGGCGGCCGCCAGCGGCGGGCAGCCTTGAGCATCCACGGCCGCCCCAGGTATGGTGTGCGGACACGCATCGCAGGCGTCGCCGACGACGTCGCCGTCCTCGTCGTCCTGGCCGGGGTTGAACGTCATCGCGCAGTTGTCGTCGCAGGCGACGGTCAGCCCGCCGGTGCAGAGGTGATCACCGGCAACCCCGCTGCCGTCGCCGTCCTCGAGAACCCAATCGCTGTCATCGTCCGGGTCGCAGTCGTCGATCAGTCCGTCGACATCGTTATCCGGCTCGCATTCGTCTGGAATCGTGTTGGCGTTGCAGTCCTCGGCCGTGTCGCAACCGGCTACGTTGCAGGCCCCGCCGGCCGCGTCACAGCTCAGGTCGCACACGTCGAAGAGACCGTTGGCATCGCAGTCCTCGGCATATTCGTGGGCTCCCATGTCCACCACCGGGGCACCGCCCGCGCCGGTGTCGACAACGTACGGGTCATCCACCCGACGCGGATGCCCGGCGAAATCCAGCGGCGTCGCTTCGCTGGTATTGCCGTCGCCGTCCATGTCGTTCCAGTCTATTGGCAGAAGAGCATTGTCACCCGCGTCGATGCACGGCGAGTCCGCCTCCAGGCGATAGAGACTATCGCCCGGCAGCAATCGCGGATCCTGGCCGGTATTGCCGGCCCCGCCCAGGCTGCCCGTCCATCCGCCGATGCAACTGTGGTCAACCGTTACAGCGCCGTCGACAGTATCAATTTGTTGCTCATCGGCACCGCCGCCGGCCCCCGCGTTGCCCCAGACAATGCAGTTTCGAAAAGCAACGGCCTTCGTGACGCTTCCTGTAAAGACGTCGAGAACGCCCAGCCCGTCGGCCGCCGTGTTGTCCGCGATGGTGCAGTTGGCCAGCGTCAACGTGCTTTCGGAGTTGCTGAAGGCGGCGCCCTGCGCGGCCTGGCTGCCGGCGACCACGCAGTTGACCATGGTCACGGTGGACATTCGGCTGTAAGCGGTGCCGCCGTAGTCCAGTGCGTAGTTGTCTTGAAAGAAGCAGTTTGCCGCGCGGACGGTGGTGTACTGAGGACGCAAGGCTCCGCCTCGGGTCGACTGATTTGCGATGAACGTGCAGTCCGTCAGCGTGAGCAGGCCGTCCTCATGGAAGATCGCACCGCCTCCGTCACTGCCTCCGTCGAGGCTGGCATTCTCCGTGAACGTGCAGTTCTTGGCCGTGACCCCGCTGTAACTGAAGGCCACGATGGCCCCGGCGCACAGCTCGCCGATGTTGCGCGTGAACGTGCAGCGCGTCACCTGGGCGGATGCACTCGATCCGACGTACAACGCTCCTCCGCTTCCCGTGGCACGGTTCTCCTCGAAAGTGCAGTCGGCGAGAGTGATCGCCCCATGGTATTGTGCGATGGCTCCGCCAACCGAACCGTAGATGCCGCCAGAGGATTTGGCCAGGTTCCTGCGGAACAGGCACCGCGTGAGCGCGATGTAAGGACCAAACGATTCGATGGCTCCGCTGTAGCACCGAGACGTGCTTCCGGTATCGCTTTCGTTTTCCTCGAAAACACAGTCGGTGGCATCGAGGATATCCGTACCATAGCGCCAAATCGCGGCCCCGCCGCGGCGGGCAAAGTTGCCCGTGAATCTGCAATTGTGGATGCCAATCGGCCCCCAGTAGATCCAAATCCCTGCCCCATGTAAGTGATCCTGTATGGTGCCGTCAGCGTGTCCTCCGGTGATCGTGAATCCATCCAGGCTCGGCGCGGGCGGAGAGCGTTGCGCATGCTCGAGAACGTGATAGGCGTTGTCGCCTTTGTCGCCGTTGATCTGATCGTTGCCGGCCAGGTCTCCCGACAGAACCGTACAATTGATGGTGACGTTGCGCTGATCCAGGCTTGTCTCGCTGCCCGCGAAACCGCCGTAGAGACCGACACCCGGAACCAGCGTGTACGTTGCAGACCGAGGGTCGTCGGGAGTCGTCCGGGCGCTGGGCCGGTAGGTGCCGGCCGCGACCCAGATCTGGTCTCCCGACACCGCCGCCTCCAGCGCGCTCTGCAGATCCACATAGGCGTCGGTCCAGCTCGTGCCGTTGTTGGCCCCCGACGCCCGCGCGTCGACGTGGATCGTACCGGCGAGGACTGGTGAGGAGATGGCAAGGAAAGTCAGCGGAAAGCCCAGCTTGATTGCAGCCTCGCCCCTCGTCCGCATGGCCGATGCCTTTCGATTGAATACGGCCGGCGAGTCTTCGTGCAGCCCTCGTTTGAAGAGACACTCACCAGCCGGCCCCCGCATTCTACCACAAAAGCATCCGGCAACCCAGCGCCCCCTGGGCAGGCTGTTCTCACGCACTCGGCCTTACCCCGCCTCGACGTTTCCCGAGAGTACCTCTTCTCCTTCGCCGGCAGCCGGGATCCCCAGTGTTTCATGTGCCCAGCGGGCGGGCACGCGCATGCGCAGTTCGTTGACCGCCCGGCCGAGGACTTCGCTGAGCTCACGCCGGTCACGCGGCAGCTCCAGTTGACGCCGGAAGTAAGGTACCGGAACCCGCTCGCCGAACCGCAACCGGGCGACCGGCCCCAGGACGTCCCGCCGGATCGTCCGCCCTTCGATGGCGATGTCATCCTGCCGCAGGTCCAGCCGCACCTCGTTGTGAACGCCCGGTCCGCCCGAGGATCGCTCCAGCCCGGCCCCGGTCGTCTCGACCGTCAGCGTTCCGCCCAGCCACGCCTTGCTCAACTCGCGGTTGAAGAACTCGCAGATGTGCTCGTACGGCGGGGGCGCCTTGCCTTGGCCGGCCTCCAGCAATTGCAGTTCCACCGCCTTGCTGAAGATCCCGGCCGCATCGGCGCGCAGCGATTCGAGCATTCTTAGCAGCTCGCGCTTCTCTTCCGGCGTCGCCGACGGCTCATATCGCGCGATGCGAACCGGCATGCCGAACACCTCGGCGAAAACCATCCAGTCCTTCATCGCCAGGTGCTTGCCCAGGTAGGCGATCGCACTGGCCCGCAGCAGGCCCCCGCGCATCGGGTGGCCGCCGGCGGCATGCGGCACGTGAACGACGAACTTGTTTGGCGGCAATTCGATCCCCTCGTATGGCGTTTGCTCGGTCAGCACGCGGAGCTTCCCGGCCTCGTCGATGGTCAGCCGCTCGAAGGCCACCGGCACGATGTCCACCAGCCGCAACTCGCCGTTTGCGAACTCCCACACGTTCTCGGCCGCCGCGATGTTGCGACCGAGAGCCAGCGACAGGTGATCGAGCGCGTCGCCGAATCGTTCAATGCCCGACAACACCTCGCGGCAGTAGTCGGCCGCCTCGTCAGCCGCCGCTCGATCAGCAACATCGTGTACATCCGCCGCCGATATCACCTGCCACGGCAGGCCGGTCAGCGCCAGCCGCCGAGTGCGGGCCACGGCGTACAGGTGTGCGTCCTTTTCTTCCATTTGCTGATACAGGGCCATGGCTCGATCGACGGCCCCGTCGTCCGCCTCGCGGAGGATCTGCAGCAACCGTCCCGGCGTCAGGCCGTCGGCCGGATAGTCGCGCCAGCGATCCGCCGCCATGGGCTGCACCATCTGCCCGATGCGCGGTCGCACCGGCTTCGTCACTCGACCGAATGCATGTGCAATCAAACGCTTCAATCCCATCTGTTGCTCCTCCATCTGCAATCCCGTGTTCCGTCCCTTTTGCCTCCAGTCTCAAATCTGTAATCTCAGATCTCAGAGTTGGAGTCTCAGATCTCGAATCCGGGGCCTCCGATGTCAAATCTGCAATCTCAAATTTCGAATGTGAGATCTTGTCTCCGGTCCTCGTGCCGTTTTGCCATCTCTCGTCCGCCGTCTGCAACCTGTTGCCGGGTTACCAGATGCCCTCTCTGCCGAACCGCAGGCTCGGCCCGCGCAGATGCTCGATCACGCCGGCCGACTGCCCGGCCGCGCGTACCGCCAGGCATGCCGCCCAAAAGCGATCGGCATGACCGCCGCCGGACCTCGCGGCTTCGTATCGCGAGGGCCCCGCCGTCGTCACGCTTCGCCGGACGGAGTGCCAGTCATTGCGGATCGCCTCGTCGGCCGGAATTCGGATCGTCCGTTCTTCGACGCGCAGCCGCAGGCGGTTGGCCAGTTCATCCTTGACCGCAGCAGTGAAAGTGACGGGCTCGACTCTCGACCCGCCGAACTCGTCCACTGCCGCCTCCGCCAGTGCCATGCCGATGACGCCTGCGTCGATACAACAACGGGCCACCTCCCGCAGCGACAGCAACTCCCGCAAAGCCCGATACTGGTCCCG
>JAAYEH010000165.1 GCA_012728855.1 Rhodopirellula sp. | reverse complement strand
GAATTTGCTCCGGCTCCCGTGTTGCGTGCTCGGCCTTACCGTCCTTGACGTCGCGTTTGCGCGTGCTGACCTGCCAGTTGGAGCCGAACTTGATGCCGTAGGGCGGGTCTAGGTAGATCATCTGGACTCTGCCTTTGAGCCCCTCCTTCTCGGCCAGACTGGTCATGACGAGCAGCGAATCGCCGAGGACAATGCGATTCGACCATTTCGGCTGAGCGGCGGAATCGTGGCTGTAGAAATCGACCTTGCGCTCGAAATCTTCGCCGATACCGTTGAAGTCGGCGAATAGCGCGAGCTGTTCCTCTCTCGATCCCTCGATCCCTTGACCCCTCGATCCCTCTTTCCGCACATCCTCGATCAGCGCCTGCGGATGGATCTTTTCCTGAATGTAGATGGGCACGATCGGCACAGCGAGGTCGGCAGCATCCTGCTCGTCCTTGCCCTTCCAGACGAGTTGCGGGTCGTGCGACGGATCGCGCGGATAGAGCATTGTCTTCGGCTGCTTCTCGTCGTCGGCGACGAAGTCGCGCAGTTCTCCGGTTGGAATGTTGGCACGCTTGTCCTTATGACGGATGGCGTGCACCGGCTGTCCAGGCGCGTTTCCTCTTCTCTTCTGATTTTGAGCGGACATACGTTATTCCTCAGCACCCGGAACGCATAATCGGTCGCGGAAGACCCGGAAGAGGGGGAGAGTTCGGGTTGGGCATTTCGTCCCACGTGCGTCCCTCGAGCATCCGACCAGCCCTCTTCCTATTGACGCCACCCCACTGCTTAAAGAAGAAGGCGACGTGTGCGGCACGGCACCGGTCGCGAAGGTCGATCACCCATGAGGATTGCATAGGCCGTGCACCAGCGCCGGACTCACCTCCGACGATAACCCAGCTGATGCCTGACAGGCACGGCTCTACGGGCCCGAGCAGTGGTTCGAATGAGAGAAACCTAATGTACGCGTGCGTCCGTCGCAGATGATCAATGCGGAACTGATATTCCGAGCTTTCTACGGTGACTCCCATCCAGATGTGCGGCGCCCAAGGCAAGTGGGGATCAAGCTTTTCGAGTCGCGCAGCCCGCTTCGTGAGAATCTGGTATTGATGCCAGTTGGCCCGTCGCATGACGTCGAAAGTCTTCAGAATGAACTCCAGCGGTACGTCCTCATGAAATAGGTCGCCCATGGAATTGACGAAAATTCGTCGCGGAGAGCGCCACTTCAGGGGAGCAGTCAGCGAATTCTCGTGTAGCGTCGGCTGAAAGCCACGCGAGTAGTTGCGCTGGCCCATCGCCTGCAGGCGTTTTGCCATGCGCTCGGCGTAACAATGCCTGCATCCCGGACTGAGTTTCGTACACCCAGTTACTGGATTCCAGGTCGCATCCGTCCATTCGATATGTGATCCCAAACCCATGAGACACCCCACCCCACTAGGGAAACGATATCTTGACTGAATCGGCAAGTGTGTTCTTGCGCCGGGCGGATGAAGGTGGTTCGCAGATGATCTTATGCTTCGCCTCCAAGCTCTTGAGCACATCTTTATAGTTGCGCTTGATATACCTGCGACCGACGTTGTGGTCACGGTATATCTCTACCATTGTGTGCGTCTGCGCCTGATACTGGTCGAGCAGCATTTCCTCGAGGTCGTCCAACGGTCGGTTAAGCTCGAACAGGAGTGGAAATCTCTTGTCGGCTGGGTTGTACTCGAAGCTGGGCACCCCTTGCTCTTGCAGCGAACTTTCCTTAGCCATGATCTCTTTCATTATCTCATAGCCCCGGAAGTGCTTGCTCACAAAAATGAGGTGATGGCTTGTCCGGCTGCCTTGGGCGTTCTTGAATCGGAATGGCAGTACAAACCGACCGCTGGTGGCTCCGAGTGCCTTGGACAGGTGCTCCACGATGAGGAGTTCCCGATCTTGCGGCGCCAGGGGTTCCAGTTGTGCCCGAATGTCCTTGGCTCGCTCCGCGCCGAAAAGGCAGTCCATATGCTGGCGCACAAGTGGGTTGCCCAGGCCCATATTGATGCGATTATAATTGAAGAAAAATATGCAGTCACATCCCCAGTGCTTAAGTACCAAATTGACCAAGTCGAGTGAAAGACCCTTGTAACCCCAGGGATCAACGAAGAAGAGTGTGGGGATAAAGTCGATTTTTTCGAACTGCGCTACGATTCCGGTTCCGACCTCCTCATTGTGGACCACGGGCTTGTGCGCAAGGCTTTTGACCCCTGGCAGTTGATCAATGGCTCGCTCGCGCTCTCGCACGTGCGCTTCGTCTTTGTCATTGAAGTGGGTGACGAGCATCGTGCGCATATCGGGGTCCGTTATCGCCTGCTCAAGCACCAGCAGCGGCGTGGACTTGGTGCCATCTTTGTATCGGCCTGGGCCGGCGAAGAGGTCTACGTACGCGATCCTGTTCGGGCCTTTCTTAGCCGTCGGAATGATTACCTTAGCCCAAGCCCAAAAATACTTCGAAACGATCGTGGCTTTTACTGTAGACTGCTCAGTAGTTTCTGCGAAGAAATCGGTCTTCATCTAGATGACCTCCCGAGATTGTTGATGGTTGTGGCTTGCGTTAAGGAGGGGACGCGGGCGAGTCGCCCGTGCGGACTGCGGCGGCGTGCGCAGCGGCGATGCGCGCGGCGCGGTAGTGATCGTTGAAGATGACCGGTATTGCTCCTGCTCCTCATGGTTGGGTTGCATTCTACTCGGATTCGCCAAAGAGGTACCCACCGTTTCGCCGCCTGTGGTCAGGGGGGACGGCTAACGCGAATAAGCGTTCGGCGCAGGTGTGGGGTGGCGCGCAGCTCAAAATCGATGCGCTGTCCCTGGCCGATGTAATCCGCATCAGCGGTGCAAACGATGATTCCGGCGTGGTCCGCGCACCCGTGGTGCAGGCGAATGAAGTCGCGCCGATTGAGCGTGATCACGGCCCGGCTTTGCGCCGTGGCGTAGGCCAACACGTCCTCGTCGGGGATGCCCTGATTCGCTTTCCCGGCCTCCTGGGTTGTAAGCACGTCGTGCCCGCGCGCCCGGAGGGCCTCAACCACTGGGAGCGGAAAGTTTTCGTTCGCGTATAGGCGCGCCATTCAGGGTTCCCGCTCCTGGGCCAGGATGTCCTCTTCAATTTCTTGGCGGTGCGTGCGGTAGTACTCCGCGGCCGCGGCGAGGTCGTCTGGTCCAAGGGCAGGGAAGTCGGCGAGCAACTCGTCCGGCGTACGGCCGAGTTGCTGGAGCTGGACGATCGTCCAGACCGGTATGCGCGTATTGCGGATGCGAGCGGCACCTCCGCAAACGCCGGGCGTTTTTTGGATGCGCTCCATGCCATTAGATTTTAGGCGAGCTTTGATTGCCTCGCGGGCGGCCCAAGGGTCGATAACTTCGAGGAAAGCCCAGCGGCCGAAGCCGCCGTGGCTGTTAACCGCCGGGACCCAGAGGGTGCGGGCGGTGGCGACCTTGGCGGCTTTGTCTTTCTTTTGCTCACCGGTGACCTCGATTATCAGGTTGAGCGGATCGTCGGGTCCATGGCCGTCGTCCATGACCGCGATGAAGTCCGGAATGTAGGGGTGTTCCTCGCCGTTGATGGTGTAGGGGATCGTAAAGCCGAGGTTGTGGTTCTTGACGTAGCGCAGTACAGGCAGGTCGTCGTCTTCCAATACCTGAGCGAGCTTCTCCTCCCACGAGCCAGTATCGCAGACCGCGTGAGAGACGTGGCAACGGTCGGGGCGCGTGGACCAGACGTGGCGGGTGGTGTCGAAGTCAACGTAGCGCGTGCTGCCCAGGTGGTCGTAGGGGCGGAGGATGGGCAACAGACGCGGGGGCTGGCCGTTCGCGCCCGCACCTTCCTGCGCGCCGCGGACAATGGCTTGGTAGATGCGGTCGGCTGCGTCGTGGGCCCGTTCGTGCAGCAGTAGCAGTTGGGGAAATGCATTGTCCTTAAGGCGGACGCAGTCGGCCAGCCAGTGCTTTGCGATCTTCAGCACCTGCGGGAACAGCCAGGGCTTGCCGTTGCCCTGGTCATCGCTGAAGTACTGCTGAAGGACTAGGCGCGACAGGTGAAAAGCGATTTCGTTTTCCCGGCGGCGCTTCAAGTCGTCCAGCGTGTGGATTTCGCCCTGGCCGACGATGGGCTCCAGCTCGGTGCGCGTCGGGATGTCCTGCGACGATAGAACCAGGTGCGAATCGGCGTTGAATGTGGCGCTCACCCGCTCGGCGGGGACTTCGTAGCGGTAGCCGGCCAGGCGCGGGAACGTGATCTCGCAGGCGGCACGCTCTTCCAGGGCGCGGACGCGCGTGGGGATCGGGCCGGGCTTGGGGTCCTTGCTTGAGCCGCTACACGGGATGAATGAGAACGGCACGCCATACACCTCGGCGTATTCCGGAGCAAAGCCCAGGAACTCGACCTCTTTCCCCTGGAAGAGCAGGCGCTGGGTGATCGGGGCGTAGCTCATACGGCGCAGACCGCGGCCGACGACCTGTTCGCACAGAAGCTGAGTGCCGAACGCGCGCACGTTCGCCGAGCTTGCCGGGCTTGCCGACCGTGTTCATGACCTCGCGCAGCAGGTCTTCATCTGTGAGGCTTTCGGCGTCACGGCCGGGGAAGCGAAGGCGATATTCGGCTTTAAATTCGTCTATTTCACGGGCGGCAATTTTCTTGAATTCCGCGCTCATCGCCTCGCCAGATTCGAGCTGCTCGGAATCCACCAAAATGGTGTTCGGCCGCTGGAGCCAGCCGCCACGATCGTCGTCGTTGCGGAAGATGCGGAGCGCGCCGGCCTGGACGATGGTCTTATCGCCGACCAGCTTTTCCCAGCCGGCGATGTAGTCATAGACCAGCTTGGATACGTTGGTGTTGTTGCAGACGACGATGAAGACCGGGGGCGTGAGGCCCTTGGCCCGGGCTTCGGCGTTAGCCTCCCACCGCTGGTAGTGCTTTTCGTAGTTGCTGTAGAGGCTATGCAGAGCGCCTTGCAGTTCGCCCGGCAGCTTGGGCTCGCCACTGAGGGCCTCTGTCTTGCGGCCCTTGCGCGGCAGGTGGTCGCGGATGCGCAGCCAGAGATCGCGGTAAGTGGGCTGCTCGCCGGTCATGGAGTCGTCGGCGACGGGGACGCGCGGGACCTTGACGATGCCGGATTCGATGGCGTCGATCAGGGAAAAGTCGGAAACGACCCAGGGGAACAGCGTGCCCTCCGGCCAGCCGGAGCCACGGAGGAAGAAGGGCGTCGCGGACAAGTCGTAAATCGCTTTGATGCCGATTTTGGCCTTAACTGCCTCCAGGCCGGAGAGCCAGATGTGGGCGTTCTTGTTGCGGTTTTCGGCTTCCTGCTTGTCCTCACGGGAGAGTTGTTCCGCTTCGCCGTCAGGCTTGCGGCGGTAGCAGTGGTGGGCCTCATCGTTCAGGACGAGGATGTTCTTCTTGTTGCCGAGTTCGCGGCAGACGCGGCGAACCATCTGGTCGGGGGTTTCCTTCAGGCCGCCGTTTTCGCCAGCCGCGAGAATCGCCTTCGTGAGCTTGCCGGCCGCCATCTTCTCGCGGAGCAGGAAGGCGTGGAAATTCGTGATGACGATCTTGGCCCGCTGGAGCTGTTCGAGCAGGTCAGGCGAGACGATGTCGCGCTGGCGGTAATAGTTGCCGGGGTCGTTGGGCAGGAGCACGCGCAGGCGGTCGCGGATCGTAATGCCGGGCGTGACGATCAGAAACGTGTCGGAGAAGCGGGCGTCCTGCCTGTTGGCCAGCTTATTCAGGGCGTGCCAGGCGATGAGCATGGCCATGACGACGGTCTTGCCGGCGCCGGTGGCCATTTTGAAGGCGATGCGCGGCAGGCCCGGGTTGCATCCATCATTGGCGTCGCGGAGCTGATTCTCGATCCAGGCGTCGTTGTACTTGCGCGCGGCTTCAGTGATGTAAATGGCGGTTTCGAGGGCTTCGATCTGGCAG
>JAAYEH010000164.1 GCA_012728855.1 Rhodopirellula sp. | reverse complement strand
TTGGGCCATGCTTCTCTTCGATACCTGCAAACCGTTCTTCAGACTCGTCGCCGTCATAACCATCCTCACCTTCTCTCCATCCGCCATCGGCGTATGGAACGCCCTGCCGCTGTCCGGAGAGGCCGAGGCAGCAGAAGTGGCCGAGGAAATGCTGCAAGCGCCAACCGTTCAGGAAATGTACGCCGACGCAAGCACTAGTTCGAAGACTGTTGAGGCGGAGAAGACCCCGCTGCCCTTGGGCCGCCCTCTCGCTTCGAATTCCAACGACGCTGATGATTTCAGGACAATGCAGCTGGCACGAGCCGACCTCCCTCTTGCCGACGACCTCATTGCAGCTCTGCAGGCCATCCAAGGCGCCTTAACCGGCGATCCTATTCTAGATCCCGCTGGGCCTCCCGAAGCTGCAACAGCATTGGAGTCGGCGGATACGGCTCGGGTGGCCGGCGATTATCAAGAGGCTTTGGCAGCTTACATCAACATTGTCGACACCTACCCTGGCACAAGCGAGGCGCTAAAGGCAGCCTCGGGCCGTGGGAAAATCGCCAGGGCGGTGGTAGAGCGCGGCTTCTCCGTTGAGCAACGACAAGCCGTTGACGCCAGCCTGCCACCTTGGGACACTCTGGGCCCGTACGGGAAATATACCGTCCAAGACTACTTTGCTCTTGGTACAGAGGAAGCCTTGAAAAATGGGGACGTGGAATTGGCAGTTGCCCGCTACCAAACGGCGCGCGACAAGGCTCTCCAGCTCATTCGCGAGCACCCGGATGCTCCCTTTCAGATCGCTGTGGTCGGCGTATTCTACGAAATGGAAGCTCGGGCCGCGGACTACGGCCTGACCGACCTTTCCGAAGCCGCCAGCGAGCTTCAAAAATTGACCAAGCTCGAAACCCCTTGCATAGCGCGTATGGCCGCTCATGCCACTCTGACGCACTATGAATGGTATCGTCGTCACAATCGCGGCGGCACCAATCTCCACCACGCAAATGTACTGGCCGAGGCTCAGCAGGCGTATGTCCAGGCTATCTATGAAGATCCACATACCGCCTATTGGATTAAAGACCACATAACCGAGGTTGTGGGAAGGGCTTATGCGTCCATCGAAAAGTATCAGGAAGCCTTGGATTGGTACACGCAGAACGAAAAGTGGACGAGTCGCGGCGGCGCCGCCACTCGCATCGCCTTCCACAAGGCCGAAATTTACCAACGCCTCTACCCCGAGAACAGCGCCGAAGTTGCCAATCGCTATCAGGACTTCCTCATCGAGCACGCCAACAGCGAACTGGCGCCAAAGGCTCTACTGCGTCTTGCCGGTGTCTTTCTGACAGCCGGCGACTACAAGGGGTCCACGGCCTTCTACCGCAAAGTTATCAAAGATTATCCCGGCACTCCCCAGGCAGCGGTCGCCGAAAACGACCTCGATTTTGTGCTGAGTTACCTCTACGATTCTCAGGAAGTCTATCGTCTCGATCCTGTCGATGGGCCGCCTCTCGCCAAGCTCTGCGGCCCCGAAGCCCTGCGTGAGCTTCTGGCGCTGCAGAATATCGAGGCAGGCGTTGAGGAACTGGCGGAACAGGCCGGTACCGATGACACGGGCACCAGCATGCAGGGTCTCATCGATGCCGCCTCGCTGCACGGATGCTCTCTCTCGGGCGTGAAAGCAGCTACCCTTGAGGACATCGGCGCTCCGTTTATCGCCCATGTTAACGGCGACCATTTTGTGCTTGTGACGGATTTCAATGACGAATCGGTGTTCGCGAAAGAAGCCGGCCTCGCCACCTCCATCGTACGTGCTGATTTCGTGTCCGTGTGGACAGGCCACGCTTTGGCCGTTGGCAAGGCTCCTGAGGTGGTAGCGTCTTCGCTCGCGCCGAGCATCTTGAAAGAGATCCGCGGTGGATTATCGGGGATCGACGCCGGTCCGCCTCCCGAGCAGCCCTGCCCGCCCGCCGACTGCAAAAAGCGCAATCCGAAGAGTGGCAAATGCTGCAAATGGGAAGAATGCCATGCGCCTGACGGCGGCGGTGGTGGTGGTGGTGGCGGCGGACTCGCCGGAGACGGTCCTTATGGACCGACAAGGTCCGGTTGCTCGGGGCCAAAGTGCAGCAGCGGTGGTAACGGTTCAAACTCGCCTGGGAAGCCCGGATGCGCTCACGCGTATTCCGGTGTGGCCAGTCCTGGCGTCAATCCTGTAATATACCCAATGTCGACGATGCTGTCACTGAGCCCCACAGACGCAGGCATTTCCCTCCGTGGCCCCATGTCTCTCGTGTTCCAACGTCACTATGCAAGTGAGATGGGCTATCACAACGGCGCGTACACGGATAGTTCCCTGCCCTGGAGCAACACCATCGGCGATGGCTGGACACACAACCTGAACGTCCATATCCAAACGTCTGAACTCAACAGGAGCGGCATTCCCGAGACAGTTGAGCTTTTCGACGAGAGCGGTTCGGCCCGCACGTACGAGTACCTTCGCACGGAGTGGGGAACCGATTTCTATACTCGGTCTGCGGAAGGTGGAACTTCCGAGGAGGGTGTCACGCTTTACCGCATGACCGCATCAGGCAAGTTCACCATGAAAGTGCCGGGCGAGACAACCTACGAATTTTCCGCGGCCACAACCGATTCCCACAGATATGCCCGCCT
>JAAYEH010000163.1 GCA_012728855.1 Rhodopirellula sp. | reverse complement strand
TTCCCTTTGCCTTCGTCACCCCACTGCATTCCCACTATCACGTATGCGGGCATTAGGCCAGACTCCTACTTGTGCTTCAGATTCTTCGGGTCGACGCCGGCGTTGCGGAACGCAGCATCTTGAACCTGCTGCGCGCGCACCACATAGCCGCGCTGCAACTCAGCCAAGGCTTCGGTCAAGAATCCCTCTTCTTCGGGCGTCAGGTTTCCCTTCGTCTTCTCGCGCAACATCATGAGCGTATCAATCAGGTACCGGGCCTGTTCGATGTCGACGGTAATCTGCTTTGCGTCGGGCGGGGCGATAGCGCCCAACGCCAACAGGCACTGCGCGGCCAAACTGTGCACAAGGGACATGAACGGGTTGGCTTCCTCGGGCTCCTGCCCGGCTTCCTCGCCCGTTTCCGCAACGCCCTCTTGGGCCGCAACGGTCTTCTGTGCCTCTTCTTTTTCGCGCTGAACCTGGCTCTTCCAGTCCTCGTCGATGATGATCTTGGGTTCGTCAGCCATAAGAACCTTCTTTTTCCGGCGCGCAGCAGCGCTGCGGCCTTTGGATAGCACTGAGTTCGCACGCCTCCGCCCAGACTGCGCATCCGTGCCGGCTGCGGCAAAACAGAAGTCGGCCCCGCTCCCAGTGTGGACTCCACCAGTACACGGGACCGACATGCACATACAATTGCCTCACTGCGAACACTCGCCTCAGGCGAGCCGGTTCGGCTGTACTCCAAACAAGGTCAAACGCTCTGCCGCCCGAAGGCGGTCTTCCGCCCGAAGGCGGACCTCCGCACGGGAACGGCTTGGGCGTTTACTTGTTCTTATGGCGGTTCGCGCGACGCTTCTTCTTCCGCTTATGCTTCGCAATCTTCGCACGCCGCACTTTTCTTCCACCAGCCATGCAGTGCCTCCTTGTTCGGACTTCTTGCCACTAGACCAGAAACGTTTCCCTCGCCGGACCCTTCCGGCCGGGACTGGAATAGCCGTCCCGAGGGCTAATTCGTGAACCAGTGCATATCAGGCATGTCGTAGGCCCACAACTCGGCCCCGTCGAAATACATGCCGATTTCGCGTTCCGCCGTCTCGACGGAATCCGACGCATGCACCAAGTTATACCGGCCGCTCAGGCCGAAATCGCCGCGAATCGTGCCGACGCCGGCCTCGACGCCGTTTGTCACTCCGTTCATTCTGCGCACAACAGCAACGGCGCTTTCGCCTTCCCATACCATCTGAATGGATGGCCCGGACGTGATGAATTTCACCAGCGCCGGATAGAACGGTTTGCCTTTGTGTTCGGCGTAGTGCTTCTCGGCCAGCGCATTCGGCACAATCTGCATCTTCAATCCGACAAGCCGTAACCCTTTGGCCTCAAGCCGGCCGATGATTTTGCCGCACAATCGACGGCCCACCGCGTCGGGCTTGAGCATCACAAAGGTTCGTTCTATCACTCCATCACTTCCCTCGTTGGCGGCGCGCCGAACGGCGCGCTTACGCGAGAAACCACACACCTATTCCCGCTGGACACTCGTGGATTGCACGAAACCAAAGGCCGGCCGCCACCATTCGCCAAACGCAGTTGGGAAGTGTAGCAAACTTCCGCGCTCCTATGCAAGGAGCCCGCGCGGGCGCGGGCGTGCGGCGGGGCAAAGCCCAAAAAACGCCGTCTGCACCGGAAATGCGGCGTCATCGGGGGGCTCGTCATTGCGAACGAAGTGCAATCTCACGGGGTCAAGGCCGTAGGAGCATGGGATTGCTTCGCCTCATTGCTAGGGAAGTGGCTCGCCTTCGCAGATTTTGGAGGGGATGATTCGTGCACGTGCCACGTGTACGACGGAGGATGGGGGGTATGACTCTTCTGTGACGAATGGCCCGCCGCGGTGGGCCGGGTATTCGCAATGACGAGGGTGGAGTCTCTCACGACGCGGGGACTCGTGGCAGATATCCGGTTTTCAGGCCGGCGTGATCTTTCCCAGCAGGACGGGATGCCGCGCGCCGGTCGCTTGGGGCACATTGGCCGCCAGCCCGCAAAGCGTTTCGTTGGCCAGTACCGCGTATGCGATGGCGTCGAGGCTCGCGTACGGCAAGCCGTAATGGTCGGCCGTTCGAATCACCGTCTCGTTCAGGCCCTTCTTGAGATGTTTCATCAGGGCTTTGTTGGCGGCGCCGCCGCCGCTCACGATGACGCGCGCCACCTTGAATTGCGGTTTGACGAAACGGTTGTAGGCTCGAATGACGCTGTAGGCGACGGCGGCCGTCACGGTGGCCGTAAGGTCCTCGATGGAGTTGTTCCTTCGCGCCATCAACGCGTCGCGGAGGTAGGCGTCAACCCCGAACTCGTCGCGGCTCGTGCTCTT
>JAAYEH010000162.1 GCA_012728855.1 Rhodopirellula sp. | reverse complement strand
TCAGCGACGGCAACGGCGGCACCGACACGGCCACCGTGACGATTACCGTCGCGCCCGCATCTCCCACGACGCTGCACGTGGCCGATCTGGACGGCACGAGCAGTTGGGTCAATAGGAATAAGTGGGCGGCGACCGTGACGATTCTGGTGCAAGATGCAGCGGGATCAGCGGTGTCGGGCGCGACCATTTCCGGCGCATGGAGCCACGGCATCGCGAGTGCCGTAACCACTGATGCCAATGGACTGGCAACGGTCTTTAGCGGAAATGTGGATAAGAACGTCGCGAGCGTCACGTTCACAGTCAACAACATCGTGCATGCGACGCTCGGCTACGAGCCCGGCGACAACACGGACGCTGACGGCGACAGCAATGGAACGGCCATCGTCGTGTTCCAGAACGGTGGCACTTCCGCGCCACTGCAACTGCTGGCAGACAGCACCACCACCACTTCCTCGTCGTCCGCATCGAGCGAGGATCTTTTCGCCGTCCTGGCCGCCGACCAGACCGCTCGCGAACACGGCAAGTCCCGCGCGGGCAAGAAGACCGGCGAACTGACCGACCTGGCGCTGTTGGACCTGCAATGGCAATGAGAGCAGCATACGGTTGTGCTGGCGGAAGCAGGCCCTCGGCCGCAGCTTCGGTGCGGCCGAGGAGCTTGCTGTTGGCCCGCCGGCCGCTTGTCGCTGCTACCGCGAATGGGAACCCGGGACTTGGCAGGCGGCGCGGCTGCCCGGTTGCGAAGAAGTCATGCCGGCGCGTAGCGCGTCAGCCCTGGCTGAGAGATTTCCATAATTCGCTGCCACACTCCCGTGGCGAAATTCTGCAAGGAGCTATCCTGATGCCATCCTTCCTGCGACGTGCTTCCCGATGCCTCGTGCTGTTCCTCCTCATCGGCACGTATGCCGACGCCGCCACAATCCACTGGAACCTCGATTCACTTGTCCAGATCGAAGGGCCGTCGGGATACGGCCGAATCATCCGCTTGCAGGATGACAGCTTGTTGGCAGCCTACTCAAGGGGGCTAAAGACCTGGGTCAAAAAGAGCGCCGATGACGGTCGCACATGGGGCGATCGCATTGTGGCGGGCGAGGCGGTCTACATTGCCACCAACGCCGAATTACTGCAACTCCAAAATGGGACCATTCTCCACCTGTTCAATGATCGACCTTCTAATGGCGTCGATCCGTTTGCCATCCGGCTTGCCAAGAGTACGGACGGCGGGTTGACTTGGAGTAGCCCTGAACTGGTTTATCAGGCGGGCGTCACCAGCGGGACGGGTTGCTGGGAACCGGCGGCGATTCAACTCCCCTCGGGAGAGATCCAGTTGTTCTTCGCCAACGAAGCCCGCTACGCGACCACGAGCGAGCAGGAAATCACCATGGTCCGCTCGTACGACAACGCGGCGACCTGGACCGCACCCGAGACGGTGAGCTTCCGGGCGGGCCATCGCGACGGCATGCCGGTTCCGCTCATCCTCGCCGACGGCCAAGGAATCGTAGTCGCGATCGAAGACAACGGCGTGACGAACAACGGAACGTTCAAACCCTCGATTATCTATACCTCGATGGAGGACAATTGGCACTTGCCGTACGCGGATGGCAATAGCGACAGGCGATGGACCGCGATTGAACCGCCGCTGGACGCGGGCATCAACGCGGCCGCTCCCTATTTGGCTCAACTTCCCAGCGGCGAGACGTTTCTTTCCGTGCAAGACAGCGAGTTCGGCCGACGTCTCATGTCAGTATTCGTTGGCGACTCTCTGGCACAGAATTTTTCCGATGGCACGCGCCCTTTCGAGTTCATGTCGGATGGTGCGGAAAACCTTTGGTGCTCGCTGTTCGCCAAAGACGACCAGACGGTAACCGCGGTCGCAGGTATCGTGAAGCTGGATGGGACCAACCTGGGACTCTGGGCGATCGACGGCCACTATGCTGTACCCGAACCGTCTACCTTCACCGCCCTGGCAGGCGCAGCAGCCGTCGCGTTTGCATTCGGTTGGAGCAAGAGACGAAAAAAATAAGCTGGCTGACATCAACGCGGGCAATAAGCCAGGAGGCGTGACAAAAGGGGAGGTACACAGAGCCAGCGGTACAAATTCCGTTTTACGGAGCAGGAAGAAAAGCAGCCGGTGAGGGCCAAGCTGCCAGGCGCGGTCCCCTCACCGGCTGGGCAATCGTCCGCACGCGGCTCGTTTTGCGCGCGTGCAGCAACAACGCTACCTGCATTTTACCACGTTTACCGAGGAGGGCCAGCAAATGTTTTCCGTACCGTTTTTGAGCAGCCGCAAGACCAGCATTTCCCGCCGCAACCGCCGTTCCGGGAGGTCCCGCACGGCCTTTGAGCCGCGCCGGATGCGCGTGGAGCCGTTGGAGGACCGGAGGCTGCTTTCGGTAGTTCCGGACTGGGTTCTGGGCGCAGGTGGGCCGAGGACCGACACCAGCGCGGCAGTGGCGACCGACAGTATCGGGAATGTCTATGTTACGGGCAAGTTCGAGCGCGAGGCGGACTTTGATGGGGATGGGATTGCTGATGCGCATAGTACGGATAACCCGCTGGACTCGTCGATGTACCTTGCCAAGTATGCATCCAGCGGCGCCTTCGAGTGGGTGCGAGTTGGGAATGGGCTGCGCAAACAATGGCCCAGCTACGTCAGCGGCACGGGCGTCGCAGTGGATGCCGACGACAATGTCTATGTGACCGGAGATTTCATGGAGGGCTTGGACCTCAACGGCGACATGACATCCGATCTGACGTCCAAACTGTCATCGAATTTCGTCGTGAAGTACTCGTCCAACGGAGATTACGTTTGGTCCACGGCCGCCCCAGTGGTGAACGTGTTGGATCAATGTTCCGGAATTGCCATCGACGACAATGATCCCGATCGTGCTAATTGGGCGGTTTACATTACAGGTCACTCTGCAGCGGACCACCCCCAAACCGACAACGGGGCCGGCTACGTGGCTAAACTCAGTGCGGCCAACGGCCAAATGGCCTGGAAGAGACTATGGAACCCGCTCACCAACAGCCTCCATCACGGCGTGGACGTCGACGAACTCGGCAGCGTTTACGTCACCGGAACATTTGTCGATGGGTTCGACGTGACCAACGACGGGTCGGTCGACGTGATGGCCGAGGGGAGTCATGCCTTCGCCATCAAGTACTCTTCTGTCGGGAACGTCCAGTGGTGGACGAGCCTTGACGTGGTCAGCTCGGGTGATAATCTCGATTTGTTCGACGGTTCGGTCTATATTGCCGGCAGGTACGGTGTTACGAAGCTCGACGCAGTCGATGGCACCACACTGTGGAACCAGCCCATTGGCGCATACAACTATTCTACGGACATCGCAGTGGCCACGGATGGAACGGCGTATCTGACTGGGACTTTTGGAGGCACCCCCGACTTGGACGGCGACGGCGCGCCTGACCTGATCAGCGCCGGCGGCTCTGATGCTTTTTTGGCCACGTTGGACAGCCAAGGGCATTTGCTCAACGCGTGGGGCCTGGGCGGAGTGGACTATGACCGCGGCTACGGCGTCGCGAGCGACGGCGCGGGTAATATCTACGTGACCGGATGCTTCACTTCGACGGCGACTTTTCCCACCGGAGATGTTCTGGAGAGCTGTGGCGGCTACGACACCTTCCTGCTGCGCTTGGCGGCCGAGTCTGATCCGCCAAATACGTCTCCCGTGGCCGTCGACGATTTGTACGCGGTAAACGAAGATGCGATCCTCACGAGCGTTCCCAGCGTGCTTGCCAACGACAGCGACGCCGACGGCGACTCGCTCACGGCCGTGCTGGTGGCCCTCCCTGCCTATGGGTCGCTCGAGTTCAACGCCGACGGCTCCTTCACCTACACGCCGGCTGCCAACTTCAACGGCGCCGATAGCTTCAGCTACGCCATTAGCGACGGCAACGGCGGGACCGACACGGCAACGGTGAGCCTCACGATCGCTGCCGTCAATGACGCTCCGGACGCGGCGGACGACACGGCGAGCACTGTGCAAAACGCGTCGGTCGTGATCTGGCCGTTTGCCAACGATAGCGACATTGACGGCGATGGACTGACCGTCAGCGCCGTCGATTCGACGAGCCTTGAAGGAGGGGCGATTACCAATAATACCGATGGAACCGTCACCTACACTCCGCCCGTCGATTTCATGGGGACCGACTCCTTCCGCTACACGCTCAGCGACGGAAACGGCGGCGAAGACACTGCCACGGTCGTCGTCACGGTGACGCGGCTGAACGATGCACCGGTGGCCGCCGACGATGCTTTCAGCACGGAGGAAGACACGCTACTGGTGATCAGTGTGCCTGGCCTATTGGGAAATGACACCGACGCCGACGGCGACCCACTAACGGCGGCCCTCGTCACTGAGCCGGCGAATGGCACACTGACGCTCAATTCGGATGGTTCGTTCAGCTACGATCCGGTTCTCCATTTCCATGGAACCGATTCGTTCACCTACCAAGCCAACGACACCCTCGCGGATTCCAACGTGGCTACGGTCACAATCACCGTGAGTTCCGTAAATGACGCGCCGGTGGCCTCCGACGACACCGCCACGACGGATGAAGGCATGGCCGTGACGGTTGAAGTCCTCGCCAATGACACGGATGTCGACGGCGATTCGCTGAGCGTGACGACTGTGACGCAGCCGTCCCACGGGGCCGCAGC
>JAAYEH010000161.1 GCA_012728855.1 Rhodopirellula sp. | reverse complement strand
GCACGACCGGCGCCCAGGCCGAAGCCTCCCTCGAACGCTGCGGCATCACCGTCAATAAGAATATGATCCCCTTCGACCAGCGGAAACCAATGGACCCGTCGGGCATCCGCGTCGGTACGCCGGCGCTGACCAGCCGCGGAATGGGCTGTGACCAGATGCGGGCCGTCGGCGGAATGATCCTCGACGTTCTCCGCGCGCCGGACGACTCGGCCGTGGCCGACCGCGTCCGCGGCCAAGTGGCCGAACTGTGCAAGCAGTTTCCGGTGCCGATCGACGCGGCGTAGTGGGTGGCGGGCAGTGGATGGTGGTTAGTGGTTAGTGGCTAGCGGCTAGTGGCTAGAACCCTCGTTCCCAAGCTCTGCTTGGGAACGCACTGCCCCGACGCTCCGCGTCGATGGAAGGGGGAGTGTGTATGCTCGTCTTGCGCAACAAAGCATAGGAGGGATGTACTGCATCCAGACAACCATGTGGTGGGTGGCAATAGGATTACTAGTTTTTGGAGGTTTCATTTCCTGCGTGAATTTCTATCTTTCCTTTTTGCGATACCCAATCCATCGATTGTGCGGCGGAACAAGAGAGAACTATAAATATTATTCTGGAGTTCCTCTATTTGGCTCATTATTTGTGGCACTCTCACTTATAATCTTTTGGGCAAATCCCCTTATGTGTTCCATCGCCATTATACTCATTCTGATTGACACAGGCGGTTTTCATTGGTTTATTGGCGTTATGCTATTCATGCATGTATTTCGGAAGAAATCCACAAAGAAGACAACCGACTAAGTTGAACTCTCACAAAGTTGCTAGTTGGTTATAGATGGCATGACCATAACCCGCTATAAAATCCACGACGACGCCTACCCTCATTTCATGACATGCACCGTCGTGGGTTGGGTGCCGGTTTTTACTCGAATGGAAACCGTCGAGATCGTCCTCGAATCGTGGCGTTATCTCCAAGAAAACAATCGGCTCAAGCTGTTCGGTTACATTGTGTTGGAAAACCACTTGCACTGGATTGCATCGGCGGATGATTTGACCGCACAGGTGTCCGCTTTCAAGTCGTTCACGGCTCGAAAAGTAATCGACTTGCTCGAATCGCGGAGTGTTGTGCCGTTGCTGCGTCAGCTTGAACATCTCAAGGCAAAGCACAAGACAGATAGCGCCTATCAGCTTTGGCAGGAGGGCAGCCACCCGCAGATGATCCAAAGTGATGAGATGATGCGGCAGAAGCTGGATTACATCCACAATAATCCGGTTGTCCGCGGGTTCGTTGATGAGCCTGTGCATTGGAGGTATTCGAGTGCGAGGAATTATGAAGGGCAGACGGGACTGATTCCCGTGACTACTGAGTGGTGAAGTACGTATCTGAGGGAACGGACGCGGAGCGTCCGGGCAGTGCGTTCCCAAGCGGAGCTTGGGAACGAGCAGGAACGATCATTGAGACCCAAACGAACGGACGCGGAGCGTCCGGGCAGTGCGTTTCCAAGCGGAGCTTGGGAACGAGTGATAAACGAGTGGTAAGCTCTTTTTCGGGAACTTATGCCATGAAAAAACGCTCGATGCCTCTATCAAAAGTCTACGGCCTGCTCGAACCTGGGCCGGTCGTGTTGCTGACGACCGCCTGGAAGGGCCAGCCGAACGTGATGCCGATGTCGTGGTTGACGATGCTCGAATTCAGCCCACCGCAATTCGCCTGCGTCGTCAGCAATCGGAATCATAGTTTCGACGCGCTGCGGAAGACCCGGCAGTGCGTCGTAAATATTCCGACCGCCGAACTGGCCGAACAGGTGGTCGGCTGCGGCAATACGTCGGGCAGGAAAGTCGACAAGTTCAAACGGTTCGGCCTTACGCCCTTGCCAGCCGCGACGGTCGAGGCCCCGCTGATCGACGAGTGTTACGCAAACCTCGAATGCCGAGTCATCGACACGCGGATGGTGAACAAGTACAGCCTGTTCGTCTTGGAAGCAACAAAGGCGTGGATCGCTTCCGGCGCGAAACGCCCTCGGACGATCCATCACGAGGGGCGCGGGATGTTCATCGTCGCCGAGCGGCGGATCAAGCTGCCGTCGGTGAAGTTGTGAGAATCGGCGAATGAGGGATGCATCGTTTCCCCCGCTGTCAGGCCCGCATTACGCGCGTTTCGCCCGCCACTTTCCGCGGGTGGTTTTTTTCCTTGAAGATTTGTCGAACCTCCCCTCCACGAGGTCTTCGTCGTTATCGTCTCCCTCCAGTTCATCCTCGTAAAGATCGGCGTCTGGTTTCGATTCTTCATCTACTGCGTCGTCATCGTTGTATTCTTCGCACTCGTCTTCGTCGAATTCGTCGTCATCTTCATGTTCCGCCTCGTCCTCGTTCGCGGCTTCATCTACGTCGTCGTCATCAAATTCATCCTCTTCGCATTCCCCATCATCGAGGTCCGCGTCGCAACCTTCATCCTCTTCCATTTCGCTGAAATCGTACTCGCTGTTCCGCCGGGGTTTCGGCTGTTCGGGCGGTTGCGCGCCGTCGTCGGCTTGGCCGGACATCTGCGCCCATTGCTCGGGCGAGATCAATACGTCGCGGGCCTGCGAGCCGTTGTATGCGCCGACGATGCCGTCCTCGGCCATGAAGTCGATCAGTCGGGCGGCGCGGCCGTAGCCGATCCCCAGCGAGCGTTGCAGCAGCGAGACGCTGCCGCGGCCCTCGCGGACTACGACTTCGATGGCCGATTCGTAGAGATCGTCGCGGTTGCTGAACTGCTTCTTGTCGCCGCCGGGTGAACTGGTCTTCAACTGCACCAGTTCCTTGACGAACTGCGGCTCGTCGGTTGCCACGGCCGAGATGATCCGCGAAATTTCGTCGTCGCTCAGATAGGTTCCCTGGCCGCGGATCAGCGTGCTGGTTCCGGGCCAGAGGAAGAGCATGTCGCCGTTGCCCAGCAGGCGGTCGGCCCCCATTTCGTCGAGCACCACGCGGCTATCGGTGCGGCTGGCCACCTGGAAGGCGATTCGGGCGGGCAGGTTCGACTTGATCAGGCCGGTGATGACGTCGACCGTCGGTTTTTGCGTGGCCAGCACCAGATGGATGCCGACCGCCCGGCTCTTTTGCGCCAGGCTGATAATGTGTCCCTCGACCTCCTTGGCGGCGGTCATCATCAGATCGGCCAACTCGTCGG
>JAAYEH010000160.1 GCA_012728855.1 Rhodopirellula sp. | reverse complement strand
GTGAAAGTGCGTCTGCCCCTTGCGAATCGTAGCAGTTCTAACGAAGATAGGTGTTGACTTCTTGCAACCAATCCCCCGGCTGCGGCATTTCGCCCATAACTGGCTGATTCTAATTCGCCCGGTGACAATCAAAACGACACGACGGAAGCGATCATTAACATGGGTCAAGACTCGTTGGGTTCTCGGAACATTGGGTTCGCCCTGTCGGATACCTCTGCCGGACCTCGTCCGAGTGTCATCAAAGGTATGAATTCCCGAAGCCCAGCCGACTGTCTCATCAATGGGTCGATTCTCGGGATGTCTGAGAATACGTATGACTTGATGCGAAGGGAGGCCATCAGGCAAGATCTGCCTGCAGGTCGCGGAAGATGGAGGGAGCAGAAGCGCGCGCGGTCTTGCTGGCAGCATGCATGGGTTGTTGCCCGACCGCGCGCATCTACACTAGAAACTCGCGCCAAGTATTGCCTGCTTCAGTTGTTTTGCCGCCGCCTTTTCTTCAGTCGATTCGGCTAGTTGTTCGAACTTCTCGATGTCCTCAAAGGCTCCTGCAACGTCGTGTGAAGCTATTCGAGCTTGAGCGCGCAGGAAATAGGTGACGCTTGCGTCCGGCGCTAGGTCAGCCGCTTTATCAAGGGATTCCACGGCTTGGCTGAACCGCTGATTCGCGAGAGCGGCCGTGGCCTCATCCAGAAGGCGGTTGACCACGGTGGCGGATTGCGCCCGCCTTATCGTCTCGTTCAATCGCCTTGCGTGCTGACGATCCTCGTCGGTTTCCGCGAGATCCGCCACCTGTTCCGCATCACGTTTGGCATCGGAGAACTTACCCACAGCAGCGTGAGCCTGAGCTCGCAGGAAGAAGACCGCATCGGTGCGAGGCGCCTTCCTCGCCGCTTCATTCAACGGAGTCAGCGCGTCTTGAAAGCGACCCGCTTTCATGGCCTGCTTCGCTTTGTCCAGCAAGGCTGCAGTATTCGACATAAGTTCGTTGGCGCCAATTTGGCCGACGAGGTTCGCCTTCAACTCCTTGAGTTCGTCGGATTCGTCCGGAAGCTGGCCGATGGTGTGCCGAGCCTCGTTGAACTTGCCTTCGCCAACTAACTTGCTCGACTCCTCGACGGCTTCCGCGAGTTGCTTACGAAGATGGTTCTGCTTCTCCGCCTCGTCAAGCTGCAACCATAAGTTATGCTTGTATTCGGCGACATCATGAGACTCCGCCGCGAGCGCTGACAGAACCTGGCGCGATTCGTCGAACTGGCAACGCGAAGCTAGTTCCTTGGCCGCGTTAGCAGCTTCGCACGCACTGGCAATTTCCAGCCAGGCGGCCTTAATCTTCAACAAGTAGTTGATTCCTTCCGGTATCGCCATCGCAATTACCCGAGCGTTGGTTATTTGGCCGGCTCTTAAACACCGCTCAAACTCCGTTTGGAGCGCCTTCACATAGTTGGGAAGGGCATGCGTCACGTCATCTAGGCTTGCAGCAGATGCAATGGCATTGATGATTGTCCGTGTGGATTCAGGCTGCTGGTTCAGTTGCTCGAAGAAGCTTACTCGAGAACTCCAAGACTCCAAAGTGATGACTCGTGCGGATGTGTGTGGCAACGCACACAATGCTTCCCGAGCGCCGGCGTAATCTGCCTTCTCAAGCCTCGATTGCACGCGGGCGACAACTTGAGCCGCAAGGAGACTCTCTCTGGAAACACGAATCCTCGATTGCAACGCATCCTGGCCCACAGGCTGTAACGAATCGGCAAACATTTCCGTGAAAGTCTCCTCATGCCCGTCGCGCTCGATGACCCAGGAGTGTATCTCACCTGTCACATCTACCAAGTATACGCACCGGTCGCCATCGACAAACCCGACGGCCGAGGGAGTAGTGTCCACAAAAGTTGTAAACAACCCGCTCCCGTCACGGAGATCCCAAACCAACAACTGCCCTTCGCTGGAAGCGGAACAAACCATATGGCTGTGCGCTGCAAAACCCACCGCGACGACGGGCATGGAATGCGACGCCATCCCGAGCCGCCGCCACGTGCCATCGAGACACCACACGGACGTCTTGCCATCTTTCATGCCAACCAGTATCTTTCCAAGTGAACCTGAATTGACAGCGGTGAGTTCGGTGTCGAAGTGCTGAAGGTAAAGACAAGACCCTTCGACGGTATTCCACACGCGCATTTCTCCCTGTGGAGTGGGCAACGTCGTTTGATCTGAGTAGGCAGCCACGAGACAGCGCTGATCAGCGGTGATTTCAAGAGCGTCGCAGGAAATTGCCATCGGGCTGTCGATGCTCAGGCGAGTCACACGTATACTCCCCGAGGACGAGGGCGCCGAAAATTGGGCGAGCAGCGAGTAAGGCACCGCGAGAGGACGCCACTGTTCGAAGGCTGGGAATGGGCAAACAACGATCCCTTGTGCCGAGCCAAGGAGCACGTTGCATACTCCGTTCTGAAGTTGGAGTCGCAACCGACAGAATCGGGACGGCAGCAACATCGTCTCAGCATCCCGCAGTAGACCGTATGGCGGAGGAAACCTTAAGGAAGTCAAGACTCGCTTCTTGTCCAGATCGATAATCCGAAGACACACATCGTCGGTTCCGCATGCTACTGGTGATAGACTGCCGGCCGTGGCCTCGCCGCGATGCTGTTGGCAGAGAACAACTCCCAGATCGCCGCAGACATCCATATCGACGTTCCGGTCTGAATCGTCAAGACAGATCGTTGCCATGCTGTCTGGAGCAGCTACGTCTCGTACCTCCAATCGGTTTGTGAATAGAAGCAGCGCTTTGGAACCCTCGCGTCGCACAGCCAACACAGTTTCGGTATTACCGCAGTGTAAGATTGTACTCCCGTCGGATGCTTCGTACGCGAAGAGTTGGCCGCATACATCTCCCACTGCGATCTTTCCGTTGTCACTCGATACACAGACAGCACTGACAGGGAATGACCCTTTGTGAATCCGGCGAGGTGCGCCGTCCTTGTCGATCGGGATAAGCCAAGCCTCGCCGAGCGCAGTTCCTACCACCAAACAATCTCCGCTGAGACCAGCTCCTAGGCAGGTCGGATTTTGGACGGCGGATGTGCCCAAAGGGGTGACGAGTACTTCAAAACGATTTCCTACAACGAAAGGGCTCACGTGGAACACAGAATCATCCGTCGCGACGCAAATTGTGCCGTTCATGAGGCGGACAGCCGAAACGATCCCTTTCCCTATGAACGAGGAAGTTGGCAAGTCGAGCTTTGTTGCGGAGGGACGCTCTGTGGTGGAGTGACCAGCGATCCCGCGCACGTATCCATCACTCGAAAGAGACATCAGCATTGCAGATGGTTCTGGAAACAGCCTAACACCTTCCCACGTCAACAACGTGGGTCTGTCGCCCCCGAGGCCGTGAATAGGAGAGGATTCGCCGGTGTTGGAATCCATCACCCAGACACTGCCCGCAGCTTCGCTTCCGCTGGGGATCCCTGCAGTCGCAAGTAAATGCACATCATCTACCCATCGCAGTGAATAGACCCAATCCAAGACCTTGACCTCGCAGGTCAGGGTGCCATCGATCGCCCATACTACCACGCCACCAAGAAGGGAGTGTTCTGCGTCTCCAAAGCCACCCGCAAGAAGCCGCCCGTTGGGAGACACCGCCAATGAACGAAGCAATGCGGCGGGGTGCGGAAATCGACTTCTAACGCGACCGGAAGTCAGATCCCACATCCAGACTTGCCTTGTGCTGGTAGCTGCCACGAGATAACGATCGTGGCCCCAAAACGTCAAGCCACAGACTGCCCCTTGATGGCCCTGACGATTCGAGCCTCTGGTCTTGCGCAGCCAAGAACGAAGGGGGAATCGGCCTGTACGCTCTAATGCCTCGGCTGCTGCTCGCACGTGCTGCTCTGCCGCGTTGAATGCTTGTTGATAGATACTCTCGACGTGATCTCGAAGAAAGTGTGATTGATGCGATAGGAACGTCTGGAAATCTTCGATCGGACAATCGTCAAACCAGGCCTCGCCGTGCGAAAGTCGCGCCGTCCGATAGTCATCCATAAGCGAAAGCATCAGACCTGCGGCGCACTTCACTTCCATGAATCGGAGATCGCAGAGCGTCGCTTCTAGTTCACGCCACATCTCTCCTTTTGTCTGATGGAAGGGCAGTTCTCTCAGGCCGCGCAGGCAGCCTCCCTGCCATCCCTTATCGCGAGCAGGATCCGCCTTATTGAGAAAGTATTCCGCCAGCTCACGATGGTAAGGGATCGCGTCCGCCGTCTCCGGCAGGTAACGTTCGGACACGGCCATGTACAGCCCCTGATGGAAGAAGTCCAAAAGCTCCCCCCGGTGCTGCAAGTAGGGCCGGAGCTGACGCAGCGCGGGATACACGTCAGTGGTGGGTTGTTCGGCCTCGATCCCCTCCACCATCTCGTACAGCTCGCGTTCCGACATCCCGCCGCGCGAACAGGCCATCAGGCTCAACACCGTACGCACCACGTCTGGATCGAATTCCTCGCGCAGCCGCTCGATCACTTGATTGAAGATCCCAGTGACCGGGTCGCTGGGCGCCACGGGTGCCTTGCCCGTGCCTCTCTCAAGCACTGGCGAAACGCCATTGCCATCAGGGCGAGGAAACGCGGCGATCCGGGCGTTGAGTTGCTCGAACGATCCGAACCCGCGCAGCTCTTCCAAGGCCACCAGGAGGAACAGGGGGTTGGTCGTCGCGGGATTGGACAGGAGCAGCCCGATTTGCTTCGCGCTGAGCTTCTTAGCTGACATCGACGGCACCCGGCTGACGATCTCGAACCGTTCATCCACGGTCAACGGCTCGATGGGAATCTTCTCGTGCGGCCGCAAGGTCAAGCCCTTCAAGACTGGCTCGAATAGGTCCGTGCTGGGTGTAGAAACGGGGACAGACGCCTGTCTACGGTCGGAGCCAGTCCCCTTTTCTGGCGTCCCCGCTTCCGGGCCCTTTTCCGGTGTGTCGTCAATGCAACTGACGACCACCTTGACCTGCGGCGGGAACTGCCAAGGGAGCCAATAGAGCGAATGGGCGTTGTCGGTTTCGTCCAATTGGTTCAACGCGTCGATCACCAGCACTACCCGGCCGTCGGCCGGTACGCTTTCCAGGGATTGCCGAAAGCGGCTGACCAGCCCGTTCACATCCTGCGGATCCTCCTTCGCCTGCCCAAAATGCTGCTGTAAGATCAGGCAAAACCGCCACAACATGTGACGCAGGCTGGTGGAACCGGGACTGGCGCCGACAAAATGCGGGATCACCAGGACGTCGGGGTGGCTGTCGGCGTAGCCCCGGACAAAGCGGGCCATGGCCGCCGACTTGCCCGAGCCAGACGGACCGGTCACCAAGCAAGGCGACGTCGCGTCGCCGTCAGCAAACGCGATTAGATCCCTTTGGATCCTCTCCCGGCCTACGTACACGCGCAGCCGCGACTCCATGAACTGCTCGTGATATGCCGCCTCCTCGGCGAGCGGATCGCGCTCGGCCAGCGTTTCGACCGGCGGCACGTCGGGCAAGCGCTCTTGCGCCTGGATCGCCTCCCAGAGATTCTTCTGGACCCTGCGGCCAAACTCCTCCAGGCCCACCAGCCGCCCAAGAGTCCTGGTCACGCGATCGAACGCCTGTGGATCCCAGTGGGCCGGGTATCCGTCCATCACCGGGCAGGCGCACTGGCGGATGCGCTCCTTCAGATCGTCGAGCTTGCACCGCCGGTTTCGGGCACAGGCTTCTGCCTCTTCGGGCGAAAGTTCATCCAGTTCCTTTTCTGTCGGGCCTTCGCAGAAGATGTGCCGATGCTGGGCGTCCAGGTGCTGGAGGAAGGATGGCTCGCGGAAGAAGAAGAATGCCCGCGATCGCATTTTCGGATCGTTGAGCACGCCGTAGAGGATTTCCAACTCGGTGACGCTCTTGCCCGTATGGTATTGCACCCAGCCGTACTTGCTGATCGCCTCCTGATTGAAGATGGACGGCACCCAGCCGTATCGCTCGCCGAGGATGCCCACGAAATAGGGCCGGCACTCGTCGATCTGGTCCAGGCAGAGGTCGAGCACACGGTCGTGCTGGGACTCCTCCTCGGTGATGCCCCAGCGCAGATCGATATCGACGAGGTGGATGCGATACTTCTCCAGCCGTTCCCGAAGCGCGGGAAAGACGACCTTGACCAGATGATCCCGCTCCGCGTGCATGTCGCGGAATGTGGAGGAGATGAACACGCGGACGGTTTTCCAGGCGGCAGGCATTGTCAACTCTCCACAGCCAGATGGTTGGTCCTGCGCGTAGGTATACGGCCTGTCGATCCATCTCGCCAGAGCGCCCAGCTTTGGGATTCGCCGACTTCTGAACTGCCGTCATACCCGCAGTCCCGGGAAAAGTTCGGCAAATAGCACCGACCAATGCCCCGGCTGAGGGGCCGTGCCTATCCGCAGTCTCACATTTCCGGCCACGACCTTTTCTCAGCACGATTTCGGTGAGTCGGAAAACGTGTCTCGAATTGCATCTACGCAAATCGCTCAGGGGGCGCATCCGGCCTCATGGCCACGTACCGATAGTAGGTTGATCGGGAGATCTTGAGCGTGTCGCAGATGTCGTCGATGGTGATCGACTTATCGGCAGCCAGTTTTTTGCCGCTCGCACCTTCGCCTCCTCGGCTTCGAGCGGAGGACGTCCACCGTGGCGCCCCCCTAGCCCGCGCGGCCGCCAAGCCCGCCTTGGTTCGTTCCTGGATGAGACGACGCTCGAACTGAGCGAGGGCGGAGAAGATATTGAAGATCAGCTCGCCGGATGCGCTCGTCGTGTCGATGGCACCTTCATTGAGCGATCGGAAGCCAATCCCGCGACCGCGAAGATCTTCAACAAGTGTGATCAGGTGACGCATGGAGCGGCCGAGTCGGTCCAGTCGCCACACTACGAGGACGTCGCCGCTTTGCAGAGCATCGAGGCATTTTGACAAGCCGGGCCGGTCGCTTCGCGCGCCGGATAGCTTGTCCATGAAGATCAGGGAATTGGCGATGCCGTGCTTCTCCAACGCGTCGATTTGCAGGCTCAGGTCTTGGTCATCGGTGCTGACACGAGCGTCGCCGAGAAGACGGCCGCTCTCGGGAAGCGGGACCACGGTTATGCTGCCGATCTGAGTTGTGTGTCAATATAGGCAAGACACAGTGTCTCGGCAGGTGGTTCGCTGGCCGGCCGAATCCACCCCGAGCCGTCCCGAAAACAGGGTCGTTTTTCGCGATGTCTCAGAATACGTATGACTTGATGAAAAGGGGGCCACCAGGGCAAGCTCTGCCTGCATTCGCAGAAAACCGAGGGGACGAAAGCTCGCAGGATGTTGCAGATAACGTGCATGCGCCGGTGGCGCTTGGCCCCAGCCTGTTTCTTGCAGGCTTGCCCGACCGGTCTCCACAAGCTGCAACGAGATGCTCGCTGCTTCATTGCAGCCTCGCACGGATGTCATCGAGGATCGGCTTGATTTGCTTTTCTGCGAGTAGGGCGTAACCATGGCCGTGGGCCAAGCGATAGGCTTCCTCCGCAAGAGGCAAGGCCTCGCGAGGCAGTTTCCGACAGAAGGCGAACGCCGTCGCTTGACCAGCAAGCGAGCGGGCTAGCCCTTCAATGTTTCCGAGTTTGCGGCAAATACGCTCCTGTTTTTTGAGAAGCGTCATGGCGCCGGCCAGATTGCCACGGACCTGGAGGATCAACGCCTGGTTGCCCAGCGATGCTTGCAGTCCGTCGTTGTCTCCCAGATCGCGGCAGATCCGCTCCACTTCCTTAAGCAACGCCATGGCCCCGTCCAATTCGCCACGCTTCATGAGGATTGCCGCCTGGGTACAGAGAGTGCGTTGCAGTCCGTCCTGATTCCCCAACTCACGGCAAATACGCTCCCGTTCCTTGTGTAACGCCATGGCCCCGTCCAGGTCGCCACGCGCAAAGAGGATTTCCGCTTCGTTAGCCAAGGTGCGTCCGAGCCCGTCCTTGTTTCCCAACTCACGGCAGATCCGCTCCGCTTCTTTGTGCAACGCCATGGCCCCGTCGAGGTCGCCGCGCGCCTTGAGGATCAACGCCTGGTTGCCCAGCGACCCTTGTAGTCCGTCCTTGTTTCCCAGCTCGCGGCAGATCCGCTCCACTTCCTTAAGTAACGCCATGGCCCCATCCAGATCGCCGCGGGCCTTGAGGATCAACGCCTGGCCTGTCAGGGAATTGGAGAGCCCGTCCTTTTTTCCCAGCTCGCGGCAGAGCCGCTCCGCTTCTTTGTGCAACGCCATGGCTTCCTCCAGATCACCTCGCGTATGGAGGATCAATGCCTGGCTGCACAACGAATATGACAGTCCTTCCTTGTTTCCCAGCTCGCGGCAGATCCGCTCCTTTTCCTTGTTCAACGCCATGGCTCCGTCCAGGTCGCCTCGGTCCTTGAGGACATTTGCCTCGTTGCCCAGCGTGAGTTGTAGTCCGTCCTTGTTTCTCTGATCGCGGCAAATCTGCTCCACTTCTTTAAGCAACACCAAGGCCCCATCTAGATCGCCGCGGGCCTTGAGAATCAACGCCTTGTTGCCCAGCGACACTTGGAGGATGGCGAGATCCCCAGTTTCGCGGCAGCGGTCAAGAAGGTACTCATGCAGGCATTCGGCCTCTGACAGGTGGCCCGTGTCGCGCAGAAGGCTCGCAACCCGCGAGAGGTTCTCCTCACGGTGCTGGCGGGGTGAATCGAGTAGTGCGCGGTATCCATCCACCATGCGAAAGGCGGACTCGGCCTCAAGGCGCGCCCAGCGCGCCTTGACCTCAAACTGGTTGGCGTCCCATGCTGCTCGGAAGAAACTGAGGTCGGTCAACAGATCAGACAGCTTTTGCCACGCCCGCGCCTCGGCCAGTTGCCAGGGAAATTCGTCGATCCGCCGGCTGCCATGTTCGTGGGCCTGGAAGTAGTCAGCCAAGCGAAGGTGGGCCTCCTGGCCAGCCTGGTCGCTGGAAACGTAGTGCCGGCGCACCGCCTCGCGAAAGTAGTCATGGAAAAAACTGATCAGGCCGGAGCGCACGACCAGGGATTGCTCGGCCGCCAAGTACAGCGGCGACCACACCGCTCGCGCAAGCGCCTGGCCGCCGGTGCCCAGCACGTCCAGCAATTCCAACTCCGCCAGGCCCCGCCGTGCAGCCCAAAGCGTAGTCATCGCATCCCGCACCAGACCCGGCCGGTCACGCTCGTAGTCGGCCTCCCAACGCTCTAGGATCCGGCTGTACAGGTCCGGCACGGTCTCGGCGGCAAGGTAATGTTCCATCCGCTGGTCGAGTTGCTCGTACTTCCCAAACACCCGCAACTCGTCCAGCAGTGCCCGCAAGTAGAGCGGATTGGCCGCCTGCGGGGCACACGCGATCCGCTCGATCCGCCCCGGGCTCAACTTCTTGGTGAATTGGGCCAGGTACTCGACGATCAGCCGTCGCCGCTCGTCAGGTTCCAGCGGTTTCACGCAAAGCGTGGGCCAGGCCCGCTGCTGAAGGTCGGTCCAGGCCCGACCCGGCAAAGTCGAGAGGACCATCCGGACATTGGCAGGAATCACCGGCGGGAGCCACAACAGGTCCGCCGCGCCGTCGCGGTCCTCCAGTTGGTTCAATGCGTCCAGCACCAGGACCACTCGCCCCCGCGCGGCAGCCATATGGAGCCAGTTGGCAAAGGCAGCACGCAACGCCTCAGGCTTCTCGGGGATCTCCTCCGCGATCTGAAAGCGGCGTTTCAGCTCACCCAGGATCCGCCGCAGCATGGCCGACCCATCGGCACTGTACGGCGTAGCGCCGATGAAGTGCGGCAGCACCAGGGTGTCGGGATGCGCCGCGCGGTATTGCGCAGCCCAGTTGGCCAACAGAGCCGACTTGCCTGAGCCTGACTCGCCCAGAACCACCAGTGGCGGGCCGTCGCTGGCAGCATGCCGGTCGAGGGCCTCAAAGTATTCCGGGCGGCCGATGTACGCCCCGCTCCGGCTCCGCGCGAAGGCGTTGTGCTCGGCCGCATCTCGGTCCAGGGGGTCGGGCACTTCGCCCGGCGGGAACTCCTGGTTGATCGCTACGGTCAAGTCTTCCTGAACCCATTGCCCGAGCATCGTTGGGTCCGGGTAGTTTTCCCGGCATACCAGCCCTGCCTGGCGAATTCGATCCTTCAAGGCGGCCAGACGGGCGATACGCTTCGAGTCCTGCTCGCAAAACTCGTGGCGATGCTCGGCAGGGATACGATCCAGGTAGGCCGGGTCGCGGAAGTAGAACATGGCTCGATTGGCCATGTCCGGCTTCTTCAGCACCCCATGAAGGATCTCCAGCTCGGTGACACTCTTCTCGCGGTGCTCGGCCAGCCAGGGCTGAAGTCCCATCAGTTCCGCGGGGATTTCTTGCGGGATCCAGCCGTATCGCTCGCCCAGCATGCTGATGAAAAACGGCCGGCATCGTTCGATCTCAGCGAGGCAGATGGGCAGAACCTTGCCTTCGGCCGCCTCTTCCTCCGTGACGCCCCACCGCAGGTCCACCTCAGTGAACGTCACGCCTCGCTCCTCACAGAGCCGGCGTAGCCTGGGGAAGACCCGCTTGATCAGCTCGTCCCGTTCTTCTTGCATGTCGCGGAACGTGGAGGAGATGAAGACCCGAATGAGGCGATCCTTTCCCACAGCAGAGTGCGGTCCCGCCTGGGACGCGAGGGATGGTTCGCCGCCAGAGGGCGGCAGAACCACCGCGTTCGGCGGCAACGCTTGGCGGGACAGCGCGGCATGGGACGGTAGAGGGACATCCAACATCGGTTGCTGAGGCGCTGGCGGCTGGGCTGTAGTCACCCCTGACTTCCATTCGCAGTTCCAGCACGTTTGGAAAGTTGAGTGTCCAGGAGGGGCCAAGGTGGCTCCGCATTTGGGGCAGCAGACGATCCACATCTTGTATCTCCTGCTGGTCAGAGGGCTGCTACTCCGTATTGGTATACCTGCTGCCGCTCGCCGCTGCCAGGGCCACCGGTCTAGGGATTCGCTACGTCGTCTCCTATGCCTCGGAAATCGTTGGGAATTCGGGACGCTTCGACAGCCAATCCAGTTGGTCTTTTCCGATCAGGCGTTGTTCCGAAAGAAGGCATGAGTTCTCGGGGCACTGGGGGTTGGGTCAAAAACGGTCGATTACTGACACAGGATAAAAGACGTTGTACCCTCCCAGCGGGCCCTGCCGCCTCGTGTCGTCAAAGATGTGAGTATCTGGGGCGTTTTTCCAACGAAACTCAAGAACAGACGAAGACAACCGCGGTCGATCTTGCCGAGGTTATGGGGTGTGTTCGTGTGGCTCGATCTCACCGCATGCAGCTAGCGCCAAGATGGCGTAAGCGGTGCCTTCATGGCAGACATAGTGTTTGCTGTCCTTCCACATGGATCGAGTGAACCAGTAGCCGCTGGCGCGCTGGTGCGTCTTCAACCAGCCAATCCCCTTTTGGATTTGCGGTGCCTTCGCTGGGATCCCCGCTTGGCGAAGTACGTGAACCGCAAATCCAGTTCCGTAGCCATCACTGGATTTCATGTCTTGCGGCTTATCGTCGGACCGCTCCCAATTGCCCATGGTAACTACACCCCAGCCTCCATCGGGCTTCTGCAGGGCGAATAGATCGTTGACAACCTGCTGCCGTTCAGTCTCTGTCATAATTCCGTCAACGCGCATCGAAGCCAAGAGTTTCATCGCGCGATGGTGTAGGTTGGCCGGTGGGTTGTTCTTGAAGTAGTTGCGGATCCTGTCGAGCCCGGCTTTCGCGACTGGTGTCTCGGCGTAGCCACCGGGAGCGGCGCCCACGCCGATGGCGGCCACAGTCACCCCGTAATGGTCGTCGATTTCCGAAGGCGGCTGCTTGTACTTCATCCAGTCGAACCCCCCATCCTCGCGCTGCATGGTCCACACGCGATCGAGCGCCTTGCGAGTCGTTGGGTGCAGTTTCCCCGTGGTCAATGCGTCGTTCTGCGCCAGCACCGAAGCCACCATCACCGCTTCCGTCACACGATACTGGACGTTCCGGGAATGCTCAGCGAGGTACTCGAGCTTTGACCGAAGCTGCTCATGTGCCGGCGTCTTCCAGGAAACCACCGGTCGGGTGCATAGGAAGGCATAATCCGAGTGACAGGCAAAGCACTTTCGATCTTTCTGCCAGTTCAAGGCCGCGGCATCGAGGAAGCGAATGGCGGCGTCGATGGAGAACGTGTCACGGGTCGGCTCATCCGAGGTGTATGCCTTGATGTGCGCTACGCTTTTCAGGGTGAGCGGTTCCTCGGCCTCGGATGTCGTAGCCAGCGGAGCGAGCAGCAGAGCGAGAAGGGCCACGAGAATGCGTTTTGTTATGCCGTTCATTAGGGGGATTCTCCTTCGCACGTGGATGAGGAAACGCACGCCTCTTGGCATCCGGGCGACTCGCATGCCCCCCCATTATACCTGCGCCGAACGCTCTGTCACAAATCGTTGGATTCTCGGGACACGCCGGCACGCATTTTCTCAGCCTGTCTCCGCCAAGCCCGAGTCCGAGAAAACGTATGAGTTCTCGGGACGCGTGCGGATTCCCATGTAACGGTGGTTAAATGACACTCAGCCTGCCCCAGCGAAAAGCCCCGCCAGCCTAACCGACCGACGGGATCCTCCGTGCGCCAAGACTTGCGGGCGGGCTCGTCATGGACAAGCTCAAGATGCCGCAGGGCAGCTTCCGCTGGCGGCGGCTCTTCCTGGTTCCCTGTGTAATGACGCTGATCTGCCTGATCGTGATGGCCGGGCTGTTCAGGGGGTGAGTTCGACTTCGTACGCCTGTCGTGGTGTTTTCGTCCAGCGGTCTCATATTGGACAGGTGGAGTGGGTGGACGCTCAGAGGGCCGATCTATGCGCCACAAAGGGGTCGTTTTTAAGTGTGTCTCACAATACGTATTGAGGTTGATGCGACGTTGATGCCCATTTGGCCAAAGGCGGCCGGTCTTGGGCTGGCCATACGCTCGCCGCCGACGCGACGGCAGCCACCTGGCCGCGATCCGACAGGTGATGGCCCAGGCGGCCGGGAGCAAATCGTACAGGAAGTGCCAAGTCGGTTGTGACGTCCGTCCCCACGCTGGATAATGTCGGCTGGCCAATCCGTGAGTGACGTAAGGATGTGCGAGGCGTTACAGGATTCTTCCCATGCCCGCGGCTCCCGGCAAGAAGCATCTGCGTCCGGTCATTCGGGTCTTCGTGAGTTCGACGTTCAGCGACCTGAAACTGGAGCGGGATGCGCTACAGCGACGCGCGTTTCCGGAACTGGAGCAGTTCTGTCTGCGGCAGGGCTTTCAGTTTCAAGCCATCGACCTGCGCTGGGGTGTGCCCACCGAGGCGGGTCTGGAACACCGGACGATGCGCATCTGTTTCGACGAACTGCGCCGCTCGCAGACCACTTCGCCCCAGCCCAACTTCCTGATCCTGTTGGGCGATCGTTACGGCTGGCAACCGTTGCCGGAAGAGATTTCGATCGACGAGTTTCACCAGCTGGAAGTGGCCGCCGCGAACGCTCCACCCACGGGCGCGGGCCAGCCGGCAGTCGCCGTGCTCGAACAATGGTATCGCCGTGATGACAATGCCGTTCCGGCCGTCTACGTGCTGCAGTCGCGGAGACAGAAACTCGAAGACGGCCATGATTACACGGACGAGGCGGTTTGGAGGGGCGTTCAAGCCGTCCTTTGGCAGATCGTCAATCGGGCATATCCGCCCGAGCAGTTGGCGGGACGTTTCGTTGCGTTACCGGCAGCGGTGGACCAAGCCACGGCCACCGAATCGGCAACGCTGACCACCCTGCCGTCAATTGTGCGGTTTCAGGCTTCTGCCACCGAGCAGGAAATCTGGTGCGGTGCGCTGACGGTACCTGACGCCCGAGATCACGTCTTTGCTTTCTTCCGGACGATTCGCGATCTTTCCCAGCTCGCTAGCGACCCGCGCGTGGCACAGTTCGTCGATCGCGACGATCACGGCGAGCAAGATCCCAAACGGCACGCTGCTCTCGGCTTGCTCAAGGCGGAACTTCGTAGCCGCTTGGGTGAGCAAAACGTGCTCACCATCAACAATGCCCGACTCCAAGACGCAGCCGACCAACACGGAGAACCCATCGTCGCCGTATCAGACGATCATCTTCTGGCGCTCTGCGACTTCGTGCGGCAGAACCTGACAGCGATCATCCAGCGGCAGATCGACGAGTACTGGCATGCGACGACAACTGAGCAACCCGCAGCCCAGAAGGCAACCGAGCCTGTGGCCACCGAAGCCCGCATCGTTCGCGTGTTGGAGATCGAGCAGGACGAACACCGGCGTTTTGGCGAGGAACGTGCGCCGCGGGATTCCTTCGTCGGCCGCGAGCGGGAAACCGCACGCATTCTCAACTACCTTGGAAACGACGATAGTCGGCCACTAATCGTTTATGGCCCGTCCGGCAGTGGCAAGACGGCCCTTTTGGCCCATGCCGCTCACCTGGCCGAGCAACGTGGAGTGAAGCCGCTGGTCCGGTTTCTGGGTGTGACTTCGCGGTCGTCAGATCTCCGATCTCTGCTGACGGGGATTTGCCAGGAGTTACGCCAAACACCTCCGGTCGAGAAGGAGTTGCCCACCGACGTCCGCGAGTTGGTCCAGGAGTTGTATTACCAATTGGGCACCGCGACATCGCAGCGGGCCGTGCATCTTTTTCTGGACGCGCTCGATCAACTCGACGACGCGGACCACGCCCGATCGCTCTGGTGGATACGTTCCAAGCCGCTACCGCCCCACGCCAAGCTGATCGTGTCCTGCCTGTCGGACGCCGCCCAAAACGATCCGGCGATGCACCCCTACGCCGCCCTCGCACAACGAAGACTCTTGGAGAATGCGGTGCCACTCGACAGCCTGTCTCCAGCCGAAGCCCAGGCCCTGTTTGACCGTTGGGTAGCCACAGTGAAGCCAGAACGCCAAGTGAGCGCCGCGCAGCGGCAGGCGATTCTGGCACGCATCCTGTTGCCTGAGGCCACCGCGTGCCGTCAGCCACTGTACTTGCGAATCCTCTACGAGGAGTCGCGGTTGTGGCGTTCCTACGATCCCGTCACGCCGCTGGGCCGCGATGTGGTGGAATTGCTCGGCTCGCTCTTCGATCGGCTCTCCTTGCCAGTCTGGCACGGTCCGCTCGTGGAGCACGCGCTCAGCTACCTGGCCTCGGCCCGCTTCGGGCTGACCGAAAACGAACTCCTGGAAGTCCTCTTTGCCGACCCCGATTACAGGTCAGTCCTCGACACGGCTGCCGAGCAGTCACGAAACGCATTGCCTCTTGGCGCCAAGCGGATCCCGATCTCCCTCTGGTCACGGCTGCGCTACGACCTAGCCCCATACCTAGCAGAGCACGGGGCGCCGGGCGGAACGGTACTCGAGTTCTACCATCGCCAGGTCGGCAGATATGTCCGTGAGCGATTCCTGGATGAGCTACGCCACCGCGCGCTGCGCCATCAACGCCTGGGCGACTATTTCGACGGCCTGGACTACTACGGCGAGTCCCTGGAACAGCAGCCGGCGCGCGCCAAACGGCTCCCTGCGACAGCTCATTCCGGGAATCTGCGCAAGGTCATGGAAACTCCGTTCCACCGCATCGAGGCGGCCAGGTTCGGAGGTGAGAGCCACCCCAACTCTCCCTGCTGGAACGCGGTGGCCGAACTCCTGAGTAGCTTCGCATTCGTCGCAGCGAAGATTGAAGCGGGGCTGGTTTTTGATTTGAAGCGGGACTATGCCGCGGCCTTCGCGGCTTGGCCGGGCGACGAAGGGACGTATCAGCAGCGGAGACGAGAGGAGCTGCGCGACTGGCTGGCGCGCGGGTGTCGGCCGCCACACCCTGCGACGGGCTGGAGCGACGAGCGACCATGGGGAAAGAAAGACGAGCAGGAGGGGCCCCGTCCCAGCGAACCGTCGACTTACGCGGCTATGTGCGAGTGGCAAAGCTTCGTGTCGGCCAAATCCCATGTCTTTGCCGAATGTCCTCGCTTGGTCTTCCAAGAGGCCTACAACTGGGCCGCGAGCGGCGCGGTCGCCGAAGGCGCGGCAGTCCAGACGATGCACCCGCATTTGCCGTGGCTGCGTCTCCTCAACCGACGTGCTCGTCCCTTCGGCAAGACGTATCCTGGAACCCTTCTCGGCCACACTTCGCTCGTCGAGGCTGTGGCCATCAGCGCGGATGGGCAGCTCGTGGTTTCAGCCGGTCGGGACCAAACAGTGCGGGGATGGGATCTCCTGACGGGGGACACGAAAGTGCTGCGGGGTCACGCCGGCTGGATCAATGCGTTGGCGATGACGCCGGACGGGCAATTCGCGATCTCGGGAGGCGACGACCAGACTCTGCGTGTGTGGAACCTGCACAGCGAGCAGTGCCTGCGAACGCTCGAAGGGCATAGCGTGCCGATACACGCTGTCGCCGTGACTCCCGACGGCCAGTCGGTCGTCTACGGCGGCTTCAGGCCGTTCGGGCGTGTCGAGTTGGGAATGTGGGATCTGAAGACCTTGGAGCACCGCCTCTGGCCAGGCCACAGGGAGGCGGTAAAAGCTGTGGCCATCACGTCCGACGGACGCCACGCCGTATCGGCAAGCGAGGATGGAACGATCAAGCTCTGGGATGTTGACAGCGGTACGTGTTTGCGAACGCTGCAGGGGCATGGGAATTGGGTCAACGGGGTGGCGATAACGCCGGATGGAAGCCGCGTCCTGTCGGGAGGCCATGACAACATGCTACGTCTCTGGGATTTGAGCGCTGGTTCCAGCCAGGTTCTGAAGGGCCACCGCAGCTACGTCAGCTCAGTCGCTATCTCCCCCGACGGGCGTCTCGCAGTATCTGGCGGCGGCGATTGCACGGTTCGCGTTTGGTATCTGCGGACGGGCGAGACCCGCACGATCGGAGTACATACCCAAGCGGTCGCAGCCGTTGCGATCACAGCCGACGGTCGGCAAGCGGTGTCGGGCGGCAACGACCACACCGTGCTCGTATGGGATTTGGATCGTCCGCCAGGCGATTTGGAGAGACACGTTGCCGGCGCCGTGGCAGCCGCGAGTGGTGATGGGCGGCGCGCCATCGCCTCCAGCGGCCACCAGACCTGGCTCTGGGATCTGCAGAGTCTTCAAGGCCGCGTGCTGCCGGATCAAGCTCACCAAGACGTCAGCAGCCTGCCCGATGCCGACGAGAGTGGCCGCGTGCATGCGCTGGGAGCACATCAATTCCACTGGCCGCGGACTGTGGCGATGACGCGCGACGGGGGAACGGCGGTCATCGGTCGCGGAGACGGCACCCTCTGCATCTGGAAGCTCCAGACCAACGAGAGCTTCGAACGGAACGGACACCAGGGCTCCTCGGCGAGCGGGATGAGGGGAATTTCGGACGTTGACGCGGTGTTGACCTTGGCCATCACGCCCGACGGGCGCAGAGTGGTGTCCGGTGGCAAAGATGGAACCATCCGCGTGTGGGATCTGGAAACAGGAAGCTGCTTGCAGGTGATGAAGCTTCCTCAGGCACGCGAGGTCCGGAGCGTGGCTGTTACTGCCGACGGCCGCCGGGCAATGTCGGTCGGTGCCGATGGAAACGTGCGAGTCTGGAACCTGAAGACCGGCAGTTGCGAGCGCATCTGCGGAAGCCATACCAGCCGCTCCGGCTCCACCGCGGGGGGCATCGTCAATGCGGTGGTCCTCACGCCGGATGACCGCCTGGCGATTTCTGGGGGCGTCGACAAGAAGCTGCGGGTGTGGAACCTTCATGGCGCAGAAAGTCGCGTTTTCGTGGGACATACGCACGACGTGACGGTGCTGGCGGCGACGCCGGACGGCCGACGGGTTGTCTCCGGATCGATTGACAAGACAGTGCGCGTCTGGAACCTTGCGAGCGGCAAGCACTCAATTCTCCGAGGGCATGCGAACTGTGTCTACAAGCTGGCCGTATCGCCAGATGGTCGTTTCCTGGTCTCGGGCGGCATGGAGCAGACCGTACGCCTATGGTCGTTGGACACGGAGGAGGAACTCACCCGGTTTGAGTGCGAAGACCAGGTATCCAGTTGTCTTTTTGCTGGCCCCGGCTTGCGCCTGGTCGTGGGGGATTTTACCGGGAGACTGTATGTAGTTGACCTGGAGAACTGCGAAACCAAACCTCCTATTGAAACCGCGTGGTGCGCGCCCGACGGTTCCCTGGCCATGCGATGTCCTTTCTGTTCCGGTTATCCGTTCCGACGGCTACCTGATCGGGCTGTCCTCGGTTGCCACTGGCAATGCTCGACCTGCGGGAATATCGTCCGTTTGAATCCTTTCACGATCGACACCGCGTGGTAGTCCGCGTGAGTCAAACCGAAGTTGACGAACGAGAAGGACGCCGGGCACTACCTGGACACAAGTCGGGCAGAGAAGTCTGCAAGCCAAAAGAAAGCAACTCCCCCGACGCACGCGAGGCCCGCTAGCGTGTCGACCCCAGAGGATTTCGCCGTCGAGCAAGCGGCTCAGGACGCTGAGGCAGCGGAGCGTCTGCAGTACTACGGAGCTGTCTGCCACGACATTCTGCAGTTCTCTGCGGAAGTTCTCGCTACCGTTTCCGGCTTGATCTCCTGATCTACGTGTGACCCCGCGGGGCCAAGAAACCCGACCGACGAAAGAACGGAGAGAATTGCGGTAGTTCCATAAGCGCCAAGCACGACCATCCTTCACCGGTGGGTTAGGTTGGAGGGGCGTGTGCTTCCCAATTCGATCTAACGGAGGTCAAGATGTTCCGTGCGGTCAACACAAACAAGGAGGACCAGTGGCGGTTCCGGTTGCGGCGGTTTCGGTCGAGCGGCATGTCGGTGACGCAGTTCTGCCAGACAGAACGCATCTCCACTTTGTTCTTCCAGTGGCGCAATCGGCTGGAGACAGCCAAACGGCAACCGCATGCACAGAGCGTGCGAATTGGCACCGGCTTGTCTCCGGAAACATCAAGCAATTGTGCGCCAGCTCTGCAGAGCCCAGGTTCCCACACACAATCCGCCGCAGGCTCCCTCGCAATCGTTCCTTTCGCGGCGTCCCGCTATAGCCGCTCGGGCTCCTAGCCGGTCGGGTGCCAAGTAACCTTCGTTTTGCGGAGCGAGACAATCCGGCGACCACATCCAACTACCCCCCAAGCAGCGGCAAGCCCCAAATTGCCGTCTCAGGAATCAAAGTCCCATTTACCCGTCGGGGGACAGGTTTATGGGACCGCGCGCCGGGCTGTTGGCTGCGTCTCATGAGCAGTCGCGCTCCCGAACTCCCGCCACCGCTTCGTCGCGACCCGGATAGCGGGGCCAAAAGATGGAGATTCGTCTCCGCGGTGCGCCGCCAGCCTGCCTGAGAAAGTCGTCTTCCCCTCCCCGGACGGAAGTCAGCGAGTTTGCAGCTGACACGCACCGTTGGCCCATCTGTTTGACTTCTTTTCCGCAGCCCGGTAGCCTGCCTTCCTGGGAGCAATCGGCAGACAGAACCATGTCGACCAGTACACTCGCGAGGAGAATCTCAGCATGAGAAGGTTGAATCTTACTCGGCGTCAATTCGTGCGTTCGCTGACGTCGGCCGGGGCGGCGGTGATGATCGTGCCGCGTCAGGCCGTTGCTCGTAGCGGGCAGACCCCGCCCAACGAGAAGCTCAACATCGCCGGGATCGGTGTGGGCGGAATGGGGCGAGGCGACGTGAATGCCGTGAGGAACGAGAACATCGTAGCTCTCTGCGACGTCGACACGCGGCGATCGGGCGATATGTTCAAAGCGATTCCCGACGCCAAAGTGTACCGCGATTTTCGCAAGATGTTCGACCAGATGGAGAACAAGATCGATGCCGTCACCGTCTCCACGCCCGACCATACCCATGCCGTGGCGGCTATGGCAGCGATCACGCGAGGCAAGCACGTCTACTGCCAGAAACCGCTGGCGCACTCGGTCTACGAAGTTCGGCAGTTGATGAAGGCCGCCCGCGAGCACGGCGTGGTCACGCAACTAGGCAACCAGGGGCATTCATCCGATTCGATCCGCACCTTCTGCGAGTGGATTTGGGATGGGGCTATCGGCAATGTGCATACGATCCACGCGGGCTGCCGGGCGATCAACTCGGCTTTCGGGGCCTTGCCACGTCTGACGGAAAAGCATACCGTTCCGCCCGAACTCGATTGGTATCAGTGGTTAGGCCCGGCCTTGGAGCGACCGTACCATCCCGCCTACCTGCCAGGCGCCTGGCGAGGCTGGGTGCCCTTCGGCAACGGAACCGTGGGCGATTGGACGTGCCATGTGGTCGATCCGGTCTTCTGGGCGCTCGATCTGGGCTCGCCCACAACAATCCGGGCCGAGGTCAAAGACTACGACCCGAAAACGCAAGGCGATGCCTTTCCCACCGGCGAGATCATCACCTACGAGTTTCCGGCTAAGGGCGATCGGGGGCCGGTGACCATGCACTGGTACAGCGGCACAGAGCCAATTCCGCGTCCCGCCGACTTAGAGGAAGGACGCAAGCCCGTTGAAACTGGCGCAATCGTGCTGGGCGATCGGGGCACGATCATGTACGGCTCGCATGGGGCGGGCGGCGCGCGGATCATCCCCGAGGAAAAGATGAAGGCCTACCAACAGCCAGAAAAGACGTTGCCCCGGGGACTTGAGCATCATCGGGACTGGATCGACGCCATCCGCAAGGGCATTAAGGCGGGGAGCGACTTTGCCACCTACGGCGGCCCGCTCACTGAACTCGCCATGCTGGGTGTGATTGCGATCAAGCTGCCCAGCACCAAGCTCCAATGGGACGCCGAGAACATGCGATTCACCAATTGCGAAGAGGCCAACCAGCTCGTTAACCCGCCCTATCGGGACGGATGGACCTTGTAGACGATTCGCGCCATTCCAGAATCTTCGTGTACTCCCGCCACCGTTTCGTTGCGACCCGGATGTACTCCGCTTTCCCGCCCGAGAGCCGATCCAGGTTGTCGGCGAGGTCGTGGGCACTGCCGAGAATGACCAGGGCGAAATTGCCCCTCAGCAATCGCTTCACCTGTGCATCCTGCCGAGCCTCGATTCGCCGTTCGTCCAGGACAACCGAACCATTCTTCACGGGATTGGCTGCGTCGTAGGCATCGGCATCGTCCAGGGGCAAGACCTCGACCTTGCCCTCCATGAGCAGCCGGCCGGCAGCGCCCACCTGGAGCAAGTCCCGGCGGAATCGCTCCTCGATCGCCTTCAGTTCCTCTTCCAGCGGGATTGAGCCAGATTCCTTCACCAGCTTGCGAAGCTCTGAAAGCTCCTCGCGGATTTCCCTGAGCGCGGCAACCTTGGCCCGGAAAAACGGCACGTCGCGGTCCGTCAGCCCCTCGATATAGACCTGCCGTAAGCCGTGCTGCTCGATGAGGCGGCGGACGATGGCAAGCTGCTCTTCCTGGACGGCAGCTACCTCCGTGAGCAGATCTTCCCAATTCCGATCAACCTCCGTGTTGGGGATTTCCCCCTGTGACCGCAGGTCGGCGGCGTAATCGTCTCGGGACACGTAATGCCAGTCGAGCAGATGCACGATGCGGTGCGACGGATGAGCCGGCCCGTGCCGCTGTACATCAACCACGCCCGGTAAACTGCGAAGGATCGCGGAAACATCGGCGCTGAGATCGTCGAGGCGCCCCGGGATCACCGGTCGGTAGATGGTTTGGTCACCTGATTTTGTTCCGCCGGCGGCTTCGCGCTTCGAGGCTCCCGTTTTTGACTTCCAAGAACTCGAAAACCTGTGGTACGGCCTCGAGGAAATCGGCAAGCCTTCGTACGACTACCAGTGGCATAACCACGCGTGGGACTGGACGCTCGAGGATCTGCCAAATGGCGTCTGGTCGTTCGTCGAAATCACCTCGGGCGATGAGTTGAAACGCGAGGGGCAGGAGATGTGGCACTGCGTTGCCAGCTATGCCGCGCGGTGCGCTTCTGGTTACTCCTCCATAGTCTCCGTCAGGCACAACGGCCGGCGGCGGATCACCATCGAGATCACGCCGCGCACCAAACAGATCGTGCAGGCTCGCGGACCGTACAACCGGGAGGCGGACGCTGAAGAACAGCGGGTGATGTCACAATGGATGGCGACGATTGTCGCGCCGGACACGTCGAGTCCGTGACGGTATCCAGTCGCCGTGGCGCGCAGCCATGCCACGCCTTTTGGCATTCCGCACACTCCGAAACGCGACCTTCGTCTCCGTCGTCATTCCACTCATTCGTCTCTCATCCTCTCTGTTCTCCGACAGCCCTTCCGATTGGGACTAGTGCTGAAAGACGCAGAAGTCTTCTCGTTTCAGTTCACTCCGTGAGCGAATCCGGGCCTGCCTTCGCTTCTGCCATTCAGATTCACGTTTTCTGTTGAGTGTTTACGCTACTTCCCGCATCTCCGCGGCGGGCAGGTTTCTTGCCCTGGGTGACGGAGGTGAGGAGCGGCGTCTACCATTGCATTGGAAATACCGCTATAGTGTGGGCTTGTTCGGCCCGTAATCGAGTTGACTCATGCTTCGAGGCGAAACACGCGAGTGGAAACATCATGAAAACCGTTCTGATCACCGGCGATCTCGTCATCGATCATTACCTGATCAGGGAACCGCGGTTGCCAAGCAGCTACGCCGAATCATGCGGCACGACCTTTTCGCATCGCGGAGAAGGTGGGGCTTGGTTTCTGGCGGAGATGGTCAAGACGGCCTGCCGGTCGCTCGGTAACGTCACCGTCTCCAGCCCACCGCTGCCGGCGCCTCCCCACGCCGCCCAGGCACACACCGTTTGGGCTCAGTTTCCTCGCACCCCTGGCAATCCAAAAGAGAAGGTTTGGCGGATCGCCGAGTTTCTCGGATGCGAGCCGGCCACCAGCGGCCTGCGCAGCGTGGAAGAATCCACGGTAGCCGAGGGGCCCAGCGATCCCGATCTGCTGGTAATCGAAGACGTGCAGTTGGGTTTTGCCGACGATGAGAATCGCTGGCCGGCAGCAATTCGAGAAGGGGGACAACCGGGGCGGATCGTCCTGAAACTGAACTTCCCGCCGGTCGCGACGCCGCTGTGGAACCGCCTGCTGAGCAACTACGCAGACCGGATGACGGTCGTCGTCAATATCAATACCCTGCGAGCGCGCGGCGCGGCGGTATCGTGTGGACTCTCGTGGGATCAAACGATCGAGGAGCTGGCCCGGGAGTTCGAGAGCGGTCCGTCCGCCTACGATCTGGCTCGCTGTCGTCGAACGGTCGTCTACTTTCCGGATGGTTCGGCTGCCGGAAGTTTCACCCGCGGCAGCCTGAGGCTCGGCCCGGCGAAACTGGAGGAGACGGGGGCCGATCCCGACGCGCCGCTGCGGCCCTTGGCCACCTTCGAGCGTTTCTTGTACCTGCCCGACGAAGTCGAGGGGGGATGGCTTTCGGGCATCCAGGGACGCATGTTTGGGATGGCCACGATCGTGACAGCCGCGGTGGCGCGCCACGAACTGGATGCCCCCAGCTATCCTCTGTATCTGGCACTTGGGCGAGCACTGTCCGCCGGACGATGGGCCTTCGAAGTCGGTGGCCAACGTCAGGAAACCAAAATCTCTCTCGATGAAGCAGGGATTCGGGAGCGGCTGCTGTTCAGCGCGCCGAACGACAGTTCCCCGCTTGGCAACACGCAACGAAGCGATCCGGCATTTGCCTACTGTACGGCCTATCCCCACGAGATCCTCGACGACGAACGGATGCACCAGCCGGCCACGAAGTCGGACTTGCTTCGTGACGTGGCCGGGCCGACCGTGGAGTACATGAAGGCGAAGGCCTTCGAGATTGTTATGAACGGCCCGAAGAAAGCCCTGCGGGGCGTGCCGAAAGCGAGGTACGGAGGCTATTCGACCGTCGACCGCCAGGAGATCGAGCGCATCAACGCCGTGCGGGCGCTGATCGACGAGTATTGCGGCAACCGCAGCGACCTGCGTCCCCTTTCGATCGCTGTGTTCGGCCAGCCAGGATCTGGCAAGTCCTTCGCGATCAAGCAATTGGGGAAATCGCTCTTCGGCGACAAGAATCCCGTTTTGGAGTTCAATCTATCCCAGTTCGCCGACGATTCCCTCGAACATCTCTACGAGGCTTTTCATCGTGTGCGCGATGCCAGCATCCGGGGAACCATCCCCCTGGTCTTCTGGGACGAGTTCGACACGGACAATCTCGCTTGGCTGCGTCACTTCCTCGTGCCCATGCAGGACGCCGAATTCCGCTCGGGGAGCGACACGCACGTTTTCGGCAAGTCAATTTTCGTCTTCGCCGGCGGAACGAAACACAGTTTCGCGGAGTTCGATTGCTCTCGCGCCCAAGGGCGGCAGGAACGCGAAGAGTTCCGAAACTGCAAGGGTCCCGACTTCATCAGTCGGCTGCGCGGCTACATTGACATCAAGGGTCCCAATGCGGCCGGAAACGATCCCGAGAAGGATCCCTCCTACGTCATCCGCCGGGCGGTGATTTTGCGGGCGACTCTGGAGCAGATGTATGGGCACCTCATTGACACGAGGACGGAGCGCGCAAACGTGGATGCGGCGGTTGTCCACGCCTTTCTAAATGCCGAGGAGTTTCTCCATGGGGCCCGGTCGCTCCAGTCGCTTCTGGCCATGTGCCGACTCCAGGGCGCCCGCCGCTTCGGCGTTGCCCAGTTGAATACTCCCAATTTGCTTTCGATGCACGTCTCGGCCGATTTCTTTGCGCACTTTGAGCAGTATGCCTTCGACACCGAACTGATCGATGCGATGGCCGAAGCCATCCACAGCGGCTGGGTCGAAGCTCGCCAACGGCACGGCTGGAGTTTCGGAGACCGTCGCGACGACGTCGCTAAAACCGATCCGTCGCTGAGGCCCTACCAGGAGCTGAGCGATTCGGAGAAAGATCTGAATCGGGCAGTGGCTCGCGTTATGCCCGCGAAACTACACGAGATCGGTTATCGGCTGGCACGCCATGCTCCGTTGAACGATGTCGCTGCCCAGGCAATTCCCGATGCGGATCGCCAGCGGCTGGCGCGGCAGGAACACGACCGCTGGCTTCGCGAGCGGCTGATCGAAGGTTTTGAGTATGCCCCGGTGACCAACAAGAGTCTTCGCCAACATCGCGATGTCGTCGGCTGGGACCAGTTGGGATGCGATGAGCAAGAACTCGACCTGGTGATCTCGGAAGTCCTGCCCGAAGTCCTGGCCCGACGCCAGATCTTCGTAGCGATGAAAGGACATTGATCCCGGGACTCTGGTCGCGGACAGATCATGCTCCGTGCCGCAGGCGGGAGGAGTAAGTGGGGGTGGCTAGATTTCCTTCCCTGCATCGGGGGCCCCTGGCCATGCCGTTGGGCAATGGTTATACCAACAGCAAGTGACCGCTCTTTCTTGGCCAACCGTGAACAGGCCGGATACGCTGTGGAAACGCTTGAAGCTTGCGGCTTCGGGGTAAGGCAGAAGCAAGAGCCGGTGATCTTCGACCACCACCAGTTCGCTCTCGAGGAGGTTGAACGCATGGCGGAAATGGAGCATGGCCGGTGGAACGCGGAGAGGCTACGTGACGGCTGGCGGTACGGCCATCCGCGTGACGACCAACGGAAGGTGCATGACTGCCTTGTTCCGTGGAGCGAACTGCCGGAAACCATCAAACGGTACGACCGCGATGCCGTGCGCGCATTTCCCGAGATTCTTGCGAAGGCGAAGTTGGAGGTGTACCGACCGTGACCCTCGGCATCTGCCCACGAGCGGCGGATGACGCAGGGCGTCTTCGAGTTCGACGGCCGCGGTTTCGCTCAACTGGTTTCTACGCTGCTCGCTCCCGGACTCGCGTTTACCGTGGTGACTCTTTGGCGGGAGCGAGCAGCATAGAAACCTTAATGTTCTTCAGTCAGGTACATCATCCGGGGCGGTTGTGTGACCCGGCCCTCTAATCGTCATTGCGATCCAGGATCAGGCGACGTTCCGCGGCTGAGTCTTACGTCAGGATTTCCTGAAGCGCCTGCTGGACGTGCTCTGGCAAATCGTCAATTGAGAGTGCGAATTCCTGTTGGAGTGCATGCTCCAACTCCTGTCGCGACATGGCTTCGCGTGACTCTGCTTGGTCGAGTTCCTCGCCGCGATTATGAGCTTCGTCTTCAGACATTATCCTTCCTGCAAACCGCAGTCGCGTAGCGCGCTCCTTGTAGTTCAGGTGATAGCGGCCGATGGCTCGATGAATGATCCCTGCCAACCGCAGCATTCTGCAGTTGGTTCGATTAAGCAGCACCTCAGGCTTAATCCAGCCGACCTCGCTGGCGATGGTGGACATCACTTCCTCCTCATCCGGATAGCCATCGAAGAGAAAGAAGGGCACGAGAAGCGGAGCGAAGTCGGCCGACGAACGGCGAAAGACCTGTTGCCATTCCGCATAGAGAGTTCTTTGACCCGGCGTGATGAAGCCCGTATCGAACCCCCCCTGGAAAGCGCGGTGCCTGTAGCGCTCGAGTATTCCCCCGTGATCGAGTTGCTCCTGCGGCGTAGCCACGTCGTTGATCGCCTGGATCGACCAGCGGATAGCATCGGCGCAGTCGAGGCATTGATACGGGCTCAAGCCGAAGAATACCAGCGGAATCCGGCTGTCCCGGGCATAGTGGTACACGCGAATCAAGTGCGACCGGAGGCACAGCCGGCAGAACGAGTTTCCCCGAAGCAGGAAGTTGCGCCGAATGCCGCGAACGTCCGGCGGGGCATCGAGATGCACAAGATCGACGTCCACCTGCCGGCAAGCGCGCCTCAAATTGTCGACGGCTTCGAGGTTCTGTTGATTGAGTTCGTCCACAACGCAGACGACATCGGCGCCAAATTCCCGTCGCAGCCGGTAGAGCATATACGTGCTGTCTTTGCCGCCGCTACACGCGGCCACACATTCACGCGGAAAACGACCGCGGACTTCGTTGATCTTTCGCCGCAGCATTATTCGCAAACGCGGATAATCAACCAGCAACGCTTGATGCTGCTGGTACGAACGGCATGCCGAGCACACACCGTCCCCGTCGAGGTAGGAGTCGAGAAAGCCTTCGGGATAAGTACAAATGCGGCATCGTCTCGACGGGACGATCAATTCGATGCCGAACGCTTGGCGGCAGGAATCCTGGAAAAATCGCACGGTATCCGAGTCCCACAAATTGATATCGTCAGAAGCTTGTCGGGTCTGGTGCATCTCCTGGATCACTTCGCGGAAGGCGGCGCGAAAAAACTCGCTCCACACCGCCGGCTTTTCCAAAGGCAATGTGTTTGAAAGCAGGGCTACGACACGATCGCGTCGCTCGCTCCACTCCCCCAGCGAATGGTAGACGTCAATACCTTGGCGAAGCGCGCCTTTGAGCAACTCGACAACGATTTCCTCCACTTTCACGCACGGCAGTCCAAGCTCTGCCCGGAGCAGGGCGACCGCCACTCCCGGGCCCGGACGGAAGTTGCCCATGAACGAACCATCCGCCACCTGGTTGCAGGAGCAACTCGGGCTGCGGCGGCGCGCAATCATTCGGACGGCGCAATGCTTGCGGGCCAGATGCGAGGTCGCTTGGGCTCCCTGGAGCATAGCACGGGTACGATCATCCCCGTGTTTGTTCACCGCCCGGGCCGTGCCGCTGATGACATCATTCCCATCGCCACCGACCAGTTCGATCCTCGGGCGGGGCGTGGGCAGGCCACCCAGCTCCTCCGGGCAAACCGCAAGCACATCAAGTCTCATGCTTTCGATCAATGCCGGCTCAAGCTGCCGCTCCGCGGCGGTACCGTCATAGGCACACGCCTGCCCCAACAAACATTTGCTGACAAGGACGCGTTCAGTTGGCATGACTATACGTTCGGGGCGACCAGGGAATACTCGCAAGTCTATCCACGATATCGCCGGCGTATTTCTCCAGGAAGAGCGTCAGGCCATCGCGGCCATTCCACGTCGAAAGACACGATAATGGAATCGTTTGCGTTGATACAACAGGGTGGTACGTATCCCCAATGTCGAGCAGGAAGACTATCGGAAAGAGCCAGTTCCCCCGCCGCTTGACAACAAAAGTCCCAGGAACGGACTTGAGTTCCTGAGGAAAGATGCGTTTTCGGAGCTTTTCTTGGACATATCGCACGGCTGCCTTCCTGGCCGGCTCAATGAACGGATTGGGTTCTCCCGAGTCTTCCAAATGTGCAAACTTGCAGAAAGACTCGGTGAGCGGATTCAGATACTTGCTCCAGAATGTGCACCACAAAGGATCGTCGTCGGGTATCTGCCATAGACCATCTTCATCCTGCTTCATTCTCGACAGCACACGATAATGTTCCATCTGCATATCAAAAACCAGATCTCGGTACTCTCGACCGGGCTCCTCCAAAAAGAAGTCCTCGTCGTTTATTTTGCCGGCTATCACGCCAAGTCTACCATGCTGGTCGCTGGCAGTCGCCTCCGAACGCTTGAGCAGCAAGAGCGTATCTCGGCGTCGCACGAGAACAAACGTCAACAGATGCACGGGGGGGCGAGGATCGCCAATGATGCGGAAGTATTGCCAGCGGCACTGCGGCGCTAGGCACTTGAAGCGAAAGGTTTCGTCATTCTCGGTGAGAGCGCCGACCACGTTGGCCGCGAAGATCGGCGTGCTTGAGGATCTGATTTCCTTGATAGCCTCTCTGATCGCCTGGCAAGGAGAATGCCCTTTTCCCCAATCACAGCATTCGCAGTCATAGTCCCCTTCGGTCTTCTTGCAGGGTGGAACATCGCCTGTGAGAAGCCCCTGGCGAGAGCGAAACTGCTTATCACCGCACGGGATCGATGGGAAGTTGATGTAGCAGTTGTCGCGCATGTCGCGTTCGGGCAGGATGAACGCCACGCGTGCATGGTGCTCATCGTATAGCTGGCCCACAAAGGGCAGCATTCGGTCGGTACGGCGAATTACCACGCGCTCCGCAATCGGCTCGTGCGTCTCAACAAGCAGTTGCCGCAGAGTATTCACCGCACTATCCCAGCGTCGTTCGGGCGAATCGCGATCCTGCTGCCTTTCCAGCGGATCCCTTATATGACTCAACAGGTCTTTGGCCAGGAAGACGACCTGAAGCTCCTTCCACGGCTGCTGACGATTCGCTCGGGCCGCAGTGAGGTGGCCCGCAAGCCCCTCATTGGTCACGCCGACAACTGTTACCCGATCCGCATCTGCCAGATGCCGCTCGAATTCCTGCTGAGTGCAATCGAAATAGACGCGGGGGTCACCTGCGGTTGGGGGCGGATGCGGCGGCAGCCTGCCAAGGAATCCTTTTAGCTCGGCATGCACCAGCGGGTAATCGACCGCCCCGTTTCCCAAACGGTTCTCGACCGTCTCGAGAATGCGAAACACCTGCTCTTCGTCCGCGGTGTTCGCCGACAGTTGGAACTGCGCCATCGGGTACTCGATTTGGGACGCACGCAGTCCGAAAAGATACGGACACACCGGCGTGGCTTTGGACGACGAGTTGGACAGTAAGCCGGCTTCGAAGTGTAGCCAGGGACGGTCCCGGTTCTCGGGAGTAAGGCAGATGATTGCCAAACTGGCCTGTTGCAGATGGTCTCTTAATGTCTGAAGCCATGCTTCACCCGAGTAGATGTCTTTGTCCGACATCCACGGTTTGGCTTTCTTCACCGTCCCGGAAAGGAACACATGCAGCGCTTCGGCCACTTGCATGCTCGTTTTGCCGGACCATCCAATGAAGATGACCGGCAAATCCTGACCGAGGTTCGAGAGCCGTTTATCACCCGCCGAGCCGCCTCTTCGCGGAGCCATACGACGTTTCCTGCACAGGTCGTTGGATGGGATCGTAAACGCAGCGAGAAGAGCCATTATAAGGGCGATCGGTTACGCCGCCATCCCCCCCAGTCGATAAGGAGATCGGCGAACTCTCGGTAGAGCGGAATGCGAATCTTTCCGTCAGTTCAGACATCAGGGCGATCAGCGGCTAAATCATAGGCAGTAATGCAGTTCCAATCGTTGTTCTCGGGCCATAAGGTCCATGTTGAGCTTGATGAAGAACATCTTCTCTCGGTTGGTGGCCAGCGGCAGCTCCACGGCTTCCGCCAACTTCAAATCCAGCTTGAGCTTGCGATCAAACAGCTTCTGCCCTGCCGTAACTGCCCCGTGGGACTCCAGGTCGACGATCGCGCGGGCCACGTCCGGGCCGCCGGCCAAAGCCGCCTTCGTTCGTGATGCCAGCGGGCTGTCGTCTCCTTCCGGCAAAATCACGTGAGTGTAGATCCATCCCGCAGCCTCAAGGCTTTGGCGGACATCGAAGGAGTGCTCGATCTGTGGTCGCCGGTTGTAGCAAGGGGAAACACCACACGCGCAAAGGCCTGCGTCGCGGCGGTTGTCCAGCAGGATGCCGCGCCGGCCGGGCAAGCTTCACTCCCGCACCCAGTTCCAAAACTCCGCGCGGCCACCGCGGACGATCGCTCCAATCCGGCCCTGCTTGGTGTTGTTGGTATCCGAGACATAGATATCGGGCGACTCGGCCAGTAGGATCTCGCCGTCATCGGACCGCACCCGGGCGATCACGCGATCGGTGGTCACCACGCCTTCAAGGCGGTAGGGGGTTACCGTCACGGTGGGACTCCTCAGATCGGGATAGAAGAACCAAGGATCTGCCCGTGCAACACGGTGCCCGCGGCAGATCCTCGGCGGCAAGGCAGGGTTGGCATACGTGCCGACAGACACTGGGCTGGAGTCAATGGGCTAGGCCGCGGTCCGAGCGCCCTCGATTTTGACCGGCGTGAAACTGACGCGGTCGCCCGGCTGGAGCGTCTGGTCGGCGGCGACCGGCTGGCGGTTGACGCGGATCAGGTAGTCCTGCGGCCGGCCGCTGGGGACCGTTTGGGCGAAGAGCTTCTGGACGGTGGTCCCCTCGGGCACGTCGATGTGATCCGCGAAGCCGGCGCCGTCGTTGTTGATCAAGAGGATTTGCATGGCATGTTCTCCGTAAACTGAATGGGCGACGTGTGTAATGGGTGAACCGGTGGTTGCGATCCGCCGGCGGGTCAGCTTGTCCGGAGGTGATGCTCCTCCAACCAGGCTTCCTCGGCGGCCAAGGCTTCGCTGCGATGACTGAAAGGCCCCAGGTCCGGGCCAGCGACAGGCGACAAGTCGGCGTGCCAGCGGCCAGCTTCGTCCGGTTCGACGTAGGAGGCACGACAGATGGCGAGGCGGCCCAGGCTGGCCAAGTCGATCGATTCGGTGTAGAGGCACCGGACCGCCCCGCCGGGAGCGATGACAAGCTTCATGCCGGGCTCACCTCGGCTTTCGCAGGATATTCCGCCGCGGCCGGTCCACCAGCATGCCGTCCAGCACGCTCTGGACCCGCGACAGCTCGGTGGCCACATGTTGGCGCAAGCCCTAGCTATCCCGCAGATCCTGGGGTTCGACACCCCGGACGATCCTCTGGCAGTCGGCGACCAGCCGGTCCAGATCGGCGTTGGAACGCACGTTCAGTTCGCGGAACCGCTCGAAGAACTCGCTGAGATTCCCGATGGCCGAGTCGCGGAAGATCTTGGGCTTGCCGTCTTCCGTGCCTGAAAGCCGCTCGGCGAGATGGGACATCAACTTGGCCAACTCGCTCGTGATCGTTTGGCCATGGGGCTGTGCTCCTGAGACTGTCTGGCCCCCGACCGGCATCTGAAATCGATGCCCGTCCGAGTCCCGTACCATGTAAGCCGGTTTGGCAGCGCGCGAGAATCCGCCGATCAGCTTTCACGGAGACCGGATATCGGCTTGACCGGTCTGGGAAGGAGTCGAAAGCCGCTATCTCACCGGCGGGTAGGAAGGGAAATGAGGTGCGTGGGCGACCAGCGGTGCATGATTACCAGCAGTCGCCCCAGGCGAATCACAGGGAAGGCTCGGCCGTTGGACTAAATCGTGACCCAATGGGTGTGTCTGGTGGGCTGCCTGATCGTCGCCGTCCGTGGCCCGTTCACCGTGGATTACCTGCGGCTTCCCTGCTATCGCCGATTTTCATACCACACAAGGTTCTTCGTCCGCCCAGCGTTGACGACCAAGTCCAGTCGGCCGTCGGCGTTGATGTCGGCGGCCACGGCCCCTTCGGCAGCGATGCCGCGATCCAACGATAGGCTATCAAATTGCAGCGAATCGCCGTCCATCATGTCATAGAGGGTGAGTCCTCCGCCCCCACCTCGCCAACCGGCAACAATCTCGTCGTCGCCATCGTCGTCGAAATCGGCGACGACCAGCACGTGGCCTTCGGAGAGTGTGCTATCGAGCACATGCCGCTGCCAGTGGGAGGACGTGTCCGGCGTGTACACCACGACTTCGTTGCCATGCCACGGCTCAATGGCCGCGATGAAGTTTCGCCCGCTGCCGAGGCGTCCCGCGACGACTTCGCTGGAGCCTTGGGAAGTGCCAGGAGTCTTGCCCTCGGGCTCGGCGCCGCGAGAGATACACACTTTGGTCCAGTTTCCCGAAGGGTAATCGCCCTCGTAACGGAACTGATAGATGCCCTCGTAGCTGGCGGTAAGGAGTTGGTCACGGCCGGTGCCGTTCAGCCTGCCGGCCCAGATTCCATGCAGCACGGTGAGGGTTTCGTCGATTTCCCAGGCTTCCCATTGTCCGCGACCGAGATCCTTTGGAGGGCGGAAGCCCCACAGATGCGCTGGTTTCGGAGCCTGAACACCCTTCGAACCAGGGCCGAAAATCGGAGCATGGACCAACTCCACTCGCCCGTCGCCATCCAGATCGACCCAGCGCACTCGGTGGGTGACCGGAGCTTTGCCAATGGGGTGAATTGTCCACGGCTCGTCGAGGTTGGCCTTGGCTTTGAGCCACTGGATTTCACCCCCCCGAGTCGACTGCCCGAAGTAGAATCCGCTGGCCAAGGCAATTTCCGGCCGGCCATCGAGGTCGATGTCGTGGATCGCCAAATCGATCGGTTGGTCGATTGTGGCGATCGGACGGCGTTTCCAAGTGGGGTTTTCGTACCAGTCGACCCGATTGGCGTCGGTGGAAAGGGCCACGACGTCGAGCCGCCCGTTGCCATTCAGGTCGGCCACCGCCACCTGATACCCACCCGGATACACATCGATCTCATGCCGTTGGAATTGCATGTGAGACGCCGCCACAATCAATGTCGAGAGAACGGTTGCCGCGAACAAGACTTGTCCTCCAGAGCCTGTGCGAACACCACGATAATGCTTGGCAAAGAACGACGCAAGTGAGCCCCGCTGCTCGCCGGCTTCGACTCGACGACTTTGGCGTTGCCCGGCGAAGCACGACCCGTTCTAGCTTAGTTTGCCAAGGTTGGGCATCCTCGAATCTGCCTTGAGCTATCCTGCGGAGCAGTTCGTCTACTCGGTCCCTTGTTCAGCTTCTGTGAACTACGAATCAAAGACCGAGACGCTGTTCATCACCCGGTCGTAGTCCTCCGGACCGTGCTCATAGGTCTCGTAAGGGAGTTCTTCCAAGTAGATGGCGTCGACCCGCACGATGCAGGGGCCTTGATTGGCCTGGAAGATCGCTTTGGAGATCCGCAGCGCAAACTCCTCCTCCGTTTCGCCGCCGCAGAGTTGACTTTCCGCTTCGCCGGACAAGACGTTACCTTCGACCGGGTTGGAACGTAGTTCCAAGCCAGACCATTCGTCGTTGGCCGCCTTTTGGATGTCCGCGGTGTGAGCCGCTTGGAAGTCCTCGACGTAGACGGTCATGCTGTAAAGTCGGCTCATGATCTGGGTTACACTCCTGTTACTCGTCGGAAACGGCCGATTGTCGCAGCAAGCCTTTGGCCTCTTTCAGGGCTGCGAAGATCAGTTCGCGACGGACCTTGCGGGCCGCTTTGGCCGCGACCGGGGTGCTCTGCTGGTAACCGTCAACAAGATAAAATGCCGTGCTGAGGGGCAGATTTTAAGCTGTCCGATTCTGACAGCGGTAGTTCCACGGCGCAACGGACTCCTTCCGGCTATCCTCGCAAAGAGGGGACCGACGGCCGAATTGACCGACCAGCAACTCTTCGGGAATAAACACCGCCGTTCTGGGATCTCCAGAATTGTTGCGGCT
>JAAYEH010000159.1 GCA_012728855.1 Rhodopirellula sp. | reverse complement strand
TCAGCGCCAGCAAGCCGCCCAGGCCATCGAACCGCTCGCCGCCCCGATAAAGCTGCATCAGGCCGCTTTTCTTGAGCATTCCGGCCTTCAGTTCCCAAATCGTGTCGGCCTGGACGCGGCGGTGCCGTACCAGGCTCAGGCTGAACGCCCCTTCAGCCTCGAAACGGGTCAGTCCGGCCGCGGCGTCCAGGACGGTTTCCATCTCGTCCGCATCGGGTAGCTCACCCTCTTCGGTGGCGATGCTGCGGGCGATCTCTTCGAGCTGTTGTCGGCCGGGCAGGTCATGCTCGACCACCACGAAGAGTTTTTCCAGCTCGGTGGGAATCTGGACTATTGGCGAAAGCACCACCAGGAACGTGCGGTTCTGTTTGCCCTGGGTGATTTGTTGGGCCAGAGCCTGGATCATCTCCGGCGAGCCGAGGAATCGGTGAAAGTTCTCCAATATTAGAAGCGTCGAGCCTTCCGGTGTCGCCAGGGCATTGATCGAGCGGATGGCTGCCAGCGGATCGGTTCCGCCGCCGTCTTCGGACTGCGCAGCGCCGGGTATCCGCAGTCCGCGTTCGACATTCCAGGTGGCGAGTTGCCAGTGCTCGTCATGGCACATGCGGGCGAGTTCGCGGAGGGCATCCTCGTGCTCGTGCGACTCGATCCAGAGGCCGGTAAAGCAGGCAGCGATGTATTCGGTCAAGCGATCGGCAAGGGGCATAGTTGTTTCTCCGGCAGCGGGGTGGTTACAAGAGAGGTGAGCAATAGGCAACGGCGGCAGGGTCGTCAGCGCTACTGTTGCTGGTGCAAGTGGTTGGTCTGTCCCTGGTGGAACTCGGCGGTGAGCCTTTCGCTGGCCCGCTGGCCGAGCGCCTCTTCCAGGAACTTACTGGCGTCCCGGCAAGTTGACCCGGCGAATCCCTGCGTCTGGATGCTTGTCTTGCCGTCGCGAGTGACGAGGATCTCGATGGTTTGGGTCATTGGGCGCCTCCGTGGACCTGGACGGTCAACTTGATCGAGCCATCCGCAAGCGTCTGCTCGGTTGTGGTATGGCCTTTCTTGCGGCACTCGATCTTTGCCTTTTCGACGGCATACGCCTGCAGAAAGGCGTCGAGGTGTTTCTGGTCGCCCCAGTAGCCGTTGAAGTTGTCGTACTGAACCCGGCCGGTGGTCAGCTCAGCGACGGCCGGATACCGCCAGTCGGGCAGCCGGACGGACAGCCCGGTCGCCTGGCTACTGTAGAGCCGGAAGGTGCCCTGGACAGGTTGCGGCAGTCCCAGACGCCGACAGGCGGCTTGGACCGCCGTCGCGTCCCGGACTTCCGTTTGAATCGTGACGATATGGCTCACTTGGTTCTCCTTGGGGTTGGAACGGGCTGATAAGCATCGGCTCGCTTTACGCTTACTCGTCGGTGGTGTCGGAGTGAGCTTCGTGGCGAAGTTGCGGCGGCGGCTCGTTGACCGTCAGGGCCTCCGCTTGGGGCAACAACAGTCTTGGCTCGCTCGAAGTAAGCTCCTCAATCAGTACCTCCGAGATCACCTCGTCGCTGCCGGTGTCGCCTCGAAGTCCGTAGACCAGCATTACGCAGAACAACAGCACCAGCGCGCAGACCAGCAGCGGAACGAGACCTTCGAGAATGGGAGCGAGAAGCGACTCGCGGAGTCGCTGTTGGGCAATTTCCCGGCGCTCGCTCTCCAGGGCGTCGCGCTGCGCGTGGATCTCGGTCTGTTGGCTCTCCAGGCTGCGCTGCAGGTCGACAAGCTGGTTGTGCGAATCGGCGACCTGTTGATGGAGTTGGGCCATTTCGAGGTTCTGGGATGCCTGCCGCTCGGCGCTTTCGGTGGCCAGTTCCACGAGACGTTCGTCGTCGCTGACACAGGCAGTGAGATTAACGATCGTGAGGGCCACGAGTGGCAACAGTCTGCGAGGGGTTGTGCTCATTCGGAGAGGATCTCCAGCGGGTGAGTAGACGTGCCAATAACGATTGCAGTGCTCTCCGCAATCGCACCTGGTGAACCAAGGCGATCACGGTGAATACAAGGGCCAGCAACAGGCCGGCCAACACAACCATTTCCAAGAGGGTTGCTCCTTTCCGTGAAGGGTGCGAGGAATCCTAAAAGCAAAAACACCCATCCCTCAGCCGCGGTTCGCGGTGTGGCGGAATGTCCGCCCTGGGAGATTGCCGAGTGCAAGACGGCAGGGTGAAGGGGCCATTGCCGCAGCAGGCGCCGCAGATACGGCATTCTTGACACCGAGAGCGGCCAAGTTTAGGAAACGGGCTCTTTCTTCGGCGGGCAGGCGACAGCACGTCCCGGCTATTGCGGCAGATCTCCGCAAGTCCACCACACTGCCCACACGACCAAAATCATGGCCAACACCGGCATCAAGAACGAGCCGCCGTAAAATACAGAATCCACTATCCCGGCGACCAAACCTCCCAGCAGCAAAAACCCGGCAACACGAATAAAGGTGTCCAATCGCTTTCCTTTCTCTCCAATGGGTTGGGTCCAGCCAATGGCTAAGACCGCTCCGAGTGGGGCGGTCGTATCGAGAACTCGCCGCCCCGCAGTAACACGGGGACGAAGCGAGCGAGCAGAGTGCTCGGCTCACAGAGGATCAGCAATCGCGGTCGGTGGTGCCAACTGCGATTGCTGTTTCCAGCATAAGAAAATGCCCGATAAATGGCCGGTTTTTAAGCCCGTGGCGACCATCGCCAGGGGCAACATAGCAAATAGCAAAGACGCGCATGCGGCACTGGTTGACTGGCAGACGCCATAAATCCACGCACTGCTTACGGACAATATGATTGCTGAGTACCGGGCATCAAATCCCGCAACTGCTTGACGGCGACCGAGTACAGAGCTATTGGTAGGGGCAGCCGTCAAGGACTTTGTTCCGTACAATGCGGTGGCCGGAAGGGTGATGGAGGAGAACGGAATCCCGGTCAACGATCTGTACAGCTTCTCCCTTCCCAGACTCCATGAAATCCAGATCCCGGTCAACGGTCATTTCACCGACGAAGGTTCCAAAGTGTTGGCTACGCAGGTGACTTCGGCCATCTTGACGGCCCTTGCGACTCGCAAGCTGAAGAATGGACCGTGACGCTGCGACCCTCCATAGTTCCCGAAGTTCGCCCGGGGCCTTCTGGGTCTCAAAGATAACAGCCATGCCGTAGCCGGTTGACGTGCCTCGGACGGGGCTTGTGCAGGGTGACGTATAACCGTCAACAAGATAAAATGCCGTGCTGAGGGGCAGATTTTAAGCTGTCCGATTCTGAAAGCGGCAGTTCCACGGCGCAACGGACTCCTTCCGGCTATCCTCGCAAAGAGGGGACCGACGGCCGAATTGACCGACCAGCAACTCTTCGGGAATAAACACCGCCGTTCTGGGATCTCCAGAATTGTTGCGGCT
>JAAYEH010000158.1 GCA_012728855.1 Rhodopirellula sp. | reverse complement strand
TAGGCCGCCGGGTCCGGTTCGTCGAGTTGGATCTCGTCGATCAACTCTTGGCGTTTGGGGCGCAGCGGCGTGGGCGAAGGGAGTTCGCGTCGCCGCCGCTCCTGCAACACCAGGGTCTCCACGTAGGCCGCGTCGTAGGTGCCGTACTGGTTGGCGAGTACCAACGCGGCCCGCACGTCGTCTCGGCCATACAGCCGTACCAGGTTCAGGATGCGACGCAGATGCACGGCGGTCTTGACCGGCCGGCGGCGGAGTTCCAGGTGGAACTGACGGGCTTCGGGACCGAGCGCATCGAAGCTGTCTTCCAGGTCGCGAGCCCGCACGCGATTCCGCAACTTCAGGGCCGCCAGTCGATGGTCGTCCTGGCAGAGCAATTGGCCGCGGTCGTAACAACGCGGGTGGGCGGCGAGTTCTTTTCCTTGGTACAAGACCCGCACGTGGCGATCGTCGGCCCGTAGCAAGGCCGTCTTGCCGACGATCTCCGGCGGCACGGAGTAGCGGTTGCCGTCGAAGTGGACACGGCTATGGGAAGTGACGATCACCGAGAGGATTTCATCGGTGTCGAAGGGCCAGGCCGGCAACGGCCGTAGTCGCGGGCGTTCCTGCTCGAAACGATCTACCGGCCGTTGCTTGGTGGTCTGGTGCAGTCGCACATTGGCCACCTCGTCTCGCCAATGCACGGCCAGTCGGCCGTAGTCTTCCCAGCACGTCAGCGTCTCCGCCCGGCCCGCCAGAGCATTGTGCTTCACGTAGCGAACTTTGGCCTCCACGACGCCCTTCGATTCCGGGTCTCGTCTGGCGCAAGCGATCGGTTCCATGCAGAAGTGGCCGCACAAGGCCAGGAACTCCGGGTGCAGACAAGCCGAGCGGCCATGACCGTTGAGCACGGCGGCTTTCAGGTTGTCGAAGATGATCTGCTTCGGACTGCCGTCAAAGAACGTCAGGGCGTGGACCAAGGCCCGGTAGAACTCGGCCTTTCGTTGCGAGAGACAGAATTCGATGTAACCCAGGCGGCTGTAACAGAGCACGGCCACGAACACCGAGACTTGCCGTTGCGTCTGGCCGATCTGAATGCGACCGCAACTGCCCCAGTCGACTTGCATGGCCTGGCCGGGTTCGTAAAACACCTCTTGATAGACTCGGCCGCGGGCGGGTCGCACCTGCCGCAGATACTGGCGGACCAGCGAAATCTCGCCTTCGTAGCCTTCGGGCCCCTTGGCGATCTCCTCCAACACGCGGACCGCGGACAGCTCGGGATACTTGGCGAGTAAGGCCTCGATCTTGGACTTGAACGGATCGAGGATGCTCCCCCGCGCGGCACGCCGATTCTCGGCCGGCGGCTGCGTCAGGGCCAAGGCTTTCTTCACCGTGCGGTGGCTACAGCGGAGTCGTCGGGCGGTGGCCCGTTGCGACAGACCTTCGATCTCGGACAGGCGGCGAATCTCCGCCCACTGGGCGACTTTCATGGTGGCTCTCCGGGTTCGTTGAGGGTTTGGAACAAGGCCCGCAGCGCGTGGCACTCCTTGCGCTCCAGGCGGGCACGCGGCAAGGACAAGACCTGCGTCAACGGCGGTTGGTAAGCCACCAGGTCGTAGGTCACCAACTCCTCGCGCGCCTCGACCACCGCCTGCTCGCGCATCCGCAAGCGGCCCGCGATGGTCGTGTCGCGGTAGAAGGACAGACCGTGCTGGTCGCTGACGGCGGCCAGAAACAAGTACAAAAAGACCGCATCGCCCGAGAGCCGGGCGGCGTATTCATGGAGGAACCGCCGATCGACCCAGGAGAAACCTTCCCG